>CALJLK010000348.1 GCA_937982655.1 uncultured Sandaracinus sp.
CGCCGACTCGGTCGAGAAGTCGGCGGCTGACCCCGCCGACTCGGTCGAGAAGTCGGCGGCTGACCCCGCCGACTCGGTCGAGAAGTCGGCGGCTGACCCCGCCGACTCGGTCGAGAAGTCGGCGGCTGACCCCGCCGACTCGGTCGAGAAGTCGCTCTCGCGCTTTCGAGTGGAGTCGGCGGTCGCGCTCGTGCTCTCGGAAGTCGTGCTCGGCGCGCTCTCGGCGCTCGCCGTGCTCGCCGCGACGTCGACGAGACGCGCGTCGCTGTCGAGCGGGCGCTCGAGCGTGCTCACGTCGTCCGCGCTCGGGCGCCCGAGGCCTGGCGGCGGCGCGGGCGGCTTCCACCCTGCGGGAGACTTCAAGGGCGGCACGGCGGGGCGCGGCGGCAATCCCTTGCCGAGCGGAGGCGCGGGCCGCGGAGGCAGCGCCTTGGGTGTCGGAGGCAGGCCCTTGGGCGTCGGAGGCATCGGACGCGGCGGGAGCGGCTTCGGCGCTGCCGCGCTCGCTTCGGGCTCCGCGCCCGGCGCATCCGCCGACGCCTCCCCGGTTGGAACGGGTGTGGAGTCCGCGAAGGGATCCAGGAAGTCGGTCTCCAGCGACTCGATCGACTGCGCGGCCGCGACCTCGTCGGGCGTCGGCGGGCGTTCGCTGGCGGGCTTCGCGGGGACGGGAGTCGGCGCAGCATGGGCAGCCGGCTCCTTCCGCGCGGTCTGCGCGGGGAGGTCCGAGATGTTCGTCTCTTTGTCGAGACCCTCGAAGAGATCGTCGAGGTCGAGATCGATCCCAGGCACCGGAGAACGCGGCGGTCTCGCCGACGCGGGCTTGGGCTCGGCGGGCTTGCGAGCGGAGGCCTCCGCACGCTCCTTGGCTTCGCGCGCGGCGGCGACCTCCTGCAACGAGGCGATCAGCTCCTTGGGGATGGACGCGATCTTCGTCGACTCCTCGACCTCGTCGTCGTCGTCCGCGAACGACGGAAAGCGGTCCTGGGGCGGAGGTGCGGCCGGGGGCGCAGCCGCAGGGGCCGGACGTCGCGGGGCCTCACGCCCACGGAGCAGCTCGGGATCCGGTTGATAGAGCGGACGCGACCGCGCCTCGCTCGGCTTCGCGGCGGGCGCGGCCGGCTTCGGCGGCGGCGGGGCCGACTTCACCGACGCCTGTGGCATCGGCGCAGACTCCGCCTTCGCTTGTTGCTCGAAGTCTTGAGCCCACGCGTCGAGCGCGGAGTCGAGATCCGGATCGAGCTCGAAATCGTCGTCGTCTTGGTTCACGCGCCCAACCCTCGGCGAAGCTCCAGCATCGCCGGCGAGATCCAGAAGAGCAGGAGATCCGTCGCGTCGACCGACGCGCGGACGGAGTAGAGCCGCGGCGCCTCGTCGAGCAGCGCTTCGAGCACCGCGACGAGATCGCCGGAGAGCAAGAGCCCACACCGCATCGCGCTCCGCCGCACGTCGCGACAGAACGCCGGCAACCGCGCGCCGCCCTCGGGCAACGTCGGTGCGAGCTGCTGCACCGCCTTGCGCGTCTTGCGAGGCAAGGTGCGCGCGAGCCTCGACGCGAGCTCGGGCACCACGCTCTTGCCCTGCGCTGCCGCGAGCGGCGCCTCGGAGGCGAGACAGACGGCTGCGAGAAGCAGCGCAGCGTCTTCGGGCGGGCGCCGCAGCAGCGGCAGCACCCCACGTTGCGCGGCGTACGCCTGCTGACCGGCCGCGAAGCGACGGATCGGATCGAACGGGCTCGTGACGCCGCTCCCCGCGATCCACACCGCGCCCTTGCGGCCCGGCAGCGCGAGGATGCGCCCCGCGTCGTTGCCTCCGACGTAGAAGTCTTCCGTCTCGACGCCGAAGAGACGCGCGTGCGTCGAGAGCTCGTCGCGCACCGCGCTCGGCCGCTTCACCGGGACCTGATCCTGCCGACCCACACCGAGGTGACCGAGGTCGAGGCCCACGCTCTCCAGCAGGTCTTCCTGCACCAGCCGCGCGAGCTCGAGCTCCGGTCCTCCGTCGGCGGGACCCCGCACCAGCGCGAGCTGACCCTCGGTCAACGCGCCGAGGGACGTGCGCGTGAACACCGACGTGGTCTCGTCGCTCGCCGCGCGCTCGTCGTCGTCCGCCAGGCCGAAGCCCGCGAGCACGTGGAGCACCGCGTGCTCCAGCAGCGCGTCTCCGCGCCACTTCGCGGCCGCGCGCAGCCGACGAAGGCCGTCCGCGTCGATCCCTTCGCGTTCGATGCGCTGCCGTACTGCGCGCTCGAAGCTCTGCGAGTGTCCGAGCCGCGCCGACGCCGACTCGAGCAGCCCGTCGATCGCGGCGCCGGCTTCGAGCTCGGTCGGCACGAGGTCGAGCACCTGCCGCCACGCGAGCAGCGCGCCGTCGGTGTCGCGTCCGTCGCGCGTGAGCAGCCGCGCGGCGAGCTTCACGCGTTGAAGTCGATCCGCGCCGGTCGAGAGCTCCGCCGCCCGAAGCAGCGCGTCCGCCGCGGCCGGCACGTTGCCCGCGCGCGTCGCCACCTCCGCGCGCCGCTCGTGCAGCGCCGCGTCCGCGAGCCCGAGCGCGTCGATCGCCGCCAGCTCCGCGAGCGCACCCGCCGGATCGCCGAGCTTGTTCTCGAGGAAGTCCGCCGCGCCGAGGTGCGCGATGCGCTTCTGCTTCGCCGGTACGTCACTGCTCGCGAGCCGCCGCAGCGCGTCGACCGCCTCTTGCCACTCCTCGCGCTGCACGCGGATCTCGATCGCGAGCGCGATCGCGCCGACGTGGTGCTCGTCGAACAAGAGCAGGTCGTCGATCGCGGCGAGCGCGCGATCGAGCTGCCCGAGCGAGCGGTGCAGACGCGCTTGCTCGTAGATCAACCGCTCGAGCTGCGCGCTGTCGTCGATCGCGTCGATGCGCGTCTTGACGAGCGCGAGCAGCGCCTCGGTGTCGCCTTCGTCCGCGAGCAGATCGTGCATGCGGTGGTACGCGTTCGGGCGCGTCGGGTCGGCGAGCACGACCTCTTGCAGGCGTTGCTTCGCCTCCGCGGGCCGATTCAGCCGATCGATCAAGACCGCGGCCGCCTCTTCGCGCATCTCGTGCCGCGAGTCCCCGTCGAGGTGCTCGGCCAGCACGTCGCAGGCTTCGACCACGCGATCCCACGCGCCCGCTTCGCGCGCGGCCAGCCGCAAGGCCTCCCACGACGCGAGATCCGAACGATCCGCGGTCACCACCGCGTGCAGACGATCGAGCGCTTCGCGGCTGCGTCGCGCCGCTCCGAGCGCACGCCCCGCCGCGGCCGCCAGCGTCGCGGTCGCGGGGCCCTCCACATGCCCGAGCCGCGCGAGCAGCGCCTCGGCGCGCGCGTCCGCGTCGTCGCCACCTTCGAGCGTCTCGTCCGTCGCGACCGCTGCCGCGCCACCTTCGTCGTCCTCGCCGACGAGCTCCTGCGCGAGCAGGAACGCGTCGTCCGCGGCGTCGGCGTCTGCGACCACCTTCGCGCGCAGCCCATGTAGCAAGAGGCTGGCGCGCTCGTTCGGATCGCTCGTACCTTCCGCGAGGCGCAGGTACACGTCGGCGCGCTCGTTCCAGCGTTGGTCCTGGCCTGCGGCGCGGAGCTGCGTGAGCAGCGCCCACGGATCGCCGCCTTCGTCGACGCCCTCCATCATCGCCGCGGCGCACTCGATCGCGAGACCGGGCTCGAAACCTTCGTTCGCGGCGGCGAGCCCGAGCTCACGCTGGAAGGTCGGCACGTCGCTCGCGCTTCCCTCCGCCGTGGTGCCGAGTCGATTGGCTTCGCGCACCGCCTCGTGCAGCAGGATCTCGAGCGCCGCGATGCGCGCCGAGGGATCGATCTCGTCCGCCGGCGCAGCCACCAGCGCGGCGGCCGCTTCGAGCGCGAAGGCGCTGTCGAGGCACGCGCGCAGCGGCGCCTCCGCGAGCGCGCTCTTGCCGAGCCGCACGTAGTGATCGCCGAGCTCCAGCGTCGCGCGTCCCGGCGTGCCGTCCGCGAGCTCGCGCTCCGAGAGCCCTTCGCGGGCTCGCAAGAGCAGCGCGTCGTCGCCGGTCGAGAGCGCGAGACGCTCGAGCGCCCACAGCGGAGCCCGCGCGTCGGGCTGCCGATCCGCGGCTTCTTCGTAGGTGTCCGCCGCGAGCTTCACGTCGCCCGCGGCTTCGGCGGCCGCACCTGCGAGCAGCAGCTCGACCAACGCCGCGCGCGTGCCGCCGTGGGCTTCCGCCGCTTCGCGCAAGAGCGCCACCACCGCGTCCGCGTCGCCGCGCGCGCGGTAGACCTCTTCGAGCAGCGCGGTCGCGTAGCGATGTCCGGGCGCCCGCTCGAGCGCCTCGCGGAGCGCCGACTCCGCCGCCGCGTCGTCGCCTCCGCGCACCGCCGCACGTCCCGCCGCCGCGAAGTGCGCCGCCGCGAGCTCCTCGTCGTCCGCGAGCGCAGCGAGCGTGAGGTGCGCCTTCGTCAGCGTCGAGAACCGCCGCGCCTCACCCGCGCGCACCCGCGCTTCGTCGGGCGCCCACGCGCTCGCTTCCGTCGCGCCGATCGCGTGCTCGAGCGCAGCGGCGAGACGCGCCTCGGCGCCTTCGCTGCGCGCCAAGAGAAGCACCCGATCGCGCAAGAGCGCCGAGCGCTCCTCTGCTCCGAGCTCACCGGCGAGCAAGGTCGCGATCGCGTCGCTCGCCGCCTCGTCGTCGCCTGCGGCGAGCGCGGACTCCAGCAGCTCACGAAGCACCGGGCCCGGTGAGGGCAGGCGCTCCGCCGCTTGCGCGTACAGCGCACGTGCCCGCGCGCCATCGCCGAGGTCGAGCTCCGCGATCGTCGCCGCGCGCCAGAGCGCCAGACCGCGCTCTTCGTCGTCTCCCTCGCGCTTGGCGAGGACCTCGATCCACACGTCGAAGCGGTGATCGGCGGCGAGCCAACGATCGAGCGTCGCGCGCAGCACGAACGAGCCGGGTGCGAGCTCGAGGGCGCGCTCGACGAGCACCAGCGCCTCCGGATCGCCCGCCGCGCGCGCGGCCCGCGAAGCGTGGAAGAGCAAGCCCGCCGCCAGCCCCGGCGGCAGACTGCGCTCCAGCAGCTCCGCGCTCTCGCGGCGCACGACCTCGTGATCGCCCGCGGCCGCGGCCGCCTCGACGAGCATCGCGCGGAGCAGGGCGTCGTCCGGTCGGAGCGCCACCGCCGACGCGAGCCTTCGCGCGGCCTCCTGTGGCTGTGCGCGGCGGTGCAGCAGGAGCCCCGCCGCTTCGAGCCACGCGCCGGCCGCTTGGCCCGCCGCGCGCGCGCCGCTCGACAGACGCTCCACGCTGAACGCGCCCGAGCCCGCGTCGGGCTCTCCGCGCGCCGCTTGCGCCGCGAGCTCCGCGAGCCCGTCGAGCGCACGCACCAACGCGTCGACGTCGTCGTGCCGTCGCGCGATGCGTTCGATCGCGTGCAGCACTCGCGCGCGCGCCGCGCCGGTCGCGAGCGCTTCGTCGAGGATCGCGATCGCTTCGGCTGCCGACTCGTCGGTGCCTTCCGCCGCCCGCTCCTCCGCGAGGTCCACGAGGAGCAACGTCTTCCACACCGGGTCGAGCGCGGAGTCGGCCTGCGCGCGGAGCGCCTTGCGCACGAGATCCGGCTGCGACGCTCGACGCGCGGCGCGCTCCAGGAACCAACCGACGGTCGCGCGCGCTCCCGGATCGTCCGCCGCGTCGTCGAGCGCGGTCGCGAGCTCCACGAGCGCGTCTTCCGCGCGGCCCTGGCGATCCTCGAAGAGCCCCGCGAGGTCCACCCGCGCCGACGCGCGCTCGATCGGGCTGCGCGCGCTCTTGAGCTCCGCTTCGTAGAGGCGCTGGAGGTTCTTGAACGAGCGGCGTCGCTCGAACACCCGCGTGAGATCGAAGAGCGGCGCGCGAAAGCCGGGCGCGAGGTTGTACGCGGTGAGCCACGCCTTCACGGCGCTCGCGGGATCGCCCGCGCGCTCCGCGAGCGTGCCGAGGCGCCAGTGCAGGAACGCCTGCTCGACCTTCGAACCCTCGCGTGCGACGAGGCCCGCGAGCGCGTCGTGCACGAAGCCCTCGTCGGTGGGGCCGGGAGGGCGCGTCGGGTTCGCCGGGGCAGTGCTCGCAGCAGTGCTGGCCGAAGGGGGAATGGAGGGGGGTTGAGCCATCGGAAGCACGACCACGCGGGACGAGCGGCGTGACGTCTCCTCCCCACGCTGGGGGAGGCGAGCCGAGCGGGTACGGCATTCGCACGCTACCAGACGCCGCGGCGCGATTGAACACGAATTCCGTGCGATTCCAGCCTGGCTGTGCGTCGCCCGGCGCGGGCCTGAAAAGAAGCTGGAGGCCGAATTCGCAAGCCGCCCCGCCGGACGGCGCGCAGCTCGCGAAGCGAGCGTAGGCTCGCGGGTGGGCCCCGTGGGGGAGGGGCTGGCGACAGCCCCTCAAGGAAGCTGACAGCGAGCCGGCCGGGCTCCCATCAGGCGAGGTACGGTGTCGGGGTGGAGACGAGGGACGACGGCGCGGACGATCCGGGCGACGCCCCTCCTCGAGCGCTTCGAGTCGACGACCTGCTCGCGCTGCTCGGGACCTCTCGACGCGCGGAGGCGCTCGCGGCCCTCGAAGCCCTCGGGAGCGAAGCACTGACGTCGGTGCTCGGCACGGTGCGAGGAGGCCGGCCGCTCCCCGAGGGCATGCACCCACGCGACTTCCTCGACGATCTCGTCGACGCCATCACCGTCGTCGCCCGCGCGGATCCGAGCGCGTTCCTCCGTGCCCTCGACGACGAACCCACGCTCGCCGATCGCTTCGTGGTGGTGGCCGCCCTTGGGCGCCTCGATTCGCCGCATGGCGCCGCACACCTCGAGCGCGCGCTGGCCTCACGCCATGGATCGATCCGCTGGCTGGCCCTCGAAGCGCTCGTGCGGCGGCGCGATCCCGACCTCGCGCATCACCTCGCCAGGCGCCTCCGCGACCGCGACTCGCTGGTGCGCTTCGCGGCAGCGCGCGCGCTACGTGAGCACGGGAGTGCGGCCGATCTCCCCGCGCTCGAGCGGTTCCTCGCGCGCGCGAGCCTCGGCGCCCGCGACGCTGCACTCGACGCGATGGAAGCGATCTGCGCCCGGGAGGGCTTGCCCCTTCCGGCGAGCCATCCAGGAGAACGGCTCGTCACGATCGTCGCCGAGCTGCCGGCCGAGATCGGCGGGCCAGGGCGCACGGTGTGGCGAGTCACCGAAGCCGAGCGGGTCACGGAGGGCGCCGTCTTGGCGGAGCTGCACGACGGACTTCACGACGATGGGCTCGTCGGAGAGGTCCCGGCACCGTGCGACGCGGTGGTCGTGTCGATCGAGGGCGCGACGATCGTGCTTCGACGGTCGCCACGCGTCCTCACGGCACCGTGACCACGTGGACCATGCCGACGTTCTGCGTGTCGAGCTCCATCCCGTCTTCTGGGAGCCGTTGCCGGCTGTTGAAAGCGTCGCCCGCCGCGTTCGTCAGGCGGACGAACATCGCGATTTGATCGCCGCTCGTCGCGCCGAGGAGGCTGAGCGCGATGCTCGTCTCACACGCGCTCGCGCCGCACTCGACCGGGGCGTCGCCGTGGCCGACCCAGGAGAAATCTGCCGGATTGAGGGCGACGTCGCGCCAGCCGATGCTGGTGTTGAACCCGTCCATCGTGTCGTTCGTGACCGGCGCGAGGTTCGTGCCCATCGCGCGGGTGCCCCACGCGAAGTCCACGTAGAAGTTCGACGGAACCGTGAAGAGCGCCGAGATCGCGTTGTCGAGCGAGCCCGTCGAGTCCGTCATCGTCGCGAACGCGGCGAGGCCGGTCGTGGTGTCCGGCAGATCCGTGTCCACGTAGACCACGATCGCGTTGGTGCTCTCCACCAGCCCTTCGACCGCGATCCAGAGGCGGCCTCCATCCACGATCGTGCGGAGCGCATCCAGACGATTCTGCGTGGCGCCCCAGTTGGTCGGCACCGTGTTCACGATGCGGGTCGCGCCCATCCACTCGGCGTCGCTGACCACGCCATCCACCGTCAGGACCGGCATCATCATGCCCGCGTCCGTTCCCGCATCGGTTCCCGCGTCGGTGCCCGCGTCCGTGCCGGCGTCGAGACCCGCGTCCGACTCACCCGCGTCGGTGCCCGAGTCGCGGGCGTCCGCGTCGATCGGCACGTCCGCGTCCTCGATCGTCGAGCCGTCGTTGCGCCCGCTCGCGTCGCGGAAAGGATCGCCCGCATCCCGCGAACCGGCGTCGCGACCCGCGTCTCGGCCCGCGTCGCTCCCCGCGCCCGGGCTCGCCGCGCACCCCCACGTCGACCCCAGCATCGATGCCGACATCAACCCCAGGACCAGGCCCCAACGTCGAAAGCACATCATCGTTCGACCCCGACCGCGTTTCGCGGCACCTTTCGCCACCCGCGCGGAGGGCACCCCTGCCACCCGCGCACCGGACGCGTGCCCCCGAAGCTCGGCGGGCCCGCGTGGTCGACCGAGCACCCCGCTCGCCCGACACCATCGCCAGAGTCACTAGACTAGCGCGCTCGCCCACGAATCGCACGCGACACCTCCGGCCGAGTGCGTTTTCTTCGAGCGTTCGGTCACCCGACGGTGACCCCCGCAACCCCCGGGCAGCCGCCCAGCAACCCAGCACCCCACGGCAACTCGATGTCCGACACGCCCGATCCCGTCTCCCCGCTCCTCGCCGACGCCTTCGACGCCCCCTCCGCCGACGGGGCGGGCGCGTTCCGCCGCGTGCCGCGGACCGGCGTGATCTACGTCTCCGTGGAGGCGCAGAAGCGCGGCTTCTCACTGGGCGCGTCCGGCTGGTGCAACCTCGGCCAAGGCCAGCCCGAGACCGGGCCCATCCCCGGGGCCCCTGCCCGCATCGAGACGATCCCGGTCCACCCACAAGACCTCGACTACGCACCCGTGCCCGGCCTGATGGAGCTGCGCGCCGCGGTCGCCGATCTCTACAATCGCCGTTTCCGCCGCGGGATGCCCTCGCAATACACGGCGGAGAACGTCGCGATCTGTGGTGGAGGTCGCGTCGCGATCATGCGCGCTTGTGCGGCCGTCGCGCCGGTGCATCTCGGCCACTTCTTGCCGGATTACACCGCCTACGAAGAGCTCCTCGACGTCTTCCGGCGCTTCCAGCCCATCCCGATCCTGCTCGATCCCGACAAGGGCTACGAGTTCACGAGCGACGAGCTGCGGCGCGAGATCCTCGGACGTGGGCTCGGCGCGCTGCTGCTGAGCAACCCGTGCAACCCGACCGGAAAGACGGTGCAGGGCGACCAGCTCGCGGCGTGGACGAGCGCGGCCCGCAGCCTCGGCTCGGCGCTCCTCATCGACGAGTTCTACTCGCACTACGTGTGGACCGGCCCCGAGGTCGCGGCCGCGAAGGCGCGCGGTGAGGCGCCCATCGTGACCGCAGCGCGCTACGTGGAGGACGTCGACCGCGATCCCGTCGTGATCTTCGACGGGCTCACGAAGAACTGGCGTTACCCGGGCTTCCGCGTGAGCTGGATCCTCGGGCCCAAGCACGTGATCGAGTCGGCCGCGAGCGCGGGCTCCTTCCTCGACGGCGGCGGATCCGCGCCGATGCAGCGCGCCGCGATCCCGCTCCTCGAAGAGAAGCTCGTGCTCGACGAGACCAACGCGATCCACGAGACCTTCGCCCCCAAGCGCGACTACCTCCTGCGCCGTCTGCGCGAGGTCGGGGTGCGCTTCGACGCCGAGCCCGAAGGCACCTTCTACGCGTGGGGCGATCTGCGCGATCTGCCGCCCTCACTGCGCCACGGCGACGACTTCTTCCAGGCCGCGCTCGATCGCAAGGTCATCACGGTGCCGGGGCATTTCTTCGACATCAACCCCGGCAAGCGCCGCATGGGTCGCCCGTCGCGCTTCCGTCATCACGTGCGCTTCAGCTTCGGGCCCGGCCTCTCGGTGCTCGAAGAGGCGATGGACCGCATCGCCGCGATGGTGCGCGAAGCGCGCTGAGCGACGCGTCGTCTGTGACGCGTTGTCGGCGATGCGTTCTCGGCGACGCGTTGTCGGCGACGCGTTCTCGGCTACGCGTTCTCGGCGACGCGTTCTCGGCGACGCGTTCTCGGCGATGCGTTCTCGACGACGCGTTCTCGACGACGCGTTCTCGACGACGCGTTCTCGACGACGCGTCAGTCGAGCGTGACGACGACCGCGGTGATGTTGTCGCGGCCGCCGCGCTGGTTCGCGAGCGTGATGAAGCGACGCACCGCGTTCTGCGGGCCGTCCGACACGATCGGCGGGATCTCGTCGTCGTCGAGGTAGCCGTGGAGACCATCCGAGCAGAGCAGGAACGAGTCGCCGGCCTGGGCCTGGAAGAAGTGGGTGTCCACCTGCACGTAGTCCCGCGAGCCGACCGCGCGAGTGATCACGTTGCGATGCGGCGAGACGCGCGCCTCTTCTTCCGTGATGATTCCCTGTTTGAGCTGCCACGCGACGAGCGTGTGATCTTCGGTGAGTGACATCGCGCGCCCGTCGCGCACGAGGTACACGCGACTGTCACCGACCTGCGCGGTGATGCCGTAGCTCCCGCAGATGGCCAGCGCGGTCAGGGTCGTGCCCATGCCCTGCCGCTCGGGGTCGGCCTGTGCGAGCCCGAAGACCATGTACGTCGCGGCCTGCACCGCGCTCTCCAGCACACGAATCGCTTGGCGCAGCGTGGGCTCCGAGGTGTCGCCCTCCGCGAGGCGATCGAGGATCCCTCGGCCGCGCGCGACCATGCCGAGGACCTGATCCACGGCTTCGGCGCTCGCGATCTCGCCCGCGGCGTGACCCCCCATGCCGTCCGCGACCACGTAGAGACCGAGCGTGTCGTCGCAGTAGAACGCGTCTTGATTGACCGCGCGACGCCGTCCCACGTCCGTCAAACCGGCTCCGTGTCTGCTCAGCCCCACAAGCCTCCAGAAGCGGCGAGAGTACACCTCACGTCGGTGGCAGCAAGTACGCAGTCGAGGCCCACGTGCGAGGACGGGGGTCCCCCGACGTGGAGTCGGGGGCCGACGCGCGCTCGCCGTGTGCTCGCCCCGCGCGTGGCGGGGTGGAACAGGCCCGCCGAGTCGTGGGTTGAGGACCGCGTGGCTCGTGGCGCGGAGCGTCGAGCCGTCGCCGCTGGCCCCGCGTATCCTACGGGGGTCGTCGCGACCACCGGACCGCGGAGTTGAATCGTTTCCTTCCGAGACCCATCCATGACCGTCATGCGCTGCGCTCTCGTGCTCCTCTCCCTCGCGCTGCCCACGCTCGCGCTCGCTCAGCCGCCACCCTCGGCGGGCGAAGGGCGCGGGACGGAGCTCACGGAGGATCGACGGATCGCGATCGCGGAGTCGCTCCAACGCTCGGCGGTGGTGGTGCGAGTGGGATCGTCGGGCGGCTCCGGGTTCGTCGCCTCGGAAGAGGGGTGGGTGGTGACGAACGCCCACGTCGTGCGCGCGGGCGGACGCGCTCCGATTCAGATCCGCTACGGCGACGGGCGCGCGGTGGTCGCGCGGCTCCTGCTGCTCGACGTGCACCACGATCTCGCGGTGCTGGAGCCCGCGGAGCGCGTGACGGTACCGCCGCTGCCGCTCGGCGATCCTGCGAACGTCCGGGTCGGGCAGACGGTGCTCGCGTACGGCAGCCCGTTCGGTCTGGACGGCACGTTGACCCAAGGCATCGTGAGCGCGCGGCGTGACCTCCCGGGGCCCGCGGGTCCGATCGTCGGGGTCATCCAGACCGACGCGACGATCAATCCCGGCAACTCGGGTGGACCGCTCGTGAGCTCGCGCGGTGAGGTGATCGGCGTGAACACCGCGATCCTCTCGCGCTCGGGCGGCTCGCACGGCATCGGCTTCGCGGTGCCGACGAGCTACGTGCAGCAGGCGCTCGCGGACGCTCGGCGCCGACGCGCGGAGGTCGCGGAGGGTCCGGCGGCGCGCGCGGTGGAAGGTCAGCCGATCGCGCCGGACCGACTGCATGCGCAGCGCGAGGCCGCTCCGACGCCCCGCGTGCCTGGCGAGGCGCCCGCGTTCGAGAACGGTCCGGGGCTCGGGCCGGTGTGGCTCGGAATCCTGGGCGACGACTACCGAGGCCCGCGCGTGGAAGGTGTGCGCATCGATCACGTGCTGCCGAACGGACCCGCCGAGCGTGCGGGGCTTCGTGGCTCGCGCGACGCGGCGCCGGAGGTGGTGCGGCGCATGGGGTTGCGCTGGGGCGGCCACGTGATCGTGGCGGTCGACGGGCACCGCGTGCGCAGCATGCTCGACCTCAAGCGCGTGCTCGACGCGCGTCGTCCGGGGCAGCGCGCGTCGCTCAACCTGACGACGATCGACGGCGCGCTCCACGGCGAAGCGGAGATCGTGCGCGGAGCCGGAACGGGTGCGCCGACCGACGCGCGAGTCGCGGGCGCGGACGCGTGAGCCCGCACAGACCAGGCAGCCCACGCAGCCCACGCGAGAGCCCGCCGCGCCGCGCCGCTGACGGTGTTCCGGAGCCTCGGGGCGCGCCAGCCTCGGGTCGCGTACGTCGAGTCCGCTGCTAACGTCGGCGCGATGGACGGAATGCACACGATCCACGACGCGCTCGCGAAGGGCGCGCTCGACGAAGCTTTCGCGGAGCTCGCGCCGCTCGTCGAGCGGGTGGGACGCGATCGCGAGGTGACGCTCGCGTGGTTGCGCGCGCTCGCCGCCGCTCCGCAGCGCGCGGAGCTGGACTCGATCGTGGAGCGCGCGCTCGCGGGTGATGACGTGGACGTGGAGACGCTGATCGCCGCGTGTGCGGCGCTGAACGCGGCCGCCGCGCGACGACCCTTCGACGCACCGCCGCGCGTGGGAGGACCCGAGGCGCGCGCGTACGCCCTCGCGCGCGCGGGGCTCGACGCGCTCGGCGAGGAGGACACGTCGGAGGCGGCCGCCTACCTCGCGCTCCACGCCGCGCTCGCCGCGCACGCGCTCGGTCCCGAGAAGGACGAAGACGCCCAGACGTATCTCGCGCGCGCTCTCGCGATCGCGCCGTCGAAAGGCGAGTGGTGGAACGATCTCGGTGTTCTCCACAAATGGCGCGGGCGTTGGCAAGCCGCGTTCGACGCGTTCCTCCGCGCGCGAGCGCGGCTCGGCGATCGACGCGGTGTGCTCTGGAACGCCGCGCTCGCGGCGACCGCGCTCGGCGACGGTGACGTCGCAGCGGGGCTCTGGCGCGATCTCGGCTTCACGGTGCGCCTGAGCGCGGGCGGGATGCCGATCGTGGACGACGTGCCGCCGCGTCAGGTGCGTGTGCCTTCGAAGGACGCGGGCTACGGGTTCTCGCGTGGGCCGCGCGAGGGCTTCGAGGTGGTCTGGGTCACGCCGCTCTCGCCGGGGCACGGGGTCGTGAGCTCGGCGAGCTTCCGCGATTGTCCGGTGGACTACGGCGATCTCGTGCTCTTCGACGGCGCGCCGGTCGCGCACGATCCGCCGGTGTTCCCGCTGCTCGAGATCTTGAGAGCGGGCGACGAGCGGCGCCTCCGCTTCGCGGCGCTCCTGAAGACGGGCGATCTCGAGACGCTGGCGGACGCCTTGCCCGAAGGCGTGCGGGTCTTCGCGTACCCCGAAGGACGCGAGGTCGACGGCGAGCGGCTCGTGTACGGCAAGCTCGTGGTGCCGGCCGCGGTCGATCTCGGTCAGGTGCGCGAGCGGCTGGAGGCGGCGGCGCGGGGACCGCGTGGGTATCGGCTCGCGGTGCCGGGGCTCTACGAGGCGACGGGCCCGAGCAAGCGCGCGGGGCAGGAGCACCAAGCGTGGCGCGCGCTCGAGCAGGCCGCGTTGCGAAAGGGGCTGGTCGAAGGCGAGCTTCGGCCCGAGACGGAGCCCTCGTGAACGCAACGAAGGAAGCGCGATCCGAGGACGAGGCCGAAGAGACCGACTCCGAGTGGTTGCCCACGCAGCAACACCGTCATCCGGGGCTCGCGGAGCTCACGCCGCGGGAGCTGCACCGGCGCCGTGAAGCGGTGTTCCTCGTGCTCTCCGGGCTCTTCCTCGGGACGCTCGCGATCCTGAACATCCTCGGCATCACCCGCTTCATCGATCTCGGCTTCGAGGTGATGGATCAGCGCGTGATGATCGCGGTCGGTGTCTTGCCGTACCCGATCACGTTCCTGTGCACCGACCTCATCAGCGAGATCTACGGGCAGCGCCGCGCGAACGCCGTGGTGTGGATGGGGCTCGCGCTCAACCTCTGGCTCGTCTTCATCCTCTGGCTCGGGGGCGTCTTGCCCGGTGCGAGCGAAGAGGACGTGTTCATGCAGGTCCGCACCATGACCTTCGCGGCGGTGACCGCGTCGATGGTCGCGTACCTCACCGCGCAGTTCGTCGACGTCTACCTCTTCCACTTCTGGAAGCGTCTGACGAAGGGGCGGCACCTCTGGCTGCGCAACAACGCGTCGACCCTCGTCAGCCAGCTCGTCGACACCATCGCGGTCATCCTCGTCACGCACTTCCTCGCGCGTGGGCTGCCGATCGACGAGGGCCGCGCGCTCTGGCCCCAACTCGTGGGCTTCATCGTCGCGGGCTACGTCTTCAAGGCGGCGGTGGCGTTCGCGGACACGCTCCCGTTCTACCTTGGCGTGCGCGGGCTCTCACGATACCTTCGGCTGCCCCCAGCCGCGGAGAACGCCGTTCCCGTGGCCGTCACGCGGTGACACGTGACGCGCGAGCCGACGCACGGTGCGGACGTGCGGCGGTTCTCGGTGGAGAGCGACCTGGATCGACGTGCGCGCGACGTGCGTGCACGCGTGTGGTGGGCGAAGTTGGTCGCGACGGTGTGTGGACGTGTGACGTGGAGCGCGGCTCTGTGGTGGTGCGGCGCTTCTTCTTGGACTGATCTCTTGGATTGAGAGGTGTGGGATGCCGTGGAAGGAACGATCGGTTCGCGCCGCGCGGGCGTTCGGGAGGGGCAGCGCGTTGCTCTTCCTCGCCGCGCTGACCGCGCTCGCGCCGTGGAGCTCGGTGGCGCGCGCGACGGTGATGGTGGAGGTCGCGCTCGAGGACATGATCCGCGACGCGTCGGTGATCGTGCGCGGACGCGTGATCCACTCGGGCACGCAGATGCTCGTGCGCGAGCACGGCATGGACCCCGCGACCGTCTCGACCTTGCAGGTCGATCAATGGCTCAAGGGGCAGGGCGGGCCGACGCTGACGATCCGCGAGCTCGGTGGGCTCATCGGGCCGGGCGGGCAGGGCGGCGGCATGCGCATCGACGGCACGCCGCGCTACGCGGTCGGTGAAGAGGTGCTCGTCTTCCTCGAGGCGGATCCCGACGACGCGACGTACTTCCGCACCTACGCGATGGCGCAGGGCAAGTTCGTCGTGCTGCGTGGCGTGGGCGGAGCCCCCGACGTGGTCGCGCGCGACACCGCGACGATCGCGTTCGCGCGTTGGGCTCGCGGTCGCATGACGATCCACCACGGCGGTCGCGAGGTGCTCCCGCTCGAGAGCTTCGTCGAGCTCGTGCGCGGCGTGCAGACGTTCTTCCCCGGTGGCGGCGCCGTCGAGGGAGGTGCGCGATGAACCGCCTCGGACTCGTGATCGCGCTCGGCGCGACGTTCGTGAGCCAGCCCGCGCTCGCGTGGGAGTGCCTCACCGGCTCCTGCCCGAAGTGGTGCCAGACGGTGCCCTACGGCATCACGATCACCTCGCCCGATCTCGGCGAGGCCACGACGATCAGCGAGACGCAGCGCGGCATGGACGACTGGACGCGCGTCGCCTGCACGAGCCTCGCGAACAACTACACCGGGCGCAGCACGGGCACCGCGGGCGCGGGCGACGGACGCTCGCTCATCGGCTGGGTCGAGAGCGGCTGGCGCCACGGCAGCAGCGCGATCGGCGTGACCGGTCCGCGCTGGGACGGCCGCAACTGCATCGTCGAAGCCGACATGGAGATGAACGGCGTCAACTTCACGTGGATCACGGGCTCGGGCTCGGGGTCGAACGTGAACGCGTACTCGATCGCGCTCCACGAGGGCGGCCACTACTACGGCCTCGGGCACAGCAACGATCGCGGCGCGACGATGTACTTCGCGTACACCGGCGGCATCGACTCGATCGGCAGCGACGACTCGAACGGCATCTGCACGCTCTACCCGGGCAGCGGCAGCACCGACTGCACGACGACCGGGTGCCCGAGCGGGCAGGAGTGCGTGAGCGGCGCGTGCCGGCCGGTGATGGGCGACGGGTCGCTCTGCTCGCCGTGCTCCGACAGCAGCGAGTGCGGAGGCGCGGGCAACTTCTGCCTCATGTACCCGACGGGCGGTGCCTACTGCGGCCGTGCCTGCTCCAGCTCGGCCGAGTGCGGCTCGGGCTACCAATGCGTGAACGTGGGAGGCGGCGGGCAGTGCGTCGGCGTCGTCGGCGGCAGCCCGTCCTGCGCGGGCGCGACGCCCACCGGCTGCCGCAGCGACTCCGAGTGTTCGGCCACGCAGCGGTGCAACACGTCGACGGGGCGCTGCGAAGCGCGTCCGACGGGCGGCGCCGAGCTCGGGCAGCCGTGCACGAGCAACGACGCGTGCAACTCGGGGCTCTGCGCGACGACTCCGGCGGGCAGCGTGTGCAGCCAGTCGTGCGACGGTTTCAACACCGCTTCGTGCCCGTCCGGCTTCTACTGCGACGGCGAGGCGGCGGGCGTGTGCGGGACGGGTCTCTGTCTCGCGGGCGCTGCGGGTGCCGCGCCCCTCGGCGCGAGCTGCGCGACCGACACCGATTGCGCGACGTTGATGTGCGACGGAAACGTCTGCGCGACGCCGTGTCGCCCCGACGCCAGCGTGAGCGCGTGCGCGATGGGCTTCGTCTGTCGTCCGGGCGCCGCGCCAGGCTGCGGTGCGTGCCGTTCGGAGGCCGATCTCGGTCAGCCGGGTGACGCCTGCGGGACGAACGACGACTGCGCTTCCGGGCTCTGCGCGGTCGCGGGCGACGAGACGTTCTGCACCGACTACTGCGGCGACGCGGATCCGTGCCCCGTCGGCTTCACGTGCACCCCGCTCGGCGACACCGCGATCTGCGTGCCGCCCGCCGGTGGTACGGGACGCGGTGACGGCGGCTGCGGCTGCGCGGCACCGGGGCTCGGCTCCGGACATCCGGCGGCTCCGGCGATCCTCGCGCTCGCGGGGCTCGCGTTCGTGGTGCGTCGTCGGCGCAAGCGCTGAAGGATTCCACGTGCTCGTCACGCGGCGGCTCGTCCTCGGGCCGCCGCGCGGCGTTTCGGGCGTCCGGGATGGAGGGCATTCGGTAGGCGAGCGTCACGGGGTCGTGGTACGGCGCGGCGTCGTCGTCCGACCCCGGAAGCGCGACGCACCCTCGATGTCACGGACGACGTCACGCCTGGCGTTCTCGCGCGACGCAGTCCTCCCTCGACCGCGCGCGACGCCTCGGAGCACCGACGCGTGACCTCCCTCGTCGACATCGTGCGACCGCACGGGTCGCGGCTCGCGCTCGGCGCGCTCCTGCTCCTGCTCACGAACGCGCTCGACAAGGCGATCCCGTGGCTTCTGCGCGGCGCGGTCGACGGGCTCGCGGAGGGCGAGCTCGACGGCGTGAAGCAGCACGCGTTCGGCGTGATCGGGCTCGCCGCGGGTCTCTGGATCGTGCGCACGCGCTCGCGGATCGTGGTCTTCAACGTCGGGCGGGACGTCGAGCACGAGCTCCGCGCGCGCATCCTCGCGCAGGTGCACCGCCTCGGCGCGGCGTTCTTTCGTCAGATGCCGACGGGCGAGATCATGACGCGCGCCACCAACGACCTCGGGCAGGTGCGCCTGCTCGTCGGCTTCGGCGCGCTCAACGTCGTCAACAGCGTCTTCGCGTTCGTGGGCGCGATCGCGCTGATGCTCGTGCTCAGCCCCGAGCTCACGCTCTGGGCGCTCGCGCCGTTCCCGTTCGTGGTGCTCCTGATGTACCAGTTCGGCCGCGCGATCTTCGTGCGCAGCAAAGAAGCGCAGGAGGCGCTCGGCAAGCTCGCGGACGTCGCGCACGAGAACGTCTCGGGCGTGCGGGTGGTGCGCGCGTTCGCGGTGGAAGACCTCGAGGCCTCCCGCTTCGACGCCGCCAACGCCGCCGCCATCCGCGCGAACATGAGGCTCGTCGTGCTGCGCGGGTTGATGTGGCCGCTCATGTTGCTGACGCTCTCGCTCGGCACGCTCGCGGTGCTCTGGCGCGGTGGTCAGATGGTGCTCGACGGGGAGCTCGGGGTCGGCGATCTCGCGGCCTTCCACGCGTACCTCGCGCAGCTCCTCTGGCCGACCCTCGCGCTCGGGTGGTTGCTCTCGATCGTGCAGCGAGGGCGCGCGTCGTTCGAGCGCGTGCGCGAGATCCTCGACGCGGAGCCCGAGGTCACGCGTCCGGAAGAACCGCAGGTGCCGTCGGGGGAAGGGCGGGTCGAGGTCCGCGATCTGCACTACGCGATCGAGGGCCGCCCGATCTTGAACGGTGTCTCGTTCGAGGTGCCCGCGAAGACCTCCCTGGCAGTGATGGGCACGGTCGGCGCGGGCAAGAGCACGCTCGCGACCTTGTTGCCGCGCCTCGGGCCGACGCCGGAGGGCGCGGTGTTCGTGGACGGCGTCGACGTCACGCACATCGAGCCGACGGAGCTACGTCGCTCGGTCGCGTACGCGCCGCAGGAGCCCTTCCTCTTCTCGACCACCGTGGCGCGGAACCTCGCGTTCGGGCTCGACGATCCGAACGCCCCCGACGCCCTCGAGCGCATCCGCGAAGCGGCCCGCGAGGCGGCGGTGCTCGACGAGATCGAGGCCTTGCCCGACGGCCTCGAGACGCTGGTCGGCGAGCGCGGCGTGCAGCTCTCGGGTGGGCAGAAGCAGCGCATCGCGCTCGCGCGGGCGCTCCTGCGTGAGCCGACGGTTCTGGTGCTCGACGATCCGATGAGCGCGGTCGACGCGCGGACGGAGTCGATCATCCTGCGCGCCCTCGATCGCGCAGGCGAGGGGCGCACGTTGGTGCTCGTCACGCACCGCGCGGGCGCCGCGCAGCGTTGCGATCGGGTGGTGGTGCTCGATGGCGGAAAGGTCGTGGAAGAGGGGACGCCGAGCGAGCTCCTCGCGAAGGGCGGCACGTACGCTCGGATCTGCGCCAAACAGCGGCTCGAGCGGGAGTTGGAGGCGTTGTCGTGAGCGCGGCGGAAACGACGTCCGGCCCGAGCACGCGGCCGGCCCTCGGCGCGCGGGACGCGCGGCTCTTGGTCGAAGCGAACGCCGAGCAAGTCTCGGACGTCGCGCGCGACGTGTCGTTGTTGCGGCGGCTCCTGCCCTTCGTGAAGCCGCACGCGGGGCTCTTCACCGCGTCGCTGCTCCTGATGCCGCTCGCCGCGATCGGCGGACTCCTTCAGCCCTACCTGCTCAAACGCGCGATCGACGCGATGCTCGCGGACGACGCGGCAGGTCTTCGCTTCGTGGTGCTCTCGTTCGCAGGCGTGCTCGCGTTCGAGTTCGTGACGCGCTTCGCGCAGACCTACGTGCTGCAGCTCACCGGCCAGCGCGCGACCGCGGATCTTCGGGCCGCGCTCTTCGCGCACGTGCAGAAGCTCCGCATCGCGTACTTCGATCGCACGCCGGTCGGGCGCATCGTCACGCGGCTCACGAACGACGTCGACGGCATCAGCGAGCTCTTCGCGTCGGGCGCGGTCACCGCGATCACCGACGTGCTCACGCTGGTCGGCATCGTGGTCGCGATGCTCTGGATCGACTGGCAGCTCAGCCTCGTCGCGTTCGTGGCGCTGCCGCCGCTGGTGTTCGCGGTGAACCTCTTCCGGCGCTGGGCGCGCTCGGCCTTCCGGGACATCCGCCTTCGCGTCGCGCAGCTCAACTCGTATTTGAGCGAGCAGGTGCAGGGCCTGCCGGTGGTGCAGGCCTTCGGACGCGAGGCGGACTGCGCGGCGGAGTACGCGCGCGTGAACGAGGCGTACCGCGAGGCGAACTACCGCTCGATTCGGTATGACGCGTTGCTCTACAGCGTGGTGCAGTCGGTCTCGACCGCGTGCGTCGCGCTCGTGCTCTGGTTCGGCGCGGTGCGCGCGGGCTGGGCGGAGGCGGACGGTCACTCCGCCCTCGCGGTCGGCACGGTGGTCGCGTTCTACGACTACATCCAGCGCTTCTTCGAGCCGGTGCGCGACCTCGCGACGAAGTACACGTTGATCCAGTCCGCGCTCGCGTCGGCCGAGCGCATCTTCTCGCTCCTGGACACGAACGAGCTCGACGCGCCGGCCGCCCAAGCGTTCGCGCGTGGCGCAGAGGATCGCTCGGTGCGCGCGGGGGATTCGTCGAGTGCGGATGGGCCGGACGGCGAGCTCACCAGCGACGCTGCGCGCGACGATGCTGCACGCGACGACGCTGTGCGCGACGATGCGACGCGCGCGAAGTCGGCGCGCGACGACGTCGCCATCGCGTTCGAGAACGTGACGTTCGCCTATCGCGAGGGCCACCCCGTGCTCCACGACGTGAGCTTCGAGGTGAAGCGCGGCGAGACGGTGGCGCTCGTGGGCGCGACCGGCTCGGGCAAGACGACGCTGACGTCGCTGCTGCTGCGGCTGCACGAGCCTCAGACGGGCGCGGTGCGTCTCCACGGTCGCGACGTCCGCGAGCAGGCTCCGCGGGCGCTTCGGCGTTCGTTCTCCGTCGTGCCGCAGGACGTCTTCCTCTTCGCGGGCACGCTGCGCGAGAACCTCACGCTCGGCGATCCCGCCCCCGACGAAGCGCGGCTGACGAAGGTGCTGGGCGACGTCGGCGCGAGCGCGCTCGTGGAAGCGCGCGGTGGATTGGACGCGCGGGTGGACGAGCGCGGAAAGAACTTCAGCGCCGGCGAGCGGCAGCTCCTCGCGTTCGCGCGCGCGCTCTACCGCGACGCGGACGTGCTCCTCCTCGACGAAGCGACCGCGAGCGTCGACTCCGAGACCGAGCACGCGCTGCAGCGCGCCGCCGACGTGGCGCTCGCGGGGCGCACCGCCCTCGTCATCGCGCACCGCCTCTCGACGGTGGAGCGCGCGGACCGAATCGTCGTGCTGCACCGCGGGCGCGTGGTCGAACAGGGCACCCACGAGGAGCTCGTCGCGCTCGGCGGCGTCTACGCGCGCCTCCATCAGCTCCAGCGCGGGGCGACGGCGTCGGGCGAGACGACGATCCCTACCTGAGGGCGCTCACCGTCACGCGTCCGCTGAGGGCGACTGGCTGAGAGGGCGACTCGCTGAGAGGGCGACTCGCTGAGAGGGCGACTCGCTGAGAGGCGACTGGCGGTGAGGGCACCTCGACGGCCGCCGTCGTCGCGCGTCCACACGCCATGAACCGTTCGAGATCGCGTCGACCGGCCTCCGTCGCCCGCGTTTCCCTCACGACGCACTGCCCTCGGAGGCCGCGCTCTCCATAAGTTTCTGTGAATCCTGGAACCTCGGGGGCTATCCTGTGCGCACGGGCGTCGCGAACGCCCTCGGGGGACCGACGGTCGCACGCCGCCGGCTCGGAGCACGTGGTGGACAAGGCGCCGGTCGTCTACGGGAAGTACCAGCTGATCGAGCTGCTCGCGCGGGGCGGCATGGCCGAGGTGTTCAAGGCCAAGGCCCACGGCGTCGAAGGCTTCGAGAAGATCCTGGTCATCAAGCGCATCCTCGCGGAGCTCGGCGAGAACCCCTCGTTCGTCGAGATGTTCGTCAACGAAGCGAAGATCGCGGTGACGCTCTCGCACGCGAACATCGTGCAGGTCTTCGACCTCGGCCGCGCGGACGAGACCTACTTCATCGCGATGGAGTACGTCGCGGGGGCGGACCTCGCGACGGTGCTGCGGCGCTCCCGCAAATACGGAAAACCGCTGCCGGTCGAGCTCGCGGCCTACGTGGTGAGCGAGGTGGCCAAGGGCCTCGACTACGCGCACCGCCGCCGCGACGCGAGCCTGCTGCCGATGAACATCGTCCACCGCGACGTGTCGCCGCAGAACGTGCTCGTGAGCTGGGAAGGCGAGGTGAAGCTCACCGACTTCGGCATCGCGAAGGCGCGCACGACGGTGCCCGAAGGCACCGAGCACGGCGTGCTCAAGGGCAAGTACGCGTACATGGCGCCCGAGCAGGCGCGCGGGGAGGCGGTCGACGCGCGCACCGACCTCTACGCGCTCGGGGTCGTGCTCTACGAAGCGCTCGCGGGCACGCACCCGTTCCTGCAGCCGAGCACCTACGAGACGTTGCAGCGCGCGCGTCGCGGCGAGACCACGCCGCTTCGCACGGTCGCGCCGCACGTGCCCGACGAGCTGGTCGCGATCGTCGACAAGGCCACGAGCCCGCGTCCCGAGGATCGTCACGCGAACGCCGGCCTGCTCTACGAAGACCTGATCCAGTTCCTCTACGCGAGCGGTCGACGCGTGGGCGCGCACGATCTCTCGGGCTTTCTCGATCAGCTCCGCGCCGCCGCCGAAGGTCGACGCTCCTCACCCGAAGAGACCGACGCGGGGCTGAAGGCAGCGTTCGAGATCGAGACCGCGAGCGCCCGCAACGAGAGCTCCGAGCTGACGCCCGTCGAGGTTCCTTCCGCGCGCACCTCGGGCGCGTCGCGCGTGACCACGGGCGCCTCGAAACGCACCCCTTCGCGGGCGGCGTCGGCGGCCGCGCGTCAGCGGCACGACGTCACGCTCTTGCTCGCGACGAACGTCGACGATCAGGCCGCCGAGCACGTTCGTCGCAACGGCGGGGAGGTCTTACCCGCGGTCGACGGACGCTTCCGCGCGGTCTTCGGGCTGCGCACCCACGACGGTCGCGACACCGAGGCCGCGTCGCGCGCCGCGCTCGCGCTCACGCACGCCAGTCCCGGCAGCTTCGTCGCCTTGGAAGCGGGACGCGCGGAGACGAGCGCGAAGGGCGAGCTCGTCGGGGAGCTCGGAGAGCTCGAGACCACGACGATCGCGGTGCTCGACGTCGCGATCCCCGGTCGTCCGGCGATCGGTCCCGCGGCCGCCCGAGCTGCGCGGCGCTACTTCGATCTGCGCGCGCGCAGCGCCCCCGAAGGCCAAGCGCCGATCGAGGAGCTCGTCGGCGAGCGCAACCTCACCGAGGCGCACGGTCAGTTCGTCGGTCGCCGCGACATGCTGCGTCGGATCGGCGAGGTGCTGGCGATCGCCGCCAAGGGACGGCAGTGCTTGCTCTCGCTCGTCGGCGAGGCCGGCTCCGGCAAGACGCGTCTGCTCGTCGAGACGTTGCGTCGCTTGCGGCGTGGTGGGCACGACGTCGCGATGCACGTGTGTCGCGTGCCGGCCGGCTCGTCGGACGTGCCGCTCGCGACCTGCCAAGAGATGTTGCGCGTGCTGCTCGGCATCGAGGAGCTCGAGAGCGCGACGGAGAGCGCGGAGAAGGTCGCGCGCCTGCGCGAGCTCGGCCTCCAGAAGCCGGAGCTCGACGCGGTGAGCCGCACGCTCGGGCTCGACACGGCCGAGCTGGTGGGCTCACCGACGCGCCCGTTGCTCGCGGCGATCGCGCGCATCGCGACGAAGCTCGCCGAGGATCGCCCGACGGTGTTCGCGTTCGACGA
Source organism: uncultured Sandaracinus sp. (assembly GCA_937982655.1). Taxonomy (GTDB): domain Bacteria; phylum Myxococcota_A; class Polyangia; order Polyangiales; family Houyiibacteriaceae; genus JACKEH01. The sequence continues at coordinate 23,513 of CALJLK010000348.1, forward strand.
CTTCGAGGGCGTCGACGCAGAGAGCCTCTCGCTGCTGCGCGCGCTGGTGCTCCGGCCGAGCAACGCCCGCATCGTGGTCGCGGTCGCGCATCGCCCGGATTTCCGGGTCGATTGGGGCGACGCTCCACACCATCACGAGGTGCGCGTCGGTCCGCTCGACGACGAGGACGTGGCTCGCCTCGTCGCGGCGCGCCTCGGCACCGAGGAGGTCCCGGCGGAGCTCCTGCGCGACGTGAAGCTCAAGAGCGCAGGCAACCCGCTCTACGTCGAGGAGTACCTGCTTGCGCTGCGCGACGCGAACGTGGTGCGCGTCGAACGCCACGGCGACGAGGTGCGCGCGGTCTTCCAGCCGGAGACGCAGAAGGTCTCGCTGCCCCGCTCGCTGCGGGGGATCGTCGCCTCGCGCCTGCGCCGGGTCCCCGTGGCGGCGAAGGAAGCGCTGCACGTCGCGGCGGTGATCGGCGGGCGCTTCCACGACGTGATGGTCGCGCACGTGACCGGCTGGTCGCTCGACGAGACCACGGAGCACCTCGAGGACCTCGTCTCGCGCGGGCTGCTCGTCCGCGCGGGCGCGCGCGAGTACGGCTTCGCGCACGGCCTCTTGCCGGAGGTGCTGCGCGACGAGCTGCCGATCGATGGCCTCAAGGAGCTGCACGGCGCGGTCGGGCGTGCGTTCGAAGAGGTCTATCCGGATCACCTCGACGACCTCGCGGAGCGGCTCGCGCACCACCACAAGGAAGCCGGCAACCGCTCGCGCGCGATCGACTTCCTCGTGCGCGCGGCGGATCGGCTCGAGAGCGAACAAGCGCTCGGCGGCGCGATCGCCTTCTTGCGACGCGCGCTCGAGATGCTCGCGCAAGACACGGTGGCGCGCGCGCAGGCCGACCGCGACCGCACGCTCGAGCTGTACCGACGTCTCGGGGACCTCTGCGTGCGCGCGCGCGAGCTGCAGCAAGGCCTCGAGCTCATGGAGGCCGCGCTCGACGTCGCGGAGGGGCTCGGACGCGACGAGCTGGTCGCGCGGTTCTCGCTGCTGCGCGGACAATGCCTCGCGTTCCTCAACCGCTTCGCGGAGGCACAGCGCTGGCTCGAGCGCGCACGCACGGTGGCGCGCGGCGTGGGCAACCGCGATCTCCTGCGCGACGTGACGACGGCGACGGCGGACCTTCACGCGCGCAACGGCGAGTACGGCCGCGCGATCGGTTTGCTCCGCGAGGCGCTCGAGCTCGCGCGCGAAGCCAACGACTCGCGCGCGCAGATTCGCTGTCTTCTGCCGCTCGCCCTCGCGCACGCCGGGCGCGCGGATCGCGACGAGTCGCAGTCGGCCCTCGCGGAGGCGCAGGCGCTCGCGGGCCCGCGGCCCGAGCGCATCGTGGAGTGCGAGCTCCTCAAGACCGAGTGCCTCGTCGCGTTCTACACCGGGGATCCGCAGCGCGCGCTCGACGCCGGTCACCGCGCGCTCGAGCTCGGCAAGGAGTACGGCTTCGCCTACGAGGCGGCGGTCAATGCGCACAACCTCGGCGAGACGTACCTGCGCCTCGGCGACTACAAACGCGCTTTCGCGATGCTCCGCTACAGCTACGACGTCGCGCGCGATCACGGATATCAGAAGCTTCAATACACGAACCTGCGCGTGCTCGGCTTCATCGACGCGACCAAGCTCGGATCCGAGGAGGGCCGCGCGCGCATCGTCGAAGCGGCGACCTTCGCGGAGGAGAACGGCTACCTCTGGGACGTGGTGCAGGCGCGCTACATGCTCGGCGTGGTCGAGCACCAGCGCGGCGCGACGGAAGAGAGCGAGAAGATGTTCCGCGAGGTGCTGCGCCTCGCGTCCGAGACGGGCATGCAGCACTACGCGCGCGCGGCGGAAGAGGCGCTCGCCGCGCTCGAAGCCGGACAGCCGGTGCCGATGCCGGGTTGAGCGCCGAGCGTCGATTGAGTGCTGAGCGCCGAGCCAAGTCGCGTGCTGAGCGCGGAGCTCCCGAGTCGAGCTCCCGAGTCGAGTGCGGGGCGCCGCGTGCTCGAGTCGAGATCCTGAGCCCGCGCCGAAACCGCGCCAGTTCCCGAGGCCGCCCACCTTCGGTACCCTCGGCCGGTGCGCGGGATCGCCATCGGGCTCGCAGTGGGCCTCGTCACGCTCTCGTTCGGGACCACGCGCCCCGCCGCGCAGCCGGCACATCCCGCACAGCCCGCGCAGCCGCTTCGCCCACCGGCCGCGGTCGACGCGCTGCGGGTCGATCTCGCGAGCCGTGTGCCTCGCGAATGGCATCGCGCGGACCCGGACCGCTTTCCTCTCCAGCCCACGCGCTGGCGTCGCCGGCTGCCGAGCCGGTGTCGCACCCAGGGCGGCTACCGATTGTTCTGCGGCGGCGAGCGGCGCGTCCCCGAGCCCCACGGCGAGGCGGCGGAGCGCGCGGAGCGGCTCGGCCTCGGGCACCGCTGGACCGCGAAGCTGCTCATGCACGAGCGCCCCTTCGACGAGTGGATGCAGGCGGTCGCGCACCTCGATGCCAATCCCCGCCTCGCGTTTCCCGTGCCGACCGGACGTCTCGGTCGCGGCTTCGGCCGCACACGCACCGGTTCCCTCGCGAACCGGAGGCACAACGGCATCGACATCGGCGCGCCCGAGGGAGCCCCGATCGTGGCCGCGAGCGACGGCTTGGTCGCCTACAGCGACAACGAGATCACGGGCTTCGGGAACGTGGTGCTCCTGCTGCACCACGAGGGCTACTCGACGTTCTACGCGCATTGCGTCGAGACCCTCGTGCAGCCCGGCCAGTACGTTCGGCGCGGAGAGCTCATCGCACGCGTGGGCAAGACGGGCTTCGCGGTCGCGCCGCATTTGCACTTCGAGTGGCGGCAGCGCGGCTGGGTGCGCGATCCGGCGCGGCACCTGGACCGTTGAGTCCGGCGCGCGCCCCCCGTCGTGCGCGGACTCTCGGCTCACCCCTTGCCAGCGACGGTTCGTGGCGTCCCGCTGGTGACGCTCGCTCGCGCGGGTGCTAAGAGCCGCCGTGCTTCCGAGAACGATCCTGGCCCTCTCGCTCCTTCTCTCGCTCGCGTGCGGTGACGACCGCCGCCCGATCCGCGACGGCGGGGGAGGGGAGCTCGACGGCGGCCCGACGGACGCGCAGCGCCCGGACGTTCAGGAGGGCGACGCGACCTGTGCGAGCGCCACCAGCGAAGCGACGGTCGAGCGCCGCCCGGTCGACATCGTCTTCATGGTCGACAACTCGGGCAGCATGCAGCCCGCGGTGCGCGAGGTGAACCAAGGCCTCAACGACTTCGCGGGCCTCATCGCGGGCAGCGGCCTCGACTACCGCGTGATCATGCTCTCGCTCCAGGGCAGCTCGCCGAGCGGCGGCCTCTACCCGGTGTGCATCCCGGCGCCGCTCGGGGGACCGAGCTGCGGCGACTCCGAACGTTTCTTCCACGTGGACGTGAACATCGCGAGCACCCAGCTCGTGGAGCAGTTCCTCGGCACGCTCGCGCAGACCGACGGCTATCGTGCGGCCGACGACGACCAGGACGGCAGCGAGCCGTGGCGCGACTACCTCCGCGACGACGCGACCAAGACGATCGTCTTCGTGACCGACGACAACTCGCGCACCTGCGCGCGCCCGCACATGGGCGGCATGTGCCAGTCCGGTGACCCTCAGCTCACCGCGACGTCGCTGGAAGACTTCCCCGGCGGCGGCAACCCCTTCAAGGGCAGCACCCTCGGGCCCGGCATCCTCACCGACACGTACGGCGATCTCTTCGAGGGCTACACCTTCAACGCCATCTACGGCTGGGGCTCGGAGTCCGATCCCGACGTGACGTGCGACAGCCCGGAACCGAACTTCCCCGCCGCCGCCGGCCACACCTACACCACGCTCGTGCAGCGCACGGGGGGTGTGCGCGCGCAGATCTGCGACCAGGCCGACTCGGCCGCGTGGGACGACTTCTTCGAGCGCATCGCGACGCGCGTCGAGGACACCGCGCGCATCGACTGCAACCTCGCGCTCCCCGAGCCGCCCGACGATCAGACGCTGAACCCGCGCAAGGTCAACGTGGTCGTGCGCAGCGGCGACGACTCCGAGGTGCTCGGCAAGGTCGCGGACGAGACGGCCTGCGGCGCCTTCGGCGGCTGGTACTACGACGACGACACGAACCCCACCGAGGTCCGCCTCTGCCCGTCGTCGTGCGAAGAAGTGCAGGAGCTCCTTCGCGACTCCGGCAGCGCGGGCATCGACGTGCAGTTCGGCTGCGACACGCTCCTCATCTGAACGTTTCCACGCGCCTGGTCCGCCGAGCGTTCGAGCGGGCCCTCGCGGTTCTGCTCGAGAGCTCGACGTGTAGGTCGTCTGCGACGCGCTCCTCCCCTCGCGGTTCTGCTCGAGCGGGCTCTCGCGGTTCCTGCTCGCAGCCGGGCGGAAGCGCTCGTCTCTCGAGGGGAAGCTCTCGCACCTGCCTCCACCTCGCGTGCGCCGCGGGCCACGTCGTGACATGCTCTCGTTTCCATGACGCTCCGTCACGAGATCCTGCTGCTGGACAATTCGGCCGAGGTCGCGCCCGCGCGCTTCCTCGGGCCGGGTGTCGGCGGTGGGTCGTCTCGATAGAGCGTCCGCACCCCACGCCCGGCTCCGACCGGGCGACGTGGTTGCCGTCCGGTCCGAGCTGGGCTCGCGCTCTTCGGAGCGGTCGAGGTCCCATGTCGTCTCCCGTGAAGTCTTCTCCGTCCGTGCTGCCTCCCATCCTCGTTTCGTCCGAAGACCGCGCGCGCCTGCTCGAGCTCGTCTCCCACGCGGAAGGACCCGTCGCCGAGCAGCTCGAGCACGAGCTCGACCGCGCGGAGGTCCTTCCTCTCCAGGACGTTCCATCGGACGTGATCGTGATGGACAGCGAGGTCGAGTACGAAGAGCTCGGCACCGGTCGTCGTCGGCAGCTCCGCCTCGTCTTCCCGCGCGAGGCCGACGGCGCTGCGGGGCGCGTGTCGATCCTCGCGCCGCTCGGCTGCGCGCTCCTCGGCCTGCGAGTGGCGCAGGAGATCGACTGGAAGATGCCTGGCGGCAAGCGTCGGATCCGCGTGCTCTCGGTCTCGCGCGAGCGCCGCGCCGGCTGAGCTACGCGCATCGAGATGCCGAGAGTGGGCCCACGGCGCGAAGCGCCGACGCTGATCTCGGTTCAGGCTCTGAGGCACCAGAACCGCCGCGCGTACTGGCGCCCCGCGCTTCGTCGAGCCGCTTTCGGCCGAACCCCGTTGAGCCGCGTCGCCTTTTTGCGATACCACCGGCGCGCTCGGCGCGGCGCGCGGAGCGAGGAGGTCGCGATGGGGGTCTCGGTTCGGCGTGCGTTCTGCGCGCGCGTGCTCGTGCTGGCGGTGTCGCTGGCGATGTTCGGCGCGGGCGAGGTCGATGCGCAGCGACGTGCACGTGGTCCCGCGATCCAAGAGGCGACGACGCTGCTCGCCTCCGCCAACCCGGACGAGATCCGGCTCGGGCTCGAGACGGCGGTGACGGTCGGCGGTGCACCGGCCGCGGAGGCGATCGCTCAACGCATTCGGCGCGGGCTCCCCGCGGACGTGCTCGACAGCGCGATCGATTCGCTCGCTGCCCTCGGCCGCCGCGAAGCGGGCCCGGTGCTCTTCGAGCTCACGAGCCATCGGCGCGCGACCGTTCGTGCGCGCGCGATCGACGCGTTGGTCGCGGTGCAGGCTCAAGGCGCCGACCGCGCGCTCGTCTCCGCGCTCTCCGACGGCGATCCCAGCGTTCGTTCGGCCGCCGCGCTCGGCCTCGGTCGCCTCGGCGCACGCTCGGCCAGCAACGAGCTCTTCCTCGCCCTCGAGCGTGGCGTGCTCGAAGCCGCGACCGCGCTCGGTCAGGTCGTCGACGCCGCGGGGGTGGATCGACTCCTCGGCTTCCTCGGGCGCGTTCCGCTCGATGCGCTCACGCCGGGCTTCGACGAGCTCTTCGCGCGGAACGACGTGCCGGATCGCTCGAAGCTCGCCGTCATCGGCCGCCTCGAAGGCCTCGCGACACCGGAGGTGCGCACGTACCTCGCGACCACCGCCGAGGTGCTCCCCGACGGCGCGGTGCGTCGCGCCGCCGAAGCCGCCGCCCAACGGATCGTGGAGTGAACATGCGCAACCTTTCCCACCAGATCGGCGGGGTCAGCCGCCGACTTCTCTCGATCTCGCTCCTCTTCGCCGTCGCGTGCGGCGGTGGCGCCGGCTTCTCGCCGACCTTTCCGGACAACCGCCGCGCCGACCTCGAGTCGGTGTCCGCGCGTCTCGCGTCCTCTCCCGCGCCGAACGCGCCTGCGGTCGCCGCGATGCTCACCACCGAGCCGAAGCTCGTGCTCGTCGGTCTCGACGACGGGGCGGTGCGGTGGTCACAGCCGGTGGACTCGCCCGTCTCCGCGCCCCACGTCGCGGGCGACTACGTGGTGCTCCACGAGCGCGGCGGCGTGATCGTGCGTGATCTTTCGAGCGGAGCGACGCGCGCGACGATCGCGGACGAGTCGATGTTCCTCACCGGAGCGGGCGGGGAAGGGCGTTTGATCGCGCTCGCGCTCAGCACCGGAGGAGGCGTCGGTGCGCGCTCGAAGCTCGTCGTGATCGACGGTGGATCCGTCGCGTACGCGCGTGAGCTCGAACAGGCGCTCGGCGCGCCCACCGTCGCGGCCGGCATGGTCTTCGTGCCGTGGGCCACGCAGAACGTGAGCGTGCTCGACGACGGCGGCGCGGAGCTCGCGCGCGTGCGCCTCACCGACACGCCGGTCGGCCGCGTGTTTCGTTCGGGCTCGGACGTGTTCCTCGGACAGCGGTCGGTGATGCGCTTCTCGCCTGAGCTCGCGAGCGGCACGCGCGAAGGCGCGGGAGGCTACGAGCCGACGCTGCGCCCGATCCCCGGCGACCCGGCGTTCGTGGTCGATCCCTACCGACCGACGCCGAGCCCTTCGAGCGCCGTGCATCGCCTCCGCTACGCGTGGGGCGCGACGCAGACCGGCGCGCGCACCGCGCTCGTCGACGGAAACCTCTACGCGATCTTCTACCGCTTCGTGTTCGCGCTCGAGTCGGATGGACCAGGCGTGCGCTGGGTCCACGAGCACGACGCGGATCTCGTCGGCGCGGACGTGGTGGACGGTGGCGTGGTGCTCGTCGACGCGAACGGCGGGCTCGCGATGCTCGACGCCGGGAGCGGCGCGACGCGGTGGGCCCGCACGAGCAGCACGAGCCCGGTGGTGGCGTCGGTGCGCGCCGCGGGCGTCGCGACCGGCGCGGCGGGCGTAGCCGCGCCCGAGCCGCTCGCGAACCAGCTCCTGACCGCAGCGCAGAGCACCGACGCGCGCCTCGTGCCCGCGCAGGTCCTCGCGGTGCAGATGCTCGCGGGCCTCGAGGGCGGGGAGGTCACGCGCAACCTCATCGTGCTCTGCGAGAGCGCGCGCGCACCCGCCTCGGTGCGCGATGGTGCGTGCAACGCGGTGGCGAGCCGCGCAGACGGCGCGGACGAGGTGCTCGCGGCCCTCGCGCGCCACGCACGTTTCCTCGAAGGCACGACGGCGCCGCCCGTGGGTCCGCTGGCGCGCGCGGCGGTGACGATGCGCGAGGCACGCGCGGTGCCGCATCTGCTCGCCCATCTGCGCGATCCCGCGACCGCGGAAGCCCACCTCGCGCCGCTCGCGCGGGCGCTGACCGAGCTGGAAGCGCGCGAGTCGGTCGAGCCGTTGCGCGACTTCCTGCGCCTCTACCACGCGGAGGCCGAGTCGCCGGAGATGATCGCCGGCCTCGCGGCGGTGACGGACGCGATCGTGGCGCTCCAGGGCGCGGCGGCTCAGGAGCTGCTGCAAGAGCTCGCGGACGACGCGCTCACGGTGGACGGGCTTCGCCCCAAGCTCGTCGAGCACTTGGCGGCGCTGACCACGGAAGAGTCCTCGGAAGAGGGTGAGGGCGAAGCGGAAGCTGCCGAAGCGGGGGAGGGCGAAGCCGAGCCGGAGACCCCGGCCGAAGCGCCTCTGCCCACGTCGACCACGGTCCCGGTGCTCGAAGCGAGCCTCGAGCCGGTGATGACCTCGATGCGCGCGTGCCTCACGGCGGCGAACGCACGCAGCGCGCGCCTCGTGCTCGATCTCGAAGGAGACGGCACGCTGCGTAGCGTGGTGACGGCCCCCGAAGCGCTCGGGGCGTGCCTCGAGCCGCTGATTCGCTCGGTGACCTTCCGCGGCAACTCGCGGAACGCGCGCGAGCAGGTGCGCTACACGCTCCGCCGCTGAGCTCGAAGCCTGGAGGCGAAGCTCCGATGCGTGACACTCGCGATTCGCGCGAGCAGACGCGTGGATCACGCGACTGAATCAAGCGACTGAATCACGCGACTCAGTCACGATTCGCTCAGTACCCGCCGACGATCGGGCCCCACGGTGGCTCGGGCGGCACGTCGGCGGGATCGCCCTCGACCTCGATCTCGTCCTCCGGCATGAACTTCGGGAGGTCGACGCAGAGGATCGACTGCCAACGATCGGTCGGGTTGTCGTAGCGATGCGCGGCGCCGCGCGGCCATCGATGCACGGTGCCCGGTGGCACCAGCTCGTCCTGGCAGAGCAGGCCCTTCGTCAGCACCATCTCGCTCTCGCGCATCACGCGGTGCACGTGGAGCGGGATGCCTTTTCCGGGCGCGACGTTGAGGCGGTAGATGCCGGCGTCGCGCGTCTCGTGCACGACGTCCACGGTTCCCCACGGCTTCTCTTCGAGGCCGAGCTCACACCACGACGCGGGTCGCCGCATCTCCAGCGAGGGCGTGGCGAAGCCCTTGAGCGCGCCGGGCTTCGTGAGCCGCACCATCACCTCGTCGAGCCGCGCGCGATCCTCACCGGGCGGCGGCGGCGCGAGGAGGAGCTTCGCGATGGCGTGCGCGGCGGTCTCGAGCAGACGAAAGCGTCCGCTGCGGAGCAAGAACACCACCTGCGACGCGGTGGCGGCGTAGTCGGCGGTGTCGTGTACGGACTCGCGGCGCGCGGCGTTCTCGGTGTCGAGCACGAGCTCGAGATCGACCCGAAGCGGCTGTGACGCGTGTCGCTCGTGTGGATAGAGCCCGACGACACAATCGACCGCGAGCTGCTCGATGCGCACCACGTCCCGAAACGACATGCGCCCGAGCATGGGGGCTCGGGCGCAGGGTCACAAGGTAGCTCGAGGTCGTCGCTCGAGAGGTCGTCGAAGGCTGGCGGGTTGCGCGTGGTGAAGACGCGCGACCGACTCAGCTCTCGTCGCCGAGCTGCTGCGCGAGGTAGTTCTCGCGCCCGAGCGTCTTGACCAGCGAGAGCTGCGTCTCGAGCCAGTCGACCGCGCCCTCTTCGTCGGAGAGGATCTTCTCCAGCAACTCGCGCGTGCCGTGGTCGTGCTTCTTCCAGCAGAGATCGATGCCGCGCTTGAGGCGATCGAGCGCTTCGAATTCGAGCTGCAGGTCGAGCTCGTGCTGCTCGATCGGATCCTCGCCGACCTTCACGGGGAAGAGACGCTGCATGTTGGGCGTGCCGTCGAGGAAGAGGATGCGCTACATGACCTCGTCCGCGTGCTGCATCTCTTCGATGGACTCGGCGCGCTTCTTCTTCGAGAGCTTCTCGAAACCCCAGTTCTTCAGCATCTTGTGATGGATGAAGTACTGATTGATGGCCGTGAGCTCGTGGGTGAGGAGCTCGTTGAGGAGATCGAGAATTTCGGCGTCGCCCTTCATAGCGGGCCGACCTTACACGTTTTCGCGCCCCGCGGCCTCCCCCATCGACCCGTAGCGGCGCCGAGACCCGAGGAATCACGGTCGGCAAAAGCGGGCACGAAACGCGGCGGCCAGCGCCGTTCATCCGCAAGCCCCTTCGACCGGAGTCCTCGAACGTCACTTCTCTCGATGGCCGACCGCGGGCGCGGAGCGAAAAAGCGTCCAAACGTTCGGGGCTGGCCCCCTGCGGCCAGGGGG
>CALJLK010000349.1 GCA_937982655.1 uncultured Sandaracinus sp.
CACCATCAACTCCCGCCTCCACACCCTCCCCGACGCCCCCGCGCGCCTCCTCCTCTGGGTGCTGCGCGACGAGCTGGGGCTCATGGGTACCCGCTACGGCTGCGGCATCGGGGAATGCGGCGCCTGCACCGTTCACGTGGACGGCGAGGCCGTACGCAGCTGCATCACCCCCCTGGCCACCGTGGCCGGCAAGAGCATCCGCACCATCGAGGGCCTGGCCGAAGGCGAGCCCTTGCACCCCGTGCTGCAGGCCTTCCTGGACCTGCAGGTGCCCCAGTGCGCCTGGTGCATGACCGGCCAGGTCATGACCGCCGCCGCCCTGCTGGAGGCCGCGCCCGAAGCCGCCGAGGGACGACAGGACGCCGCGACTGGAGGAGGTGCCGGAGCCGCCCGAGCCGCTGCCAGAGCCTACGCCGTCGAAGCCGCCGCCGAAGCCGCCGACGCCGAAGCCACCGCCGCCGAAGCCACCGCCGCCGAAGCCACCGCTCGATCCCGCGCTTCCGCCGCCGCTCGCCAGACCGGAGCTGCGCGCGCCGCGTCCTGCCCCGCTCGATCCGGTCCCGTCGCCGCCTCCGCTTCCGTCGCCGCCCGCGCGCGGATCGACCTGCCAGCCTTCCATCGTCTGGATCGCGACCGTCGCGTCGTCGGCGGTGTCGCGCGCGGCTTCCCCGAAGAAGGTCCACGCGAGCAGACCGACGATCGCGATGCCGACCACGACGAGCACGTACTCGACCGCGGAGAGGCCCCGCTGGTCGTCGTGCAGGGAAGGGCGCGTCATCGCAGCACCCGACGGCGAACGCTCGTTCGAGCGTGTCGTCGTCCTGGTGGGCACCGCGTCCGTCTCCATCGCGAGTCCCCGCAGCGCAAAGCGCGCGCCAGGGCAATTCCGACGATCTTTCGCGGTCGTCCTCATGCGAATGGAGTCCTCCGTCACCGCCCGACCTGTTCGGCGTGGGTGAGATGTACCCAGCGCTCCATCACCACGAGCGCGCTCCAGGCGTGCGCGAGCGCGACCGTCACGAGCGCGAGCAGCGGCCCGCCGACCACCCCGAACGCCGAGACGGCCTCGACGAGCTCGAAGCCGATCACGAAGAGCAGGAGCGCGCCGAGGCCGCCGCGGGTGCGGGCGAAGGAGCTGCGGATCGCGTCCTTCACGTCGCGGCCTTCGAGGACGATCGCGTGGGGCGCGAAGAGCAGGCGCGCGCCGAGCACGACGTAGACGATCGCGAAAGGCACGAGCGCGATGGAGGTGCCGACGTAGGCAAGCCAATGCGTCGAGCTCGGCGCGAGCGCGGCGATCACGCTGCCGGGGATCACGGCCACGAGGCCGGCGCCGAAGACGAGCAGACCGCTCGCGACGTGGTAGGCGAGCATGCGGCCGAACGCGGAGCCGGGCTGCAGGAACGGGCGAAGCGACGCGCGCCGTGGGGTGCGGAGCGCGTCGAGGACGACCCGCAGGAAGCCAGCGTCGGCCCACGCGGCGAGGGTCCAGAGCACGACGAGGAAGACGGTGCCGCAGAGGAAGCGGAGCGCGCTCTGCACCTCGGTCGGCTGGGACGCGAAGAGATCACCCGGCAGCTCAGGGCGCGGCGCGGCGTGCGCGGACGGAACGAACGACGCGAGCACGAAGAGCCCCGCTCCGCGCGCGACGAGCCAGAGCAGGGTCGCGAGCCCGATCGCGAGGGGCGCGTGACGCAGCGCGGCGAAGGCGCGTCGAGAGCTGGTGCGTAGCGGCCAGTCGCTCACGGTGCCGAGCGTGCTGCAGGAGGTGGGCCGAGGCTCGACGGAGGACGTGAGTCGTAAGGTGTGAGACCGGCTCACGGTTGGTCGAGACGGATGTTTGAAGTGATCCTAGAGGGTCCGGGCCGTCGGACTGAGACTGACGGCCACGACCGACAAGTCGGATTGTCGAGTCCGAGAGCCCGCCGAGATCGCGACTGAGTGTGAGACCCGCTCGCAACTTTCGCGCGATGCGCGGGTATGTGTTCTTCGCTCCCCTCGTGGCAGGTTGTGCAGGTGTTCGACGAAGACGCGACCTCGCTCGAAGCCGACGGCACCGCCCCCGAGCTCGCGCGGCCGCGCCTCGGCGACCGGAGCTCCGCGGCGACTCCACGGCTCGGCGACGCTGCCGCCGAGGAGGCGCCGACGAAGCCACGCGCGACGTTGGGCTCGGTCGCGCCAGTCGATGCAGCGGGGAGCGCTGCGGGTGCGGCCACTGGCGCTGCAGCAGGAACGACTCCGAGCACGACTTCTCCCACGCAGCGTGCGCTCGCCGCGATCGAGCCTGGGCTGGTCCACGCGCGGGGCGTGGTCCGCGATCGCCCGCTGACCACGATCTTCGTCGCGACGGTGGTGGGGTTGATCGTCGGCGTCTTCTTCGGCGGCGGCGGCAACGAAGCGCACGCCTCGGGCGACGTGTTCTCCACCCGAATCGGCGGGGTACCGGTGGTGCGCGCGCGGGTCGAGCGGGTCGAGGGCGCGATCGACGTGCGGCCGGGCGACGAGTGTGTGATCGGCGTCTGGCGCGTGCGGGCGGATCATCCGACCGGCGGGTCGTGGTGTCGCACCCAGCTCGCGTGCGGCGGCGAGCTCCTCTACGGCGGCGACGAGAGCGGATACTTCGAGTGCGCGAACGAAGGCATCGGCCGCGACGCCGAGACCACCGAGGTCGACGGCGATCCGTCGCTCGATCTGCGGGTCCCGGACGGTGCGCTCGTGATCGCCGACGACGTGCACGGCGCGCGCGGGGCGTTTCGGATCGAGGCGTCGATCGAGACGGAGCGCGCGGTCGGCGCGCGGTGAGTCACCGCGGAGGTCAGTGCCCGCCGCAGTGCCCGCCGCAGGGCAGGGCCCGCGCGTGGGCGAGCGCGCTTCGGTGACGCGCGCGACCCCGTCGCGATCAGACCATCGCCTTCGAGCTCACGCCCGGGTTCGCCTTCACGTACTCGAAGAGGCGGCCGAGGTAGCTGTCGAAGCGGGGGCAGCGGATGCCGTGCTCTTCGAGATCGGCCTCCGACCACGTCGTGTCGTAGTGCGTGGGGTGGACGTAGTAGTCGACGACGTGCTCGGGGAACTCGAAGATCGACTGCACGCCGGGCACCTTCGCGATCGCTTGCTTCGCGAGGCCGAGCGGGAGCGGGATGCGGACGAGCTTCTTACCGAGCTCGCGCTCCATCGCGTCGGTGAGCTCGGCGACGGTGAGCGGCTCCGGATCGGCGAGCTGGTAGCAGCGGCCGACGTTGTCGGTGCGGCCGCTGAGCGCGGTGATCGCGCCGACCACGAAGTCGCGCGGAACGACGTTGAGGCGCACCGTGGTCGGATCGCCGACCACCGGGATGATCGCGATCGGCCCCTTCTGCTTGAGCAAGAAGCGAATCGCGAAGTAGGGGCCGTCGTACTTCTGCGTGGCGCCGGTGGACGAGTCGCCGACGACGATCGCGGGTCGATAGATCGTCGTCGGGATCTGGTCCCAGCGACGGCGTACTTCGACCTCGGCGAGGTGTTTGGTCTCCTCGTAGAAGTTGTTGAAGGCCTGGCCTTTCTCGAGGTCGTCCTCGCGGAAGATGCCGGTGTAGCGACCGCTGACGTAGCAAGTGCTCACGTAGTGATGGCGCTCGAGCGAGGGACAACGCGCGCAGAAGTCGAGCACGTGGCGCGTGCCTTCGACGTTCACCTTCACCGCGAGATCGCGACCGACCGCGAGGTCGTAGACGGCGGCGAGGTGATAGACCTCGACCACGTCCTTCGCGAGCTCGTCTGCGTTCGAGAGCCCGAGGTCCGGGCGCACGATGTCGCCGCGCACGAGCTCGATGCGGCCCTTCACGGACGGATGCGCGGCTTCGATCTCCGCACGTGCCTTCTTCGCGTCCGCTTCGTAGCGCTCCTGCACGATGCAGACGGCTTTGCGATCCGGCGAGCGCTCCAGCACGCGCCAGAGCAGCTCGCGCCCGAGAAAGCCCGGAAACCCCGTGAAGAACACCGACTTCGCCATGCTCACACCTCGGCTGATCGGGGCGTCCGGGACGCGGCGCGGACACGACGCGTCGTTGCGCGCCGCACACCACGGTCGCGCTCGCCGAACACCCGTCGACGTGCGCGGGGCTTAGCAGGTCGGGGGGAAAAGTCGCGCGATCGAAGACGAGTGGGCGACGCGCGTGGATGCCGCGAAGCTCGGAGAGAGCGGTACGATGGCCACGATGAACGGAAGTCCCGCGAGGCGACACCGAGCTCGCGTTTGCCGCTCCGGTCTCTCGGTTGCGGCTGGCGTCGTGATCCTCGGCGCGCTCTTCGGCTGTCAGCCCTACCAAGAGTTCCAAATCACCTACCGCGACGCGTCGCGGCTCCACGTCGAGGTCGCGGAAGAGTCGACCGACGAGACGGCCACCGGTGGGCTCGCTCGACAGGACGCCGTCGTCACGCTCGAGCCCGGGCGAGTCGGGGTGGTCGAGGCGCGGCCGCCGGGCGGGCGATGGGTTCGCCCGTACCACCTCGCGGTCTCTCGTACGGTCGATGGGAGCGTCGACCTCGACGTCGAAGTCGACGGGTACGATCGCCATCACCTGCGCCTCGTCTCGGAGGAGCAAGTCCTTCGCGTCGAGTCGATCGACCTGCGAGAGGCCATCGCGCACGGCTTCGGCTTCACACGGACGCCGGACGGTCGTTTCGGTGTTCATTTCGCGGTCGCACCCCACGGACCGGGGTTTCAGCGCGATCGCGCGCGCACGGATGGTCGATCGTCGCCGCCGCTGGTGGCGTCCGTTTGGGGCGACGAGCGGGACGTGCTCGAGATCCGACGGACGACCGGCGTCTCACGTCTCCGACCTTTCATGGCCATCTTGGCTACGTTCAGTGCGGGGATCGCGGCCTCGGGCGTCGTCCTCTCCGTGCGTTCCAGGCAGTTCCTTCCCATGGGGATCGTGATGGTCTCCCTCGCGACTCCTCTGCTGATCTTTTCCCTCGTTCAGCTCCTGAGGCCGAGGCGAACCAGCTCCTGGAACGTCCGGCAGGCGTTGGAGTGGGCCGCGCGCCTCGATCCTGCCCACTGAGAGAAGGGCGTCTCACGGAAGCGAACTCCTTCTTCAAAACCGAATCCGCGCGACCTCCGCTTGGTCTCCGCGATCGCGCAGGCTCACCACGTGGCGCTCGATGCGCTCGCGGTCGGTGCCGACGTGCTTCACGACGGTGAGCGTCACGTAGGTCCGCGCGACGAGGCGGTTGCCGTTGTTGCCGTAGTACTTCGCGACCACGCGGTACTCGCCTTCGAGCGCTTGGCGCGCTTGGAAACGTTCGGGACCGAAGCCTTGCGTGACGTCGTCGAGGAGCTCGCCGCCACTGCTCGTCTGGCGGTGGCCGTAGTAACAGTCCTCGCCCTCCGGATCGGTGACCCAGAGATCGATGTCCGTGTTGTCGGTGTTCCACGTCATCGTCACGCGCAGGTCCGCTTCGGGAAGACGCAACGCGAGGGTCTGCTCGCGCTCGGCGAGGAACGACGCGAGCGGGGTGCGCGGGGCTTGGCGACGCCACGCGCGCGCGAAGAGCGCGTACTCCTCGTGGGCGATCTGCTGCACGCCACGGAAGCGTTGGTCCCACTGACCGCTCGCGACCGCTTCGTAGAGCAGCGCGGTCAGCGAGGGGCGGCGCGTCCAGAGCACGAGCGCGAGGTCGCGGTAGCTCTGCGGCTCGTACGGGCGCTGCTCGAGCACCGCGAGGAAGAGCTCTGCCGCTTCGGCGTCCGCGCCCCAGCTCGAGAGCGTGTAACCCACGAGGCGCGCGACCTCGGCGCTCGAGGGCGCGTTCTCGATCGCGCTCGAGATCGCGCGGATCGCCGCGCCCTTTTCGCCTTCGCGCTGACGACGCTCCGCTTCGTCGCGGAAATGTTCGACGTCGGCTTCGCGGCCGAGCCCGCGTCGGTAGCCGCGCGGCGCGTCGTCCGCCGACACGAGCGGGATCGCGACGCGGCCGCCCACGAAGTCCTGCGGCTCGCGCGAGACCATCGCGGACAGACGCGTGAGGATCTCGGGTGGCAGTCGATGATGCTCGACGCCCGCTCGCAGCGCGCGCTCGAGGCGCTCCCACGAGGTCCGCGCACCCCCGCGCTGACGGCTCACGTTGCGCACCAGCGCGTCGACCGCGGCACCCGCTTGGCGGCGCTCTTCCGTCAGATCGAACTGCTCGTATTCCGCGTCGGTCTCCAGCACGAGGAACGAGGTCACGCGGCTCGGCACGCGGTAGTGCTGCGAGAGCGCGACCGCGAGCTCTTCGAGCGAGGCGTCGTGGGTCGCGAGCAGATGCGCGATCGCGATCTCGGCCCACGCGCGCGACGCGAGCTCACCCGCCGGCGCGAGCGAGACGCGGTGCCGCTCTTCGTGCGGCGCGCCGTTGCGTCGACCTTCCAGCACGAGCGTGCCTTCGCCGCCGCGATCGAGCTTGCCCGCCACGAGCAGCTCTCCGCCCTCCGCGAGGGTCGCCGCGCCGCCCGCGATGAGCACCTCGCTGCCGACGTCCTGACCCTGCGCGTCCACCACACGCGCGCGCTCGACCGAGAAGCCCGTGCGCTGGTGCGCGGTCGCGCAGCCGTCGAGGCTCGCGCGCGAGAGGCAGTTGAACACACCGCCGCTCGCGGCGAGGCGACGCAAGAGCTCGAGGTTCTCCGCGCCGAGGCCGGTGCGGTATGCGAAGAAGCGCGCCTGCCACGGCGAGCGCGCGGCGAAGCGACGCACGAGGGTGTCCGCGTCGCGCTCGCCCCACGAGAGCGCGCCGTCGGTCAGCAAGAAGACGTCGAGCGCACCACGCGCCTCCATCGGCGGGGTCGCGAGCGCGTCGAGGGCGGCGCCGAGATCGGTCGCGCCTTCGAGGAGCACGCCTTCGAGCTGCGCCAGCGTGCGTGCACGACCGGCCTCGTCGTTCGGGATCCAGTCGCGGGTGAGCCAGCGCGCGCCGGCGTCGAAGGTCACGACCGCGAAGCGACGCAGACGCGGCGAAGCCTCCAACACACGTTTCAAGATCTCGACGTCGAGCGCGAAACGTTCCGGATGCTCCGAGAGCGAGGTGTCCAGCAAGAAGACCGCCTGCTCCGCGCTCGCGACCTCGTTCCCGCTCGCGGTGCCCCGCACACGCGCGACGAAGTGTCGTTCGCCGCGCTCGGGGTGGGTGCCGACGAGCATCTCCACCGGGCCCCGCTCGGTCGCGAAGCGGAACGCCAACGTGCCGCGCTGCAGCGCGCCCGCCGCGCGCGCGAAGAACGCGCCGCGGCGTTGCTCGACGTTCCGCAGGTCGCCTTCGTAGCGTGCGTTCGGATCGTCGCTCGCGACCTCCAACTCGAACGACTCGAGGTTGCCCTCCGGAAGCGGGAAGAGGTACTCGCGTTGGTTCCCGATCCTCGGGAGCGTCTGCTCGTAGCTCACGATCACTCGGTGGAAGCCGCGCGCCTGGATCGGGAACACACGCGCCTGGAAGGTGTTCGGCGCGACCTCTTCGACGAGCGCCGGATCGACGCGACGGCGCGTGATCTGCTCGAACACTTCGCGACCCCGCTCCGCGCGCACGAGCCGACCGACCCGCAGCTCACCCCACTGCTGCGGGTCGATCTGCTGCAGGCGCTGATCGAAGTGTGCGCTCGCGGGGAGCTGGACGTTCGCGTCGAAGAAGTCGGGGGCACGATTCTGGGTTTGAGCGGTGCCCTGCCCGAGGAACATCGCGTAGCTCGAGATCGACGCCTCGGGCGGCAGCGGGTAGTGAAAGGTGCCTTCGAGCGCGCGGTCGTGCGGGTTGTAGAAGACGTGATCGACGACGGTGCGCGCGCGCAGCCCCTCGACGTTCACGCTCACGCGCACCTTGCGCAGCTCGAGCGACGCGCCGCCTCCGAGGTCCACGCTCGCGAAGCGCGTCACGTTCGCGCTGCGTCGCCAGGTCTGCGGCGCGTTCGGCGCGTCGTCCGCACCGTTCTCGCTCGACCCGTCCGAGCCGCTCGAGTCATCCGTGCGCTGGCCGCTCGCGACCTCCGCCGCGCTCGCGGCTCGACCCTCCGCGCGCATCGGCGCCGGTGCCGCGGAGTCGTAGGGCACCGACGCCGGCATCGCCCGGTCGACCTCGGCGCCGCCGGTCGAGGTGGTCACGCCCGCGCTCTCCTCTTCCGCGTACCCACCGGGCTCGGCGGGCGATGCCTGGTGCGTGGCGCCGCCGGTGTCGAGGCTGCGACCGGCGCCGCAGCCGAGGAGGAGGACGAGCCCGAGCCGAACGAGGGAGCGAGGCGTGCGCATGCGAGGAGAACGACGTTGCGCGCGAGGGCTTACACTTCGAGCGGACTTCCGCTCATTGCGCCGTCGTGTCGATCTCGATGGGCCCAATCTCGAGCGCGGGAGGCTCGGAGGGCTCGGGCGAAGTCGCGGGCGGCGGCTCCTCGACCAGCATCCCGCTCAGCCAGAGCGCGGCCCCGACGGCCGCCGCCGCGACCACCACGCCGATCGCAATCACCCCGACCTTCGAGCCGCCGGACGCGTTCGGAGCGGGCGAACCGGGTGTCGGCGCGTGGGTGCCGCGCGGCGGGAGGGGAGGGGGCGCGACGGAGCGACCGGCCTCCACGTCGCCTTCGTCGGCATCGTCGGCGTCCTCGGCGTCGTCGTAGAGCTCGATCTGATCGCGAAACGCGTCGATCTGCATCGTCACGTTGCCCACCGGACGTTTGGGCTTCTCGCGTTCCTCGTCGCTCATGTTCGCTGGAGGGGACGTTATCAGGCCGACGCGGGGGCGGCAGGTTTTCGATGGCGCCCGTCGGCGCGGGCCTGACAGCACCATCGTGCCGATGCGTTCGAGGGTCGAGGCGACGGTCCGACCACCACGTGCGATCGCCCCTCACGAAACTCGCGCGGTCGTTCGAACGCCCGTGGTAGCGTCCGTCCCGATGCTTGGGCACGCGCCGCCGCCCTCGAGCTCGCTCGCTTGGAGCGTCTCCCGATCGCGCGCGCTCTTCGTGGTCGCGCTCGCGGTCGCTTCGCTCGGCGTGCTGGCGCGCACGAGCGTGGCGTCGGCTCAAGAGCCGGTCGTCGAAGAGCCGGATCCGACGCGCCTCGACGTGGAGCGGCTCCCGCCCGAGGCGATCGAGATCACGCGTGATCTCTACAGCCACGGCTTCTACTTCGAGGCGCACGTCGGCGTGCGCGGCTTCGTGGGCGGGGTCGGTCGGCTCGCGGGCGCGGGGCCGGTGCTGCGGATCGGTTTCGGCTACGAGCTCACTCGGTGGCTCTTGGTCGGGCTCGCGGCCGAAGGCTCGGTGCACCGCACGAAGGCGCCGAGCCCGCCGAGCGCGACGGTGTTCGAGGTCCTCGACTTCCTGCTCGACGTGCGGGTGCAAGCGAACCTCAGCGCGCGCGCCGCGCTCTGGCTGGGCGGTGAGGTCGGCCTCGGCTTCGCGACCTCGCAGGTGCTGCGCACCTACGGCCTCCAAGACGCGGAGGACGTCGCGTTGCTCTACGGCGGCCAGCTCGGCTTCGACTGGCACGCCCGCAACCGACACCACTCTTTCGGCCTCGTCGGCGGCGCGCGCATCTTCCCCGGCTTCGAGGGCCTCGACGGCGAGCTCGCGGTCGGCATCCACGGCGCGCTCTACCTCCGCTACGTGTTCTGAGCGTCGACGACATCCCCGTGGCTGCGCCATCGTCCGCGCCACGCCCGCAAACACCGAGTCGCGGTCGTGACTCGCGGTCGTGAGCCGCCGCGGTCGTGGGTCGTGTCGGCCGCGCCGCCGCGGTCGCGGTCGTGAATTGACGTTTTTGGAGCCGGCCGCCATGCCGAGCGACCCGACGTCACGTGAGCGTCGCCGTCAGGCGACCGAACCAAACGAATTGACGTTTTGGAGCCGGCCGCCAGGCCGAGCGACCCGACGTCACGTGAGCGTCGCCGTCAGGCGACCGAAGGTCCGTGAGCAGGGTCGTGGTCGTGGTGTGAACGAAGCCTTGCCGCCCTCACGTCCGGGCCCCCCCTGACAGCGAGGGGCGCTCGCTGATACGCTACGGCTCATGCGGATGGCGAGCCTCGTGGGTGTCGGGCTTCTGGCCGTGGCCGGTTGCTCGGATCAGCAATACGTCGGCGAAGGCGGCTTCTACACCTTCGCGCTCACCGAGGACACGGCGCCCTTCGTCGAGACGGAGGATGGAAACCTCTACCTCGTCGAGCAGCGCGTCGAGCTGCCGTTGCGCGCGCCGACCGACGAGCAGATGGCCGAGCTCTCGACGGACGTCGAAGGGCTGCCGTGGGCGCGTCGTCCTTGGGTCGAGCGCCACGACTACGAGCTCGAGATCGACTGGGTGATCATCAACCTCGACGAAGAGGAGCGCACCGTCGCGCTGACCTTCAACGGCATCAACGAGTTCCACGAGTACCTGCCGGGCTTCACCGTCGACGAGAACGAGGTCATCCCGGAGTTCGCGCAGTGGGAGCGCACGATCGTGCTCGAGCCGCTGGAGCGTCGCTACGGAACGATCCGCGAGGAGCACCTCGACGAGGTCGCGGTGGATCTGGCGACGGTGGTCAACGGCGTGACGAACGCGAACCTGATCGTGCACCCGGACAGCCACTCCGCCGTCGATCCTCGCGCGACGCCTTTCGTGCCGAGCGTGGTCCCGGCGCTCGTCGGGTTGCGTGCGGGGCTTCGCGCGAGCTCGACGTCGAACGTGGTGGTCGAGCTGACGGTGCGGGTGCGCGACGAGCGCGGCGTGGTGATCGAGAACGTGCAGCGCGCGTGGGAGCTCCCGGTGCCGGAGGTCTTCATGCCGTCGAGCATCGTGCCGCCGGAGGAATGACGCCGGACCGAGCGACCGCTCGTCGGCTGCGGTTGATCGAGCGCAGTCGAGAGCGAGAACCTCCGTGCACGTTCTGCGCGGTCGCGGTCGCGGTCGTGTCGCCTCGCCCGAGTGCTGGTGTCGACGGATCCGTCGATTTCTGCGGGTGATTCGGAGGGCTTCCCCGCGGGCTCGATCGACCCTTCGCTCGTGGCACGTCCGATGCTGTCCGCGGGCGCGGAGAATCTTCTCTCGTCGGGTCGCGTCGTTCGCGCTGGCCCCTACCCATCGCACGCGGTAAGCGCCGCCGAGGTGAGCTTCATGCGTCTTCCGATCGTCCTCTTCGCTTCGTTCGTTTCCGCGACCGCGTTTGCCGCGCCTCCTTCCCCGACGACCCAGGCCAGCGCGACCAACGCGCCGGACGAAGCCGCCGACGATCTCGCGGCGGAGCTCGCCGCGTCGGAGAGCGTCGCGCAGGTCTACGTGCAGGCGCAGGCGCAGCCCGCGCAGCCGCAGCGCCTCGTGCGGCAGGCCAGCGTCTACGCCGGCGTGCCCTTCTTCCTCACCGATCGCGAGACGCTTCGTCCGGGCATCGGCTTCCACGTGCGCGGCGGCTGGGAGATCGGTTGGATCGTCCCCGAGATCGCGCTCGGCTGGCAGCTCAACCTGCTCGACGCGCCCGGCAACACGAACCTGCAGAGCGTGTGGTTCAGCGTCGGCGTCCGCCTTCAGTTCCTGAACTACTCGAACGTCGTGCCCTTCGTCTCCGCGGCGTTCCGCCCCTCGTGGTTCTCGATCTACGACCCGGCCATCGACGCCGCGAGCGACCTGACCTTCGAGCCCGCCGTCACGGCCGGGCTCGGCGCGACCATCGAGCTCACGCAGAACTTCGGCCTCGAGGTCGGGCTGCAGGCCACCACGATCATCCCCGTGGTCAACGAGGTCTTCGTGGACTCGCGCGGCAACGGCGCCACCCAGGTCTTCCTCTACCCGCACTTCGGCGCGACGTACTTCTACTGATCGAGCCCGGCGCGCTCCCGCGTCACTCGCGAGACGGCTGCGCGTTGCGTCGTGCTCACGCGAGCGCGTTCGGGGCCTCGTCGAGCAGGACCTCGACGAAGGCGCGTGCGCGTGCGGTGCGCATGCGGCTCGACGACGCGATCGCGAAGACGTCGGGGCCGGGCGCGTCGTCTTCGGGCAGGAGCGCGATCAGCCGACCGGTGGAGAGCGCGTCGTTCACCATGAACGAGAGCACGCGCGCGAGCCCGACCCCCTCGACCGCGAGGGCGACCACCGCGGTGCCGTCGCTCGCGGTGGCCGCGCACGACAACGACGCGTCTCCGAGGCCCCAGGCCTGGGGCTTCCCGCTCGGTGGCACGAAGCGGATCGCGGCGTGACCGACGAGCTCGGTGCGTCGTCGAGGGTGACCGCGCCGCGCGAGGTACTCGGGTGAAGCGACGAGCACGAAGCGTGTCGAACCGAGCTTCCGCCGAACCGCGCCCTCGGGGGCCGCGTCGCCGAGCCGCACCGCGACGTCCACCGCCGCGTCCGAGAGGCTGACGACCGCGTCGGTCACCGACAGGCGCACGTCGAGCTCGGGGTGACGATCGACGAGCCGCGCAGTGGTCCGCGCGAGGAGCGGCACGAGCACCGGCGAGGTGCTGGTTCGTAGGACGCCGCGGGGGCGCCCACGTGCGGCCTGCGCGAAGTCGCGAGCCGCGAGCGCACGATCGGCAGCCACCACGAACGAAGCGTGGATCGCGCGTCCTTCGTCGGTGAGCGAGAGCCCTCGACCGACCCGATCGAAGAGCTGCACTCCGAGCCGCGCTTCGAGGCGCGCGACCGCCTTGCTCAACGCGGAGGGGCCGAGCCCGAGCTCGCGCGCCGCGCCTCGCACGCTGCCCGCGCGGACGATCTCGAGGAAGGTGGGCACGTCGTCGAAGAGGTCGGGCGGGAAGGCGCTCACCGGCTCATCGTGTCTTGCCAGGACACTTCATGTCCACCACACGGCTCATTGTTCTCTCGAGGGACACGGAGCAAGGTGCTCTCACGGTCGACGAGGATGCTCCCGACCGCACGAACGGAGAGAGAGCCATGAAGATCGGAATCCTCGGGACCGGAATGGTGGGCACGACGCTGGGTGGGAAGATGGTCGAGCTCGGCCACGACGTCTGCCTCGGCGCGCGCGAGGCGACGCACGAAGGCGCGAACGCGTGGGCGAAGGAGCACGCGTCGCACGCCTCGGGTGGGAGCGCGCGCGCGGGGAGCTTCGCGGACGCGGCGTCGCACGGTGAGTTGGTGCTCGTCGCGACGAAGGGCGAGCACACGGAGAACGCGCTCGCGCTCGCGAACGCGGCGAGCACGCTCGCGGGGAAGATCGTGATCGACGTGACCAACCCGCTCGACTTCTCGAAGGGCATGCCGCCCTCGCTCACGATCGCGAACGACGACTCGCTCGGGGAGCGCCTGCAGCGCGCGTATCCGAAGGCGAAGATCGTCAAGGCGCTGAACACGATGTGGTGCGGGCTGATGGTGAACCCGCGGATGTTGCCGGACACGCACCACACGTTCGTGAGCGGCGACGACGCGGACGCGAAGGCGAAGGTCGGTGAGCTGCTGCGCTCGATGGGGTGGCGCGACGACGAGATCGTCGATCTCGGTGGGATCTCGAGCGCGCGCGGCACGGAGATGTACCTGCCGCTCTGGGTTCGCATCTACGGCGCGAAGGGCACCGGCGCGTTCAACCTGAAGCTCGTCTTCGCGGGCTGAGAGCGCTCGACACGCGCGTGGCGAGTGACCGGCGTTGGCGAGTGACCGGCGCGATGCGCACTTGCGCGGCGCGTGATGCGCGCGTGATGCGCGCGTGCTCCGCGCTCGGCCGCGCGGGGTCGAGCGAGCGGCGCGGGCTGTGCCACGCGCGAGCCCGGCTGGCGCGCTCGTGGTTCAACCCTCCGAAAAATCTGAGCGATTCCGAGGGTGGCACGCGCCTCGCTCTGCGCTGCGTTCCATGCGCGTCGTACGAGCCGTCTTGCCCGCGATTCTGCTGCTCGGCGCGTGCTCGACCTCGCTCACGTCGCTCCAGCCCGCGCGCACCACGCCCGCCGGGCACGTCGCGGTCACGACGTCGGCGCAGGTGACGCCGCCGGTCGGGCTGCCGGGCGAGGTGCGCGAGGATCTGGACGAGCTGCGCGGACGTGGCGGCAACCCGAGCGAGGCGCGGATGCGCGAGATCGCGGGGCTCGCAGGCGCGGCGTTGATGGCGCCACCTTCGGGTGATGGACAGCTCGCCGTGGCGGCGGGGCTCACCAAACGGCTCGAGCTCAACGCGCGCGCGCGCACCACCTCGGCCGGGGCGGGGCTGCGTTTCCAATGGCTACGCCGCTCGCCGGGGATCTACGGCGCGATCGGGCTGAACGTCGACGCGTCGTTTCGCGCCTTCCCGATCGAACGCTTCGCGTCGCGCGTCGATCTGCGGAGCTTCCGCCGCGTCGACGTCTCGATCCCGCTCGTGCTCGGCTACAGCCGCAAACACGTGCACGTCTGGGCGGGACCGAAGCTCGTGTGGTCGCGCGCCTCGGCGAGCTTCGACTACTGCTCGCGCCGCGTGGACGGCGAGTGCCTGACCGACGTGCCGATCGACGCGCGCGGCACCGCGCTCTTTTCCGCCGGTCAGCTCGGCGTCGCGCTCGGCGGCTCCCGCTTCTGGGTGGCCTTCGAGCTCACGCTCGCGCGGGCGCGGGTGCGTGCGGATCTCGATCTGCAGATGTCCGGCGAGCCGATGGAGCACACGATCGATCGAACCGGCCGAGTGCTCACCCCGGCGCTCGGTCTGATCTTGTGGATTTGAAGCGGAACCCGTCGGCTTCTTCGTGGTCGTCGACGTGGACGTGGTCGTGGTCGGCGGCGTGAACGGCGACGTCCGCGATGAACGGCGACGAGCGAGAGCCGCGTCGAACGGTGTCGAGCGGCATCGACGAAACCGACGAGGGCTGATCACCGCCGACGTCGACGCATCCCGAGCACGAGCGCGCCCATGATCCACATCACGCCGCGTGCGTCGCCCGATGTCCCGCAGCCACAACCGCCGACCGCGCGGGTCACGTCATCGCCACCGCCGTCGACGCGTGTGCCCGAGTCGCGCGGGCTCGCGCCTCCGTCGTCGAGCACCGGGCCCCCGTCTTGGCCGGGACAGAGCAAGTCCGAACCGTCGCAGTCTTGATCGATGCCGTCGCCGCAGGTCTCCGGAGCACCCGGAAAACGTGAGGGATCCGCGTCGTCGCAGTCGACGCTGGTGTTGTGTCCGTCGCCGTCTGCGTCGACCGGTGCGTCGCGACAGCCGTCGTCTCCGTCGCGCATCTCGCAGCCCGCGGCGCAGCTCTCGCGCTCGACCTCGCCCGCCACGCAGCGCGCGCGGCCGTCGCCGTCGCAGCGCCACTCCGCGTCGAGACCGGCGGGGCAGGTCGGCACCGCGGCGCAGACGTCGTCGGTGCCGACCGGCATCGAGAGGCAGCCTCCGGGACACGCCTCGGTCATCACCATTCCGTCGATGCAGCGCGTGCGTTCGGTGAGACCCGCGTTGCAGGTCCAGATGGGGAAGGTGCCGCCCGGGCACGTCGGGACGGGATCGCCGCAGGTCGCGCCGGGCAAGCCACGGTGCGGGCCTTGTTCGTTCCAACGCGAGGGGTTCGTGGGCGAGCAGGGTCCGCGGAAGGGATCGAACGCGGTGGTCGACGCGCCGCCGAGCGGGCGCACCTCGAAGTGAAGGTGCGCGCCGGTGCTGCAGCCGGAGCTCGCGATCTGTCCGACCGTCTGGCCACACGTGATGCGTTGGCCGGGCGAGACGCGGACGCTGCCGTTGCGGAGGTGCGCGTAGACCACGCGGTAGTCGCCGTGGTTGACGACCACGTGGTTGCCGTAGCCGAAGCCGTACCCGGTGCCGCAGCGCGAGTCGGTCGCGGCGTTGCACGTGCGGCATTGATCGAAATGACCGTCCTGCGTGCTCACGACCTCGCCGTCGGCCGCCGCGACCACGTCGTAGCCGGTGGCGATCGCGCCGTTGCCGCCCGCGAGGCTGAAGTCGCTCCCGCGGTGCCCGTCGTAGGAGCTCGTGCCGCAGTTCCAATCTTCGGAGCCGGCCGCGCCGCCGTTGTTGTCGAAGTAGTACCAACCCGCGATGCAGGAGTCGCAGGCGGTGGGGCGACTGAACTGCGCGGAAGCCGACGAGACGGCGAAGAGCGACGCGGCGAACACCGCGAGTGTGGATGCGGTCGGTGTGAGCGAACGCGCGCGCGAAGCCACGAACGAAGCGACGTTCATCGCGACCTCCACCTGGCGGAGTGCGTGACGCCGTTCTCGTCGTCCCAGTGCACCTCGTCGCCTTCGAAGCGGAGCGCGCTCGTGGGCAGTGCCGTCCACTGCGCGGGATCCGAGCTCCCCGTGTGGTGGTCGCAGTTGGTGAGACAGCGCCGACCTTCGTCGTCGAAGACGTGCAGACCCGCGACCCCGCCGTTCACCGAGCCGACCCCGACCAGCGTGCGTCCGTCGGGTGCGAAGGTGAGCGCGCCGAGCGCGTAGAGCGTTCGATCGAGCACCACGTCGCGGCCCGCTTCGCGGCGATGCAGCACACTTGCGGTCGTCTGCGCGCCCTCGTCGATGACCACGTACGCGAGCGCACGCGGCGAGACGGCGACGCGGTCGATCACCGAGCGGGCGACGAGCTCTTCTCGCGAGGGATCGCCCTCGACGAAGCGCAGCAGGCGCGCGTCGGGCGTGACGAGGTAGACGTCGCCGCCATGCTCTTGCGCGTCGATCGCGATTGGCAGACCCGAAGGCTCACGCGTTCCGTCCGCGTGCTCCCACGCGTACGTGCGTCGCGTCGCGCCGTCGCCGCCTTCGGGTGCCGCGAACACCACCGCGCTCGGCACGAGCCGGCGTGTCGCTTCCAGCGACGACGCGCTGCTTCCCGGTTCGGTGGGCGCGCAGCCCGAGCCTCCGCTCGAGAGCGCGATCACGAGCCACCACTTCGAGCTCCACCGCATCGAGGCAGAGTGTACCTCGTTCACGTCCTCCTGCGTGTTCACGTCCTCCTGCACTCGTGCGCGAGGAGGATCGCGCCACGGGTCGTCGTGCGGCGGCCTCGTGGCGATCGTCACCGCGACGCGCGGGCTGCGTTCCCGACCGAGCGTTCGAGGAACCTCGCGGATGGGCTTCGTTTTTCGGCGCGTGCGCAGTACCGTTCGCGCGATGCGGAAGCTCCGATTCGCGGTCGTCTCGTTGGCTTTGCTCGGCTGGACGTGGGCGTCGTCGTCCAACTCGCTTCGTGCGCAGCCGGGCTGTGACGACCCGGAGGTCTGTGACGCCGACGGCGACGGAATCGTCGACGCGGACGAGCGCGACGCGGCGGGTGAGCCCGTCGACACCGACGGAGACGGCACGAACGACGAGCTCGATCTCGACTCGGACGACGACGGGATCCCCGACGCGATCGAGGCGGGCGACGACGATCCGAGCACGCCGCCCGTCGACACCGACGACGCGGACGAGCGACGCAGCCCCGACTTCCGCGACCTCGACTCGGACGGGGACGGGATCGGCGACGCGTTCGAGGCGGGCCCCGATCCGGACGCGCCGGTGGACTCGGACGGCGACGGCGACGCCGACTACGTCGACCGGGACTCGGACGACGACGGAGTCCCAGACGCGCTCGAAGGCGGCGCGACCACGGTCGAAGATCCCCCGCGCGACGCGGACGAAGACGGCACGCCGGACTACCTCGACCTCGACTCGGACGATGACGGCATCGACGACTCCGAGAGCGTGCTGCCCGACGGAACGGTGCGCGACACCGACGGCGATCGGATCCCCGACTCGAGCGATCTCGACGACGACGACGACGGAATCGCGGACGTGGTGGAGGTGGTGCCGCGCGGCGTCGACGGCGCACCGTCGGACTGGGATCGCGACGGGATCCCCGACCATCGCGACACCGACACCGACGCGGATGGACTGCCGGATCGCATCGAGACGGCGAACGATCTGGACGGAGACGGCATCCCGAACTTCCGCGATCCGGACTCGGACGGAGACGGCATCGTGGACGGTGTCGACGTGTGCCCGCTGGTCTGGGATCGTCGACAGCGCGACACGGACGGCGATGGCGTGGGCGACGCGTGCTCCGACGATCGCGACGGCGACGGCGTGCTCGACGAGGACGACAACTGCCCGAGCGTGACGAACGCGGACCAAGCGGACTCGAACGACGACGGCGTGGGCGACGCATGCACGGGCCCGCGACCGCAGGCTCCCGCGCCGCCCGGGCTCGCGGGTGGAGGAGGCTGCGGCGAGCGGCTCGTCGAGCGTCGTGTGGCTCGCGTTCGCGTCGCTGCTCGCACGGCGTCGACGAAAGCGCGCGTGACGTCGCGCCACCGAGCGCCACCCCGTGAGCACGCGCCCGTGAGCTCGGCGCTGCCGTCGCTCGGCGACGAGGTCGAGGTCGCGCTCGAGGTGTCGCGCTTCTCGTTCGTGAAGCGGCGTCCGGACGGGCGCGTGCACTTCGTCTCGCCGCTGCCGACGCTCTTCAACTACGGCAGCGTGCCGGGGACCTGCGCGTCGGACGGCGATCCGCTCGACGCGGTGGTGCTCGGGCCGCGGCGACCGCGCGGGACGCTCGTGCGAGGTCGACTGCTCGGGGTGATCGACTTCGTGGATCACGACGTGGCGGATCCGAAGCTCGTGGTGGGTGACGTGCTGCGCGCTCGCGACGTGCGCGCGCTCGAGACGTTCTTTCGTGTCTACGCGCGCGCGAAGCGGGTGCTCGATCCGGGGCCGGGGTCGACGCGCTTCGACGGTTGGATCGCGCGCGCGCCGGTGCGCTGACCCTCGAGTCCCGGAGCCGCTTTGCACGCGCGGGGTGCTGACGATCGCGTCCCGCGCGAGAGCCGCTTCGCACGTGCGGGTGCGCGAGCGAAACGTGCAACCTCGCGATGGCGAGGTGCGACGTGCGAACGACGAGCGCGTGCGTGGTACCGTCCCACCGCCGCGTCGGGGTGTCGCGGCTCGTCGCGAGGGGTCGCGGCGACGACGCGCGTGAAGCGCGGAGGGGTCTACGGATGACGCTGAATCTGGCCACGCTGCTGCGGGAGACCGCGGCCACCGATCCCTCGCGCCCGGCGATGGTGCTCGGAGAGGTCACGCTCTCGTACGCGATGCTCCACGGCATGGCGCAACGCTTCGGAGGCGGGCTGGCGAAGCTCGGGGTCAAGCGCGGCCAGCACGTCGCGCTCCTGCTGCCGAACGTGCCGCACTTCACGATCGCGTACTTCGGCGCGCACTACGCGGCCGCGCCGGTGGTGCCGCTCAACGTGCTGCTCACCGCGGACGAGATCGCGTACCACCTCGAAGACTCCGACTCGGTCGCGCTCGTGGTCTGGGAGGGCTTCTACGAGCAGGCGCGCAAGGCCTTCGATCGCGTCGCGACCTGCAAACACCTGATCGTCGCCAAGGCGGATCGCGCGGACGTGACGGCGCCGGAAGGCGCGGTGTCGATGACGGCGCTGATCGGCGGCGCGGAGCCGATCACGGATCTGCCGCCCACGATGCCCGACGACACCGCGGTGATCCTCTACACCTCGGGAACCACGGGGCGTCCGAAGGGCGCGGAGCTCACGCACTTCAACCTCTTCTACAACGCCGACTACATGTCGAGCCGGCTGCTCGGGGGAAACCGCGACGTCGCGCTCGTGTGTTTGCCGCTCTTTCACAGCTTCGGGCAGACGGTGATGCAGAACGGAACGTTGCGCTCCGGCGGCACGATGGTGCTCATGCCGCGCTTCGATCCGGAGGGGGCGCTCGGTTTGATCGCGAAGCATCGCGTGACGCTCTTCGCGGGTGTTCCGACGATGTACTTCGCGTTGCTCCACTACCCGGAGTCGTCGAAGTTCGACACCTCGTCGCTCCAGCGCTGCGTGAGCGGTGGCTCCGCGATGCCGGTGGAGGTGATGCGCGCGTTCGACGAGAAGTTCCACGTGAACGTGCTCGAGGGCTACGGCCTCTCGGAGACCTCGCCGGTGGCGAGCTTCAACCGCATGAACCGCCCGAAGAAGGCGGGCTCGATCGGGCTGCCGATCGAGGGCGTCGAGTTCAAGCTCGAGGATGCCGAGGGCAAGGTGGTGACCGAGACCGGCGTGCCGGGCGAGATCTGCATCAAGGGCCACAACGTGATGAAGGGCTATTACAAGCGGCCCGAGGTCAACGCGACGTCGATCGTGGAAGGGTGGTTCCACAGCGGCGACATCGCGACCCGCGACGAAGAGGGGTTCTACTTCATCGTCGACCGCAAGAAAGACATGATCATCCGCGGCGGATTCAACGTGTATCCGCGTGAGATCGAGGAGGTCCTCTACGCACATCCCGCGATCGGCGAGGCGGCGGTCATCGGGATTCCGCACGAGTCGCACGGCGAAGAGGTGAAGGCGATCGTGGCCTTCAAACCGGGACACTCCGCGACGCCGGAGGAGATCATCGCGTACTGCAAGGAGCACCTCGCGGCGTACAAGTATCCGCGCGTGGTGGAGATCCTCGACGCGCTCCCGAAGGGGCCGACGGGGAAGATCCTCAAGCGCGAGCTGCGCGGCTGACGGGCGAGCCGCGCGACAGACGACGACGCACGAGCGAGAACGAGCCGTACGCGCCCGAATTGACGTTTTCAGCGAGCGACCGCAGGGCGCGAGCCCGACGTCACGTGAGCGTCGCCGTCAGGCGACCGAACCATCGAAATGCGTACGGCTCGTTTGCGTTGCCTACGTGTGCGTCAGCGCGGACGGAACCGATCCGTCGCCGCCACCAGCGCGTCGGTGGTGCCGGGCTCGAGCGCGGAGTGCCCGGCGTCCGGCACGATCACGAGCTCGCTGCCGGGCCACGCGCGGTGCAGCTCCCACGCGCTCTTCGCGGGGCAGACCACGTCGTAGCGGCCCTGCACGATCACGCCCGGGATGTTCGCGAGGCGGTGCGCGTCGCGCAGGAGTTGGCCGTCGACCTCGAAGAAGCCGTGGTTCACGAAGTAGTGGCACTCGATGCGCGCGAAGGCCTCCGCGAAGCGCGGGGCCTCGGTCTTCGCGACGAGCTTCGGATCGGGCATCAGCCGCGACGTGCGTCCTTCCCAGCCGCTCCACGCGCGCGCGGCGCGGGCGCGCACCGCTTCGTCCGCGCTCGTGAGGCGTGCGTGGTAGGCGTGCACGAGATCGCCGCGTTCGGCCTCCGGGATGGGCTCGAGGAAACCTTCCCACGCGTCGGGGAAGATGCGGCTGCAGCCGTCTTGGTAGAACCACTGCACCTCTTCGTCGCGCACGAGGAAGATGCCGCGCAGCACGAGCTCGGTGACGCGCTCGGGGTGCTTCTGCGCGTAGGCGAGGGAGAGTGAGCTGCCCCAGCTCCCGCCGAACAGCTGCCAGCGCTCGATGCCGAGGTGCTCGCGCAGCTTCTCCATGTCCGCGACGAGGTGCCACGTCGTGTTGTCTTCGAGCGACGCGAAGGGCTCGCTCTTGCCGCAGCCGCGCTGATCGAAGAGCACGATGCGGTAGGCGTTCGGATCGAAGAAGCGCCGCTGCGTCGGATCGGTGCCGCCGCCCGGACCGCCGTGCACGAACACCACGGGCTTTCCGGCGGGGTTCCCGCACTGCTCGTAGTGGATGCGGTGGCGACCGTCGACGGCGAGCCAACCTTCGTCGTAGGGCGTGATCTCCGGGTAGAGCGGCATGGCGCACCATAGCAGCCCGTTGAAGAACCTCGTTCTTCAACGGAGCGGCGTGTTTTGGGGGAGGCTCCGGTGGGCTTTGCCCGCTGGAGGGGGTCTTTCTGAAAGACCCCAGAAAGAAGAGGCAGTCCGCTGAAGGACTCGAAGAGTTCTTCAACGGGCTGATAGGCCGCGCGTGCGCGCCGTCCAAGCGTGGGGTGCGGCTCGGGGTGCGTGTCGCGTCGGGCGAGCACGCGAGCGTGCGCGAGTGCGTGTTGCGAGTGCGTCGGAGGGTGCGCGTCGGAGGGTGCGCGTCGACGGGGCGCGTCGGCTTCGCGCGCGTCGGATCAGCCGAGAAGGCCCGCCGCGAGACCGGCCGCGAGGGGGATCGTGAGGTTGTCGTCGAGGCGTCCGACGCTCGAGAGCTCGCCGAGCGCACCGGCGATCGCCATCGCGAGCGCGACGCCCCAAGGGACGACGCCGAAGAGCGCGAACGCGCCGATCGCCGCGAGGGTGCCGGCGACCACGAACGCCAGCGAGCCCTCCACGCTGCGTTGCGGACCGAGGCGGTGTCGCCCGAAACGTCGGCCGAAGTACGAGGCGCTCGGATCGGCGGCGGCGAGGATCGCGACGGCGGCGGCAGCGGCGGGTGCGTCGAGCGTCCACGCGAGCACCGCCAGCGAGGTCGCGTACCACGTGCCGCTCGTCACGGCGTGGCGCTCGAAGGAGTGCGCGGTCGCCGCGAGCGCGGTGTCGACGCGCGCGCGCCATCGAACGCTCACGCGCCGCGCGCCTTCGAGGAGCCACACGCTCCCGAGCGCGCAGGTCGCGGTCCAGAGGATGGTGCGCTCGTCGCCGAGCCGGAGCAGCACGATCGCGGCCGCGCCGACCGCGACGTGGACGAGCGAGCGAGACACGTTGACCGGGCGCAGGCGAGGGAGCGCGGCGCCGATCGAGAGCGACGCGTCCTCGTAGGCGTCGGCGAGCGACGAGGTGACGCGCGGTCGCGGCATCGCGATCACCTCGGCGAGCGCGGCGTCGAGGCGCGCCCGGAGCTCGGGCGAGAGGCCGCTCGTCGGAAGCTCGCTCCGCACGTCGGCCAGCCGCGCGCGCGCCTTCTCCGCGTCCGCGAGCTCGACGGCCTGGAGCTCCCGGTGGAGCCGGCGGAGCGTCGCCGTGGCCGACGTGCTCGGCGACTGGCTCGACGGAGAGATCGGCGACGGCGGCGGCACGGGCGCGGGACCGTACCACTCACGATCGGACACCCCCGTCGTGGCTTTGCCAGACCCCTCCGGGCCTCGATGCCATAAGCTTCCCGTCACGTCCGCTCCCCGAGACATCCACCCGATCGCTGGGTACGGCCAAGGTGTGGGCTCGACCGAGGTCCGAAGTCCACCTCACCCGCGCTTCTTTCCCTTATCTTCCGAGCTTCATCTCCACTTCCTTCACCTCCGCCTTCACCTGCGCTTCGCTCGGGGCCGCTCTGCGGTCTCGGCGACCACCCTGCGCTCCTGAGCTGCCTCTCCGCAATGAACCGGTTCGTGCTCGTGCTCTGCGTCCTCACCGCCTGCGGTCCGAAGCTCGCGCCCTCGGAAGAGACGCGCGCGATCGAGCTCGAGATCGACGATCTCCTGAGCAGCCATCGGACGTTGCGCCGTGATGAGTGGCGCGCGGTCGAGCTCGACGAGAGCCGCACCGCGTTCATCGACGTGGAGATCCCTCGCGAGGGCTGCAATCTGCTCGTCGTGCTCACGGACGGCGAAGGCGAGATGCTCGAGCTGCGGCGCGAGCCGACGGTGAGCCTCGGCGCGCCCGGGCTCTCGTGGTTCTCGGTGTGCGCGGACGAGCCGGGGGCGCGGAGCTTGGCCACCACGGTCATCGCGCGTGCGCCGATGAGCCGCGCGCTCCACCTCGCGATCTACTCGGCGCCCGGCCGCGAAGGCGAGCACGCGATGAACACGAGCTACCTGCCGGAGCCGCCGCCCGCGTTCGTGATGGCGCCGCGGGTCGCCCCGACCATCACGCCCGCGCCGGAGGTCGCACCACTGCCCGCGGATCCTGGAGCCGCCGCGACGAGCGACTGCGGCGCCAATCCGCGTGAGACGGCGCGCGAGGCCTACGCGACGGGGCGCGACGCAGCCGAGCGCGGCGAGCTCGAGGCGGCCTCGACCGCGTTCGATCGTGCGTACGAGTGCGTGCCCGACGGGACGATCTTGTTCAACTCCGCGGCGGTGTACGCGCGGCGTGGCGACGCGGACGCCGCGATCGAGCGTTACGAGCGTGTGCTGAGCGCGCACGGCGAAGGGCTCTCCCGCGTGCTGCGACGCCAGGTCGACGACGCGCTGCAGGCGCTGCGTCGTCCGGTGCGCATCGTGGTCGACAGGCCTTCGGGCTACGTCGTCACGGTCGGCGGCGTGGTGCTCGATGGCGGCGAGGGCCGCGTGGTGCCCGGGACGTACGAGGTCGCGTGGCGACGTCGCGACACGGACGAGCGCACCGTGAAGCAGGTCGTGGTGCGACCGGGCGAGCGCGCGAACGTCTCGTTTCCGGAGGCGCCACGATGATCGGGCGCCACCTCGGTCGCTACGAGCTGCTCGGCAAGCTCGGCGGCGGAGGCATGGGCGAGGTCTTCCTCGCGCAGCGCGGAGGCGCGCGCGGCGTCGGCAAACCGGTGGTCGTGAAGGTGGTGCATCGACGGCACGCGCGGAGCGCGGAGCTGCGCGCGATGTTCCTGGACGAGGCGCGGCTCGCGGCGGCGATCCGACACCCGAACGTCGCGGCGGTGGAGGACCTCGGCGAAGAGGGCGACGAGCTCTACATGGTGATCGAGCACGTGCCGGGCGCGTCGTTCGCGCAGGTGCTCACGAAGCTCACGACGATGGGGCGGCGGCTGCTCCCCGCGATGTCGGTCGCGATCGTGGCCGACGCGGCGGCGGGCCTGCACGCGGCGCACGAGGCGCGCGACGAGCACGGTCGCGCGCTGAACATCGTCCATCGCGACGTGAGCCCACAGAACGTGCTCCTCGGCACGCAGGGCCAGGTGAAGGTGATCGACTTCGGCGTCGCGAAGGCGTCGCAGCGATTGCAGAAGACGACGGGCAAGGAGCTCAAGGGCAAGCTGCGCTACATGGCGCCCGAGCAGCTGGACGGAAACGTCGATCGGCGCACGGACGTGTTCGCGCTCGGCGTCGTGCTCTGGGAGGCGCTCACCGGACGGCGGCTCTTCGACGATCCCGATGACGCGACCGTGATCCGACGCATCCTCGCGGGCGACGTGCCGCGCCCGAGCACCTTCGCGGACGTACCCGTCGCGCTCGAGGCGTGTGTGATGCGCGCGCTCTCGCGCCGCGCGGACGATCGTTTCCCGAGCGCGGAGGCCTTCGCGGAGGCGCTGCACGCGGCGGTGCCGACGCACGAGGCGGACGCGTTCGCGCGCGCGGCGGTGCTGCTCGGGCTGCTCGGACCCGAGATCGACGATCGCTCGCAGCGTGTGGGGCTCCCGCTGGTCTCCGCGCTCGACACGCAAGAGCTCGCGACCGCGCCGCTCCAAGCCGTGCAGCGTTGGACGGAGCCGTTGAAGGTGCCTCCGAAGCCGCAGACGAAGGGCGTGGTGCCCGACACCGTGCCGCGGGTCGCGCTCGCGACGGCGGAGCACCCCGAGCGCGTGCCCCCGCCGCCCGCGGGAGGTCGTTGGATCATCGCGCTCGCGCTCGCGCTCGGTGGTTTCGCGGCGGGGCTCGGGGTGGTGATCGTGCTGATCCCGCAGGGCGGCGAGGACGACGCGCGGTCCGCTCCGAGCGTGGTCGTTCCCAGCGGGGTGGCACCGAGCGTGGTGGCACCGAGCGGGGTGGGTCCGAGCGTGGTGGTCCCGAGCGTGGTGGTCCCGAGCGGGGTCGTGCCGACGGAAGGCGCGTTCGCGCCGCCCTCCGTGCCGGGCGTGTCGGAGCCGACGACGGTCGTGGACGCCGGCCTCACGAACGCGCCGAGCGGTGCGACGCCGGAGCGGCGCTCACCGAGCTCCACCCCCAGCTCGCCGAGGCCCAGCACGTCGAGGCCCAGCACGTCGAGCCCCGGCACGTCGAGCCCCGGCACGTCGCCCGGCACCAGCTCCTCGAGCATGACGACTCCTGCCTCGGACCTGGCGTCACCCGCGCGCGGCACCAAGCGCGGGCCGACGCGGTTTCCCCTTGCGAACGTGGACGACCCGTTCGCGGACGATCTGTGATGAACGCAGTTGCTCGCGCGTCGAGGCGCGTCTTCTCTTTGCACGCGACCTTCGTCTGCGTCGTGCTCACGGCGTGCGGTGCCGCAGCGTCCGACGAGTCGACGGGAGACGACGAGAGCTCGAACGGCGGTGACGTCGCGCGAGCCGACGGCCGCCTCGTCGTCGGACCGGACGAGGTCGACCCGCAGGTCTGCGCGAGCGACGCGGACTGCATGGTGGGCACACCGCGGAACTGCTGCGCGTCGTTCTGTCCGAGCGACACGCAGGCGTGGAGTCGAGCGGCGTGGGCCGAGTACCAAGACGAGTGCGCGATCGTGGAGTGCGCGGTCGTCGAGGACGCGGCGTGTCTGCCGGAGACGCCGCCGCGCGTGGAGGCGCGCTGCGTGGACGCGCGCTGCGTGCTCGTGGTCGGCGCGGAGTGAGAGCTCAGCGCTCCGCATGTTGCTCGACGCGACGCCCGAAGCGCTCCGCGAGGTCGCGTGCGGTCGGCCTCCGCGCGCTCTCCCGATCGAGACAGCGGATCACCATCGCCGCGAGCTCCGGATCCACGTCGGCTCGGAGCGACGAGAGCGGCTCGGGGGGCGGCAGGTCGCGTCCCTCGAGCAACGCCAGCGCGAGCGACTCGTCGAACGGTCGGCGACCCGTGAGCAGCTCGTAGGCGATCATCCCGAACGCGAACACGTCGCCCGCGGTCGCGACCTCTCCCGACAGACTCTCCGGCGCCATGTAGAGCGGCGTGCCCGCGACGTCGCCCGTCTGCGTGAGCTGCAAGCTGCGACGCAGCCCGACCGCGCTGCGCGGCGAAGCGCCGGAATCGTCGCGAGCGCTCGACACGCGGGGCTCGAGCTCGGCCCGAACGAGCGGGACGGTGTGGGCCGCGGTCACGGTGTCGGTGTCCTCCTTCGACGCGGAAACGTTCGGCGGCGCGGAGACCCGTGTGGTTCCGGATCCGGAGCCCCCGTCCGCGGTCGACCCCACCGACCGAACCACGTCCGCTTCCGACTCGAGCCGCGACACGCCGAAGTCCGCGATGCGCGCGACGGGGGCGAGCAGCTCGCCGGTCAGCAGCACGTTCGCCGGCTTCAGATCCCGATGCACGATCCCCGCGGCATGGAGCGCGGCGAGGCCATCGGCGATCTGCGCGAGGATGGGCGCGGCCCACTCGCGATCTCCGAAGTGCGCGCGTTGGTCACGCAGCGTGGTGCCGCGGACGAGCTCCATCACCACGAAGAGGAAGCCGTGGCTCGACACGTCGACGTCCACCACGCCCACCACGTGCGGGTTTCGGATCGACGCCGCGATGCGCGCCTCGCGCGCCAGACGCGCGAGCGCCGTCGCG
Source organism: uncultured Sandaracinus sp. (assembly GCA_937982655.1). Classification (GTDB taxonomy): domain Bacteria; phylum Myxococcota_A; class Polyangia; order Polyangiales; family Houyiibacteriaceae; genus JACKEH01. Next base: position 27,069 of record CALJLK010000349.1, read on the forward strand.
TCGAGATCGTGGGTGAGCTTGAGCGCGAGGCGTCGGCCGTCGCCGAGACGTTCGACCTCGTAGACCGCGCCCATCGCGCCTTTGCCGAGGGGACCGACCACGCGGTAGCGGTCCTGCACGACGTCGCCGATCTCGAGGCGCGGAGCGGGAGAGGCTTCGGCGCGGCTCAGCGCGAGCGCGGCCACGATCTGGTTCGAACGCTCGCCGATCTGGTGTCGCAGCTCCGTGTTCAGCGCCTCGATCTCGCGCGCATGACGCTCGAGCTCGTCGACGCGACCTGCGAGCTCCGCGTTGAGGCGGTCGCCCTCCGCCAGGCTGTGGATGTGACGGCGCGAGAGGATTAGCGCCATGAAGGTCGCGAAGAGCGCGAGTCCGATGACGGTCGGGCGCGCGCCTTGGGCGAGATCGGGACCACGCGCCCAGTAGAGGAAGTCGAGCCACGCCGTCCCGGCGAGGCAGATCCACGCGACGAGCAAGAGCCCCGGCGCGAGTCGGTCGTCGCTGCGCGCGACGAGGCGCGCACACGTCACGAGCTGGTAGAGCGCGATCAGGCCCACGAGGGCGACGACGACCGGGCCCGCGACGTCGGTGCAGAGGAACGGATCGGAGGCCGCGAGGCTGATCGCGATCGCGATGCCGCACGCGAAGACCCAAGCGCGCGAGGCGGGACGCAGCCCGAAGTACACGTGCGTGAAGAAGACGGAGACGGTCGCGGCCACGAGCAGCGCCACCGCGAGCACGGGAACCTCGGCGACCCCGAGGCGCATCCAGCCGACGACGTAGAGCGGATAGACCGCCGCGGTGAGCACCTGGATCGCGAAGAGCAGGTACGCGACGCGCTTGCGATCCAAGAGGAACACGCCGAGGCAGACGAGCCCGATCTGGACCAACGCGGCGAAGCACACCGCCGCGGCCGCCTCGTTCACCCACGCGGCGCGTCGCACGCGCGGGTCGATCGCGCCGCGCCGCACCAGCGAGGGCGTGACGGTCCACCAGCTCGCCTGCGTCCAGCCGTTCTCGACCTCCACGCGCACGTGCGCGCGGCCGTCGCGCGTGGCTTCCTCGGGGAGCACGAAGCGCTGCGCACCCACCGCCCGCATTCCTTCGACGACGTCGTGGCGCGGCAGCGCGTCGAGCCCGTCGACGAGCACACGCGCGGGCGCGGGAGGCGAGGGGAGCACCAGCTCGAGCGGATGGGTCGGCACGTCGATCGTGGTCGAGAGCGCGTAGCGGGGCGCGCTCTGCGGGACGTCGAGGCGTGCGGGCAGCTCCACGGTGCGCGGCGGCTGCCCCTCGACCTCGAGCTCCCACGTCGTCAGCTCGCGCAGGTCGCCCGCACCGCAGCCCATCGCGGCGAGGACCCAGACCCCCCATGCCCAGCCCCGCACGTGGAAGAGCGTAACGGGTCCGCGAACGCCCGCACGTCCCGCGAACGCCGGACGGCGGTTCGTGTCGGCGACCTTCGGTCCACTGCGGTTTGCGCGTGCTCTTCGGTCCGAAGCTTCTCCGCGTGAAGCTCGGTCTCCGCGTGAAGCTCGCTGCGCAAGCCGCAGTGCGAAGCTCCGCGTGAAGCTCGCTGCGCAGGCCGCATTGCGAAGCTCGGTCTCCGCGTGAAGCTCTCGCGTGCCGATCAGGTCGTCGGCTCGATGCGCGAGTACGTCGCGTGCTGTCCCGTGAGCCACAAGACCGCGACGTGGCGCTCGAGGGCGATCGACTGGAAGAGCCCCGTGTCTTTCGCACGCGCGATCGGCTCGCCTCCCACCGCGACGTCACCTTCGGCGAGCGCGATGCCCGTGAGGTCCATGCCACCGAAGAAGTTCTCCGCAGCGAACGCGCGCATGTCGACCGGACGGCCCGGGCTCACGCGCGCTTCGACGGCACGCCAATGCAGCCCGAGCAGACGCCGGTACATCCAGTCGAGCTCGTCGTCGGAACGCAGCCGCGGCTGCGCGAGCGCGGGCACGATCACGGGGCGAAGCGCGCCGCCCTCGAAGCGCAGGAGCCCCACCGCGCGTGCGTGATCGTAGGGGTGCTCGGACACGTCGGGCGGCGCCAGCTCGCGCGCACCGAGCGCCCAGAGCAACACCGCCGCGCCTTCGCCGCGCCACACGCCTTCGATGCGCGCGCGCCGATCGAGGCGCCCGATCGGCGTGTCGAGCAGCGCGCGCTCCGCCGGCTCGAGCTCGTCGTCGAGCGTGTGTGCCCATTGCGCGAGCTCGCGACGCATCGCGTCCGCTTCGTCCGCGTTGCGCGTGCCCGCGTCGTCCTCGAGGAGCGCGCGACACGAGACCGCGAGGAGCACCAGCGCGCGGCGTGCGACGCGCTCCGCGCTCGGAGGATCCGTCTGCCCGTAGAGCGGTCGTCCGTCGCCGTCGTAGAGCTCGCCCGGCGGCAACATCGACCAACCGCGCCCACGGCGTACCATCGCGCTCACGAGCTCTCCGACGTGCGCGCCTGCGGCGTCGCCTTCTCCGATCACGCCGAAGACTTGGCGCACCGTGGCGAGCTCTTCGAGCAACACTGCGCTCGCGCCGGCGCGCTCGGAGTAGCCGAGCAGACCGTCGCGATGCGACGCGACCTGCTCCTCGGGCAGCGGCGTGACCCGCGCGTGTGTCCCATCGCTCCAGCGCAACGTGATGCCGCGTCCTTCGAACGCCGCGGTGGCCCCGCTCGCGAACGCGACGAGCGCCTCGGGCGTGAACGCGATCGGCTCACGGAGGTAGACGGTGGCTTGGACGGTCATGTCGGTCCTCGTGCCGGCGATGGGCGAAGGCTGCCAGCGCCGCGAGTGGACACGTGTGCGCGCGCTCGGGCAAGCGACGGCCACGTCGGTGCCTCGATGGCGAGTTGGGCCGTCGAGCGGGGCCCCTCCACCCCAGCGCCGAGGCCATCCGTACCCACGAACCCCCATCGCGTCCCGCCGTCAGCGGAATCCTCCGCGAATCCATGGCGGATTCTCACGCGATGTGGCTTCGAGCCCCCGAGGCACGGATCACGCACTAGGCCTCCCGCCCCCGGTCTTTCGGCTCCGGGTGTCGCGCCGATCGGGACGGTGTGACCTCGGGGCCTGCCGGCACGGCATACGAGGCCTCCATGACCCACCGCACTCCGTGGCTCCTCTTGTTCAGCCTCGCGCTCGGCTGCGAAGGGACGATCGGGGACTCCGCGTCTCGCGATCGCGACCCGACGCCCGAGATCCCGAACGACGACGACGGCGACGGCATCGCGGACGTCACGATCGCCGCGCCCGCCACGCTCCGGCGTCTCACGCAGAGTCAGTACCGCAACTCGGTGCGCGCGCTGACCGGAATCGAGGTCCCCGAAGCGACCGCGCTCGAGCCCGACACCGCGAGCAACGGCTTCGTCTCGGTCGGCAACGCGCGCACGACCATCAGCGCGCGCGGCGTCGAACAATACGAAGAAGCCGCCTACGTCGTAGCGGCCGCGATGGCGGCGACCGATCCCGGCGATCGCATCGGCTGCGAGGTCGGGAGCGCGGGGTGTCTCGAGAGCTTCGTGCGGAGCTTCGGGCGACGCGCCTTTCGGCGTCCGTTGACGGAGGCCGAGGTCACGCGGTGGCGCGCGGTCGGCGAGGACGCGGCGAGCACGCTCGGGACGGCTTCCGCGGGCATCGAGTTCGTGGTCGCGGGCATGCTTCAATCGCCTCACTTCCTCTTCCGCGCCGAGCTCGGCTCCGGCGATTCCGTCGACAGCGACACCGTCGCGGAGGGCGCGCGTCAGTTCGACGATTGGGAGATGGCCTCCCGCATCGCCTTCACGGTCTGCGACGAGACCCCGGACGACGCGCTCCTCGACGCGGCCGCGGCGGGCGAGCTCACGAACGAGCGCACGTTGCGCGGGCACGTCGAGCGGGTGGTCGCGTCGGACTGCGCGCGCCGCTCGGTCCGCACGCTCTTCGACGAGGTCTTCGGCCTCGCGGAGCTCGCGCACGTCACCAAGGATCCGGAGACCTATCCGCTCGCGAGCTCCGCGCTCGGGCCCGCGCTGCGCGACAGCCTGCTCGACACCGTGGAGCGTTGGGCCTTCGACGAAGAGCGTCCGTACGACGAGTTCTTCACCGCGCGGCAGGCCGTGCTCAACTCGCAGGTCGCCTCGGTCTTCGCGACCGATCCGGGCTACGCGGACGTGGGCGCCGAAGGCGAGCTCGTGGAGACCGCCACGGCGCGCGCGGGCCTGCTCACGCACCCGGCGACCCTCGCGCGCCACAGCCACGCGGAGGCCAGCTCGCCGACCTTGCGCGGCAAGTTCGTGCGCACCTCGTTGCTCTGCCAGAGCGTGCCCGCGCCGCCCGACGACGTGGGCGAGCTGCCGGAGCCGAACGCGGACGCGCCGACGATGCGCGAGCGGCTCGAGTCGCACCGCACGAACCCCGCCTGCGCGAGCTGCCATGCCTTCCTCGATCCGATCGGCCTCGCGCTCGAGCAGTTCGACGGAGTCGGGGTGTTCCGCGAGACCGAGAACGGCGCGCGCATCGATCCGACGGGAGAGCTCGACGGCGTGCTCTATGACGACGCGGCCGGGCTCGGCCAGGCGGTCGCGGATCATCCGGATTTGATGTCGTGCCTCGTGCGAAACCTCTACCGGACCGCGACGGGGCGCATCGAGACGCTCGGCGAAGAGCGCACCATCGCGCTGCTCACGCGCGATCTCGAGCGCGATCGATTGCTGCGCACGCTGCTGGTGGAGCTGCTGATGAGCGAAGGCTTCCGCGTCGCGGAGGCGCCGACCGCCGAAGAACCGACCGCCGAAGAGGGAGGTGAGTGATGCGTACGTCCTTCTCGCGTCGGATGTTCCTGCGGGGTGCGATGGCCGGCTCCGCGGTCACGCTCGCGCTCCCGACCTTCGATCTCCTGCTGAACGAGAACGGCGACGCTTTCGCGCAAGACGGCGCGCCGCTGCCGAAACGTTTCGGCATCTTCTACTGGGGCAACGGCGTGCGGCCCGCGCAATGGAACCCGCCGTCGACGGGGGTCGGCTACACGCTCTCGCCCGCGCTGCAGCCGCTCGCACCCGTGCGGCGCTGGGTCTCCTGCGTGAGCGGCATGAACATACGCACCGGCAACGAGCGCGGACACCACGCGGGCACGGTGGGGATCCTCTCGGGCGCGCCGATGATCCCGCAGGATCCGCGCGGCGCTCCCTACGCGTCGACCTTCTCCGCGCCGAGCCTCGATCAGGTGATCGCCGACCGCATCGCGATGGGCACGCCGTTCCGCAGCTTGGAGATCGGCATCAGCGAGAGCGTGGTGCGCGGCGAAGGCAGCACGCTCGGCTACCTCTCGCACAACGGCCCGGACGACTTCAATCCGCCCGAGTACTCCCCGCGCGCGCTCTTCGATCGGGTGTTCGGCGCGAGCTTCGTGGCGCCCGACACCGATCCGGTGATCGATCCGCGGCTTCGTCTGCGGCGCAGCGTGCTCGACGCGATCACGGAGGACGCGGCGGATCTGCGGCGTCGCCTCGGCGCGGGCGACCGGCGGCGACTCGATCAGCACCTCACGGGCATTCGCGCGCTCGAAGAGCGTATCGCGGCGCTCGAGTCGATGCCCGAGCGGCCCTCGCTCGCGTCGTGCGCGCGTCCGACCTCGCCGGCGGACAGCTACGGGCGCGACGAGCTCGTGCTGCGCAACCAGGTGATGAGCGAGATCCTCGCGATGGCGATGGCGTGCGATCAAACGCGGGTCTTCAGCAACATGTTCAGCGGCTCCGTGAGCGGCACGCGTTACCCGGACACCTCGGGTGGGCACCACGGTCTCACCCACGACGAGCCGGGCGATCAGCCGATGGTGCAGGCGATCACGGTCTTCATCATGGAGTGCTTCGCGGATCTCCTGCAGGCGCTCGCCGCGGTGCCGGAGGGCGACGGCGTGCTCCTCGATCGCTGCGTGATCCTCGCGAGCTCCGACACCAGCGACGCGCGCGCGCACACCATCAACGACTACCCCGTGCTGGTCGCGGGCGGCGGCGGCGGCGCGCTGCGGACGGATGTGCATTACCGCTCGCCTTCCGGCGAGAACACGTCGAAGATCCTGCTCTCGTGCATTCGAGCGATGGGCATCGAGATGGGCTCCTTCGGGCGCGGCGGCGGCGAGGTCTCCGAGGCGTGCACGGAGATCTTGGTTTGAACGAAGCCGTGGTCGCGCAGAATTGTCGAAAGATTGCGGGGGCGCCTTCGCGCGACTCGTCGGCTTCGACTTCGCCGACGACTCGGAGTGCGACGCTCGAGCACCACGCCTTCAGGACGCGCGCGCCTAGCAGTCCGTTGAAGAACTCTTCGAGTCCTTCAACGGACAGCCTCTTCTTTCTGGGGTCTTTCAAAAAG
>CALJLK010000350.1 GCA_937982655.1 uncultured Sandaracinus sp.
GGTGCGAGCTTCTCGGCGAGCGGCGCGGGCTCGATCGGAGGCGCCTTCGGAGACGAAGGCACCACGAGGTCGCTGGCGGGCAGACGCTTCTTCATGAGCGGGAAGCCGCCCGCGAAGATCAGGATCGAGGTGAGCACCGCCGCGAAGACGATCACCGGGAGCTGCGAGGTGCCGGGCACGCCCGCTTGGTGCGGCATCATCGCGAGCACGCCGGCCGCCATCCCGCGCGGAAGCGAGACCGCGATGAGTCCGCGAGCCGGCTTCGAGAACGACTGACCCGCACAGGCGACGACGACGGCGGGGATGCGCGCGGCGAGGAGCACGCCGCCCACCGCGAGCCCGAAGATCAGCGGGCCCCACGGCGGAGCGAGCATCGCGCCGATGAAGACGAAGAAGAGGCTCTTGATGATGAACGTGAGCTCGCCGTGGGTGCCCTTCACGTTGGTGTCGAGGACGGCTTCCTTCGCGAGGCCGATGCTCTTGGAGAGCGTCGGCGCGTTGCCCATCATCACGGCCGCGGTGAGGATCGCGAGCGCCGCGCTGCCGCCGAGCTCGTCGACGATCACGTAGAGCACGAGGAGCGCGCCGAGGGTGATCGGGTAGGCGTACGAGCTGCCGTGAAGCGGTCGCAGCAGGAGCACCGCGACGAGGCCCGCCACGAGGCCGACGCCGACGCCGATGCCGAAGGACTTCAGGAGCGTCATTCCCGCGCTGCCCGCGGTCGCCTCGCCGCCCGTCTCGGACGCGAGGATGGAGATGAGCGCGCCCGTGCCGACGACGCAGAGGACGTCGGTGAGCGCGGACTCGAGGTTCACGATGTTCGAGAGCCGCGGCGAGAGGCCCGCCTTCGCCAACGCGGGCATGATGACGACGCTGCTCGAACCGCCGAGGATCGTTCCCGCCATCACGCCGTGGAGCCAGGTCCACTCCGCGGGGAGGACGCCGATCAGCTTCCCGGCCATCGTGATCGGCGCGATGCACGCGACCGCGAGCAAGAAGCTCAGGACGGCGAGCGACGAGCCTCGCCCGGCCGCAGCGGAGAGCTCGCGGAGCTGCAAGCTGGAGCCGCCGTTGAAGAGGACGATCACCAGCGTGAGCGCGCCGAAGTAGGGCGCGATGCCCTCGAGCATCGGTTTGGGCACGAGTCCCGAGATCGGCCCGAGAACGATGCCCACCACGATCAGCCAGATCACGTCGGGCACGCCGGTTTTGGTGAAGACGAGCTCGCCGACGATTCCGATGAGGAAGATCGCGGAGACGCAGAGCAGGAAGACCGAGACGTCGCTCATCGGGCGGAGCCTATCGCGTCGAGTGAAGGCATGTGTCGTCGAAGACCATCGGGCGCCCTTCGAGGTCTTCGGGCGAGCCCCGTGAGCCCACGCGTCCGGGCAGCCCGGACGCCGCGATCCCTCGCGATGCACGCTGCTACGCTGCCGCCGTGAGGCAGGGGGAGTGAGCCGCGAGGGGGAAGAGCGCGAGCCGGAGGACGAGACACTCGTCGCGCGCCGTCGTGCGGAGCGCGGCGAGGCGCGCGCGGACGGCACCGGCGAGGTCGTGCGCGAGGGCGACGGCGTCGCGTCCGGCGAGCACGAGAAGATGCCCACGGATGGCGCGGGGCGCAGCGTCACGCTCGCGCTCACCGAGAGCGGTCGGCAAAGCATCACCGGCTCGCCGAGCCTCGGCGGCACGCGGCTCACCACGTCGGCGCCGCTCGCGAGCTCCTCGGAGTTCCTTCGACACGACGAGCTCAACCGCATCCGCATGATGTCGATCGGCCTGCTCGTCGCGTGCGGCTGCGGCGGCGTGATGCTCGCGGTGTTGCCGGGCGATCCGATCGCGACGCGCTGGGCGATGTTCGGGCTCGGTATCCTCGTCTTCTGCTTCGCGAGCCTCGTCTGGGAGGCCCGCGACGTGCGGACCTTCCGACCCGCCGCGGTCGGCGTGCTCTCGCTCGGCAACGCGGTCGCCTCCGCGATGATGGCGTTCTACTTCGGGGTCTTCTCGCCCTTCCCGAGCCTCGTCGCGCTCGTGCTCTTCACCTACTCGCTCGGCGCACCGTTTCGTTGGGCGCTCGTGGTGTGGGCGGTCGCCTCGGGCGCGCAGCTCACGCTCGGGCTGCTCGTGTCGTTCGAGGTGGTGCCCGATCGCGGGCTCGTGCGGCCGGCGGACATGGACTTGCTCACGAAGCTCGTCGCGCAGGCCGCGGTGCAGCTCGTCTACGGCGTGGCGTTCGTGGTCGGTCAGGTGATCGGGCGTCGCACGCGCGCCGCGGCTGACGCGCTCGAAGCCGCGGTGCGGCAGGTGGCGGCGCGCGACGCGCTCTTGCGGGAAGCGCGCGCGGAGCTCGAACGCGCGGCGGGGATCGGCGGCTCGGGGCGCTTCACCGGTCAGCAGCTCGGATCGTTCGAGCTCGGCGTGGTGATCGGGCGCGGCGGCATGGGCGAGATCTACGACGCGGTGCACGTCGACTCGGGAGACGAAGCGGCGGTGAAGCTCCTGCAACGCGGCGCGGCCGCGATGGGAGCGGATCCGATCGCGCGCTTCGAGCGCGAGGCGAGGACGGTCGCGGGGCTCGACTCGCCGCACGTGGTGCGCGTGCTCGAGATCGGAGGCGCGGAGGCGCCGCTGCCCTACCTCGCGATGGAGCGGCTGCGCGGTCACGATCTCGCGTGGCATCTGCGCGAGCGGCGCAAGCTCCCGCCGGCGCAGGTCGCGGAGCTCGTGACGCACGCGGCGCGGGGGCTCGCAGTCGCGTGGGAAAAGAAGATCGTGCACCGCGATCTGAAGCCGCAGAACCTCTTCCTCGCGGAGCAACCGGGCGGCGCGGTGTGGAAGATCCTCGACTTCGGGATCTCGAAGCTGGTGGACGACGCAGGAACGCTGACCGCGGGGCATCTGGTAGGAACGCCGGCGTACATGTCGCCCGAGCAGGTGACCTCGGGGACGATCGATCACCGCACCGACGTGCACGCGCTCGCGGCCATCGCGTACCGTGCGCTCACGGGAAGACCGGCGTTCGCGGCCAAGGAGATCCCACAGCTCGTGAGCGCCGTGGTGTCGTCGCTGCCGCCACGACCGGGCGAGCTGGTGTCCGTGCCCGGCCCGGTGGACGACGTGTTGCGGGTCGGGCTCGCGAAGGCGGCCGAGGATCGCTTCGCGACGGCGACGGAGCTCGCGGAGGCGCTGGTGGCGGCGATGGAAGGGCAGCGCGATCCGGAGATCGCGACGCGTGCGCGGGCGCTCGACGAGAAGCTCGCGTGGGGGAGCTGGGAGCGCTGATCCGTCGCGTCGTGTGGCGCCGATCAGAGACCGAGCGCGGCGCGCACCGTGGGATCGGTCTCGACGTTCGCGCGGGCTTCGAGCGCCGCGCGCGCGGCCGGCGTGTCCATGGCAGCGATCGTACGAGCCGCGCCTTCGCGCACGCTCGGCTCGGGATGCGCGAGGTAAGGACGCACGCTCGCGAGCGCTTCGGCGCCGAACGCCTGTCCGAGCGCGACGATCGCGCGGCGGACGATCAGATCGCGCTGGCCGGGCGCGCGCGCGACCGCTTCGAGGAAGGTCTTGGTCGCGGGCGTCGGGTAGTGGGCGGCTGCGCTCACCGCGCGCATGCGCACGAAGAAGGGCGTGCTCGGGTCGTCGTAGAGCGCGACCAGCGTGAGCAGCGTGTCGGGGCCGAGGCGTCGCCACGTCTCGGCGCTTGGCGCCGTGTCGACGCCGGAGAGCATCGCGCGCACCTGCTCCTTCGAGGGCGCGGCCTGCGCGGTGGCCTGGGCGGCGGCGACGTTCGGAGCGGTGACCGCCGCGAGGAGCGCGACGACGAGGGCGAGCACGAGACGCATCGGCGCGCACGGTAGCAGCCTCGGTCGGCGCCGTCCGCCCACGAAGCCCTCGCGCGCGAGGCGTGGTCTCCCAGAACCGGCTCCCGGAACGGGTGTGCTCCCCCGCTTGGGGGAGGCGACCGAACCACCGTAGATCCTGACCTCGTCGCGGCGCGGCTGAAGTATTCTCCCCGCCGATGTTCCAGCCGCCTCCGATGTCGCGCCCACGCACTGCGATCCCCGCGCTGCGTCGAGGGCACGCGTCACGCGCGGCGGTCCTCCGCGCGCTCGTCGAGCATCGCGAGTGGCTCGTGCCGGTGTCGTTCTTCCCGCGCGAGCGCGTCGCGACCTGCGGGAAGGTCTCGTTCGGTCCCCGCAGCCACATGCCGCCCGGGGAGCTCTGGATCTTCACCGAGACCGCCACCGTGCACGCGGCGCTCGCGCACGGCGCGGTCCTCGGGTCCTACGTGCCCTCGATCCAAGGAACCGAGCTCTTCGGGGCGCTCACGGACGAGGTGCGTCTGCTGCGCGTGAACCCGAGCGGCTACGCGGACGATCTGCTCGCATTCGAGCCACAGAGCTTCCCGGAGCTGCGCGCGTGGGCCGACCGGGTACGCCACGAGCAGCGCCTCCTGGGCACGAAGGTCGACCCCGCTGCGCTGCGTGCGTGCCCGGAGCTCCACGTGCCGCTCCTGCCCGACGGTCGGATGATCGCCAAGCCCGGACACGATGGCTTCGCGCAGCCGGGCGTCGTGTGCACGAGCCTCGACTGCTACGAAGCCTTCGTCGGCGCGCTCGATCCCGGGCTCGCGGCGCAGCTCCGACACGTGGTGGTCGACGGCGAGACCTTCCTCCGCGACATGTCGCGACAACGCGAGGTCGACGCGCTCTACTTCAACCCGTTCGGTCCCGCGCCGACCCGCACGTGGTCGCGCGCCGCGCTCTGAGCACGACGCGCACGTCGACGAGGAGCACGACGCCGACCCGCGTCGATCGACGCTGGCAAAGCGTCACTCGATCACGAAGCGCTGACGGCCCACGAGCGCGCCGTCCTTCGTGCGGATCTCCGCGGTCCACGCGCCCGGCTCGTTCGCGTGCGCGGTGTACGCCCACGTCCGCCAGCGCGGCGCGTCCGCGGGGATCGTCAGCGTGACGACGCCCGTGTGCCGGTGGTCCGGACCGAAGAAGCTCACCACGAGCTCGCGCGCTTCGTCCGCGGTGCTCGACGCTTCGACGAACGCGTAGAGCCGCTCCGAGCTCGCCGCGAAGGTCGTGCCCGGCGTCACCGGCTCACGCCCCTCGATGCGACGCGTGAGCGCGAGCCGACGCAGGGTCACGCCCTCCGCGCTGCGGAGCTCGGGCGTCGACGCGGTCGACGACGAGCCCGACTCCGTCGAAGGCCGCGAGGGCGCGGTCAGCGTCGAGCTCGGCACCTCGCTCGGTGCGACCACCGCCGTGGGCAGCGCGTTCGACGTGGTCGGCGAGCGCTCCGCTGCGTGCGCTTCGGTGCTCGGGGTGGTGGTGGCGCTCGTCGAGGCGGTGCTCACGGCGCCCTCGTTCGACTCCGCGTCGCCACAGCCGAGCGCGAGGAGCAGCCCCAGCACGCCGAGGGCGCGCGTCGTGGTGGAGACGTTCGAGAGGATCGAGCTTCGCTTCGTCATGGTCGTGTTCCTTCGTGGTCGCGACGGCTCGCGTCGCGTGCCGGAGACCACATCACGACCCGTGCCGCCCACGAGTTCCCGCGGAAGCTCGCGCATCGCGGTGTCCCAGTGTGGCCACGGGACCACGCCGTCGTGTCCCAGGTCTGACGCTCCGTGGCGATCCCGATCGCGGTCTCCGGCGCGCCGCGCTCGATCGGTGTGCTCGCTCGCTCGTGCTCGGCGAGGCGAATCGCTCGCGCGCCGCGTCCAGCGCGTCACGAACCTGCCATCGCCGCACGGCTCGTTCATCCTCACGCGGTGCCCCTGCTCCGCGAACCTTTCGTCCACTTCCTCGCGATCGGCCTCGCGTTCTTCGCGATCGATCGCGCGCTCGGCGACGACCCGTCCGACGAACGCACGATCGTGATCGACGACGCCGTACGCGCCGAGCTGCGCGACGCGGCCGAGCACGAGCACGAGCGCGCGCCGAGCGACGAAGAGCTGGAAGCCGCGATCGCGCGCTGGACCGACGAAGAGGTGCTCTACCGCGAAGGTCTCGCGCGCGGGCTCGATCGCGAGGACGCCTTGGTCCGCGCGCGTGTCGCGCTCGCGACGAGCTACGTGCTGAGCGAGTCCGTGGTCGTCGAGGAGCCGAGCGAAGACGCGCTCCGCGCCTACTTCGAGACCCACCGCGCCGACTACGCAGACGAAGCGCGCGTCGACTTCACCCAGGTCTTCGTCTCGTCCGTGCACCCCGACGCCGACGCGCGCGCGAACGAGCTGCTCGGACTGCTCGGAGCAGGCGCGTCGCCGAACGGGCTCGGGGACGTGTTCCCCGGCGGCCGTCGCTTTCGCCTGCGCCGCCTCGAACAGCTCGAAGAGTCCTTCGGTCCCGAGCTCGCACGGGCGATCGCGGCGCTGGAGGTCGGCACGTGGGCGCGCACCTCGTCGCGCTTCGGCGTCCACCTCGTGCGTGTCGATCGCCGCACCACCGCGCGTGCCACGAGCTTCGAGGACGCGCGCACCGACGTCCGCGACGCGCTCGTGCGCCAAGCCCGCGACGCCGCGGTCGCAGAAGCCGTCGCGGCATTGCGCACACGTTGGGAGATCGTGCGGCGATGAGCACCGACGTCGACTCCAAACGCCCGTCGTCGCGCTTCGTGATCGGAGCCCTAGTACGCCCGCCCGCAAGTTCGTTCCGGGTTGCCGTGGATGATCGGCGTGGAGGTCGTTTG
>CALJLK010000351.1 GCA_937982655.1 uncultured Sandaracinus sp.
ACGAGACGGGTCGAGACGAGACGGGTCGAGACGAGACGGGTCGAGACGAGACGGGTCGAGACGAGACGGGCGCGGAAGACTCGGGCGGGCGCACGACGAGCGCGGAGGCCGACGACGGACCGTTCGGGATCTTCGAGCTCGGGCGAGTGGTGCGGCGGGGCTTGCCCTCCGCGCTGCGGGAGATCGGGGTCGCGCTCGGCGTCGCGGCGGTGATTTTCCCGCCCTTCGCGGTGGGCTTCTACTTCTGGCACGGGGCTGCGCACCCGTTTCGCTGGAACCTGCCGCCGGACTTCGCGTCGTTCGTGGCCGCGCAGCTCGTGGTGGTCGCGCTGCCGGAGGAGGTGTTCTTTCGCGGTTGGGTGCAGACGCGGTTGCACGACGCGTTCGCCCCGCGCCGCCTCCTCGGTGCCTGGCTGCATCCCGGCGTGCTGATCGTGCAGTCGGTGCTCTTCGCGATCGTGCACGTCTTCGCGGAGCCGCATCCCGCGCGGCTCGCGGTCTTCTTTCCCGGGCTCGTGTTCGCGTGGCTGCGCGGCTGGCGCGGGGGCGTCGGCGCGGCGATCGTGTTCCACGCGCTCTCGAACGTCTTCTCCGAGCTGCTCGTGCGCGGCTGGCTGCGCTGATCTTCGGGTTCGGGCGCCGAGGCTGGCCTTCGCGCAGAGGATGCTACGCTCGAACCCCATGGAGGGAGACGCGCGCATCGGGACGGTGCTGGGTGGGAAGTACCGCATCGTCCGAAAGCTCGGGGAAGGCGGCATGGGCGCGGTGTACGCGGGCGTGCAGGAGCCTCTCGGTCGCAAGGTCGCGGTGAAGGTGCTGCTGCCCGTGTTGGCGCGTGACGCCACGTTGGTCGGGCGTTTCCAGCGCGAGGCGGAGCTCGCGGCGTCGCTCGGTCACCCGAACATCGTGCAGGTCACCGACTTCGGGGTCGACGACGGATCGGCGTTCCTCGTGATGGATCTGCTCGACGGCGAGAGCCTCGGATCCGCGTTGGAGCGCGATACCGCGCTGGCCCCGAGCCGCGTCTGTTTCATCGCTGCTCAGGTGCTCTCGGCGCTGGAAGCTGCGCACGCGCGTGGGGTGGTGCACCGCGATCTCAAGCCGGACAACATCTACCTGACGAGCGTCAGCGGGGTCGCGGATCTCGTGAAGCTGCTCGACTTCGGGATCGCGCGGCTCACGGAGGGCGACGGCGATCAGAAGATGACGGCGACGGGCCAGGTGCTCGGGACGCCGGCGTACATGTCGCCCGAGCAGGCGCGCGGGAAGCCCGTGGACGCGCGGAGCGATCTCTACGCGCTCGGGGTCGTGATGTACGAGGCGCTGTCGGGGCGCATGCCAGTGAACGGCTCGAACTACCACGAGCTGATGTTCGCGATCGTGGGCGAGACGCCGACCCCGCTCGCGCAGCTCGTGCCGGGGCTCGATCCGACGTTGGTGGCGGTGGTCGAGCGCGCGATGGCGAAGGATCCGAACGCGCGGTACGCGAGCGCGGCCGAGATGCGCGCGGCGCTCGATGCGCTCGGTCCACTGCAGGCGAGCTCGCCCGCGCGTGTGCCGTCGATGCCGCCCACGCGCGACAGCTCCGCCGTCGCGATGGCGGCGACGATCACGCCCGAGGCGATGACGGCGCTTCCGTCGATGGCGACGCCGGTGGTGTCGAGCGCGCCCGTGGGCGCGTCGTCGAGCGGCGTGTCGAGTGGTGTGTCGCGCGGGGTCGACGTCACGCCCGCCGCGGTGCCCGCTGTGATGAGCTCGCCTCCGCCGGCGCGACGGAGCGCGATTCCCTGGATCGCGGGCCTGCTCGTGCTCGCGGCGATCGGCGGAGGGCTCGCGTTCTGGCTGCGCGGCGCGGGCTCGGACGATGTCGCGCTCGCGTCAGCCCCCAGCGAGGCGAGCGGTGTGAGGGACGTCGCGTCGGATGCGACGTCGGCCGTCGAAGCACGGATCGAGGCGGCGGCGGAGGCGCGCGCACAGGAGATCGCCGAGCGTGTGCTGCGGGAGACGGCGGAGCGCATGGCGGAGGCGACGAGCATGGGCGCGGAGCCGAGCGAGCCGAGCGCTGCGACGATGGACGCGCCGGAGCCGTCGCAGCTCGGGGCACCGGACTCGGTGGTCGCGGCCGAGCGGGCCGCGCGCGAGGCGTCCGAGCGCGCGGCGAGCATGCAGACGGAGACCGCCATGCAGGCGCGCGAAGCGACGTCGATGCGGCGCGAGCCGAGCGCGCCGGGGACCCGCATGGTGCGTTGCGGCGACTCGATGCAGGAGCACGCGATCGTGCGTCCGGGCGACTCGGTGCGCGTGACGTTCCGGCAGACGAACAACCTCGTCTCGATGGACACCTACCGCGCGATCACGAACGGCTGGAGCCCTCAGCTCACGAGCTGCTTCGTGGGGCATCCACCCGTGGGCGGGATCTTCCGGCTGGAGATCGACGCGAGCGGTCGGGTCACCAAGCTCCGACACAACACGTACTGCGAGACCTCGCCGGCCTTGATCTCGTGTCTCGAAGGCTTCCTCGAAGGCTCTTCCGTGGGCAACGACACCGGCGCGCCCGGCGAGATGCGCTTCGACATCAACCACTACCCCGCGCGCCGCGACTGATCGGCGTCTTCGTCGCCGGTGGCGAAACGTCTCCCGCGTGCCACGCTCGGTCGATGACCGAGCCCGAGCCGCGAAGGCTCACCCCCACGGAAGAACGGTTCGTCGCCGCGCAGAAGTGGTTCCACGCGATCGATCTCGGCCATGGCGTCGTGAGCGCCGGCCGCTTCGACCCCGCGGTGCCTCCGAACTACACGCTCTTCGGGTTCTTCGACCTCGTGCGGGAGCTCGATCTCGCGGGCGCGCGTTGCGTGGACGTCGGCACGATGGATGGGCTCGCCGCGTTCGTGATGAAGGCGCGCGGGGCGCGCGAGGTGATCGCGACGGATCTCGCGCCGCGTCCCACGTTCGAGCTCGCGCGCGACGTGCTCGGGCTCGACGTCGAGTACCACACGCCGGTCGATGCGCTCGGACTGCGCGACGTGCTCGGGTCGCGACGCGCGGACGTCGTGTTGCTCGCGGGCGTGCTCTACCACGTCTTCGATCCGGTCTCGGTGCTCTCGGCCTGCCGCGAGATCGTCGCGCGCGACGGGTGGTTGATCGTGGAGACGAGCTACCTCTTCGATCGGGGCCGTCCGATCATGTCGTTCAATCCGGTGGATCCTTCGCCCCGCGCGCTGCCGCACGCCAACGTGTTCTGGCGTCCGAGCAAGGCCGCGGTGGAGGGCATGCTCGGGTTGGTGGGCTTCGAGGTCGTGGCGACGGTCGCGGTCGAGGGCCGCATCACGGTGCTCGCGCGCGCGCGGCGCCCGTCGGAGATCGAGGGGCGCACCGAGATGCTCCGTCGCATCCACGCGCACTTCATGGACTACGCCAACTACCGCGACCGCGTCGACTACCGCGCGCTGGAAGCGGATCGCTCGGAGCCTTCGCGCGTGGGCTACTCGGGGTCACGCGGCGACCGCTGGCTCACGCGCTCGCTCTACGAGCCCGCCGTGCCGTATCAGCCGAAGTGGCGCGCGAGCGTGGGGATGCCGTGGGCGAAGGAGCTCGCGCGCAGCGTTCGTGTGCGCGCGGCCACCGAGCTCGCGCGCACGTTGCGGCTGTGAGCTTCGAGATGCGCTCTAACTACGCGGCTCGAAGCGGAGGCTCGCGGAGTTGATGCAGTAGCGCTTGCCCGTCGGCGGCGGGCCATCGGGGAAGACGTGGCCGAGGTGGCCGTCGCAGCACGCGCACATCACCTCGACGCGATGCATGCCGTGCGAGAAGTCTTCTTCGTAGCGGATCACGCCGGGCTCGGACTCGAAGAAGCTGGGCCACCCGCAGCCGGAGTCGAACTTCGTGTCGCTCTCGAAGAGCTTCGTGTCGCAGCCCGCACAGAAGTACGTGCCGGGGGTCTTGGTGGCGTGGAGCGCGCCGGTGAACGCGCGCTCGGTCCCCTTGAGGCGGAGGATGCGGAACTGTTCGGGGTCGAGGACGCGTCGCCACTCGTCGTCGCTGCGCACGTCCCGCTTGGGCTCGGTCATGCGCGCGAGTCTGCGGCCACGGACCGAGCGCAGCAACGGTGGCCCATCCACTCTCGTGCAGCTCGTGGTGCTCGAGGCGTTCGTCGTCTCGTGACGGACGCGGAGGCGATCACTCGTCCGCGTCGGGATCGCGCGTCGCGAGCAGGCGCTCGTACACCGCGACGTATTCCTTCGCGGTCTGCGCGAGCGAGTGCTTGTCGAAGCCCGCGCGCATCACGCGACGGATGGTGGCTTCGCGCTCGCTGAAGGGGCGCCTTCGGAACGCGATGGCGCGCTCGAGCGCGGCCGCGAAGGCGGAGGTCTCGTACGCGTCGAAGACGAAGCCGTTGCCGACGTTGCGCTCCAGATCGAGCTCGTCGACGGTGTCCTTGAGCCCGCCCGTGCGCCGCACGACTGGCAGGGCGCCGAAGCGTGGACCTTCCATCTGCGGAAGCCCGCAGGGTTCGTAGAGCGAGGGCATGAGCACGAAGTCCGCCGCGGCCTTGCCGAGCTCCGAGAGCTCCTCGCTGAACGGTTGCCGCGCCACGCGCCCGCCGCTCCCGAGCGAGAGGATGCCGAAGCGCTCCTCGGTGCGCGCGTCACCGTTCGCGACGATCGCGACCTGCATCTGCTTGCTCAGCGGTCCGAGCAAGACCTGGAAGAGCAGCTCGACGCCCTTCTGCCCGTAGAGGCGGTTCGGCCAGAGGAAGAGCGGCGCGTCCGGATCGGGCACGAGGCCCATGCGCTCCTGGAAGCGGCGCTTGTTGACCTGCTTGCCCTCCATCACGTCCTCGAAGCCGAAGGGCGTGGCCCAGCGCGACTTGCGGGGATCGATGACGTCGTTGGGCGCGTTGAGGATGCCGAGCGCGGCGCCCTGTGCGTGCTTCTCGCGGAGCGCATGCAGCAGGCTCGGGGGCGCGATGTCGTCGCAGGCGCCGCTCACGAGCTCGCCGAGGAACGTGGGGCTCACGGTGTTCACGAGGTCAGCAGCGAGGATGGCGGAGGCCGCGAAGTCGACTCGGTTCTCGTGCCAGTTCTTCTCGAAAGGCCCGTCGGGGAAACGTTCGAAGTAGAGCTCCTTCATGAAGCGCCGCACGTCGATGCCGTCGCGATCGAGCTCGTGCGGGGTCGCGTGCTCCGTGAAGACGTTGTGGATGGTGAAGAGCGTGGAGATGCCGCGCTCTTTCGCGGCTGCGGGCACGAGGCCGGTCATCCAGTCGTTGCAGTGCACGATCTCGGGGCGGAGATCGTCGAGGAGCTGGTTGATGATGTAGCGCTGGAACGCCTGCGCGCGTTGGACGCGTGGATGCGCCGCGCTCTCCGAGTACACGGCGGGTGAGGTCGAGAACGCGCTGTCGCGCACGAGGTGGACGCCGCGCTTCTGCAGGTGCGGGCCGAGGAGATCGAGCTCGCGCAGCTCCACGCCGCCGAGGCCGAGGATCTGACGCTCGTACTTCGGGATCACCACGTGGAGATCGAAACGATCGTCCTCGTGCAGGTAGCGGATGAGCCCCGCCGAGATGTCGCCGAGGCCGCCGCCCTTCGCCGCGATCCAGTTCGCGGCGTTGCCCATGCCCTCCGGGAGCTCGGTGATCTCGGGGGTGCAGATCAGCACCCGGGGTCGTCCGCGACGGCGACGGGGGAGCTTCAGCTTGCGGGGGCGAGCCATGCGGCGCGGATGCTATCAGCACGACGCGCACGTTCGGGAGCGTTTCGAGCGCAGGCGGCTCTTGCCGACCGAGTCGACGTGGCGGCGGTCTCGGGGCGTGTCACGTTCCGCGCCCCGGAATGTCCACCGCGCCGTCTTCGGTTGGTCCGCCGTCCATGCGTCGCTCGCTCACGATCGCGGCGGCGCTGCTCGCCCTCTACACCATCTGGGGGAGCACCTACCTCGGCATCACCTTCTCGCTCGGCGACGGCTTCGAGAGCTTCCAGCTCACCACGACGCGCTTCGTCACCGCGGGGCTCGTACTGCTCCTCGTCGCGCGGCTCCGCGGCATCCCGTTCGGTACCCCGCGACAGTGGCGCAACGCGGCGATCGTGGGCGCGCTGCTCATCGTCGGCGGCAACGGGCTGACGACGCTCGCGCTCGAGCTCGGCGCGCCCTCGGGGCTGAGCGCGACCGTGATCGCGACCACGCCGCTCTGGGCCGGCGTGTGGAGCACCGCGTTCGGTCGACGACTCTCGCGCCCCGAGTGGCTCGGCATCGCGATCGGCGTGGTGGGGGTCGCGGTGCTGACGCTCGACGGACGCTTCCGCACACACCCCGCGATCTTCCTCCAGTTCGTCGCGCCGATCCTCTGGGCGCTCGGGAGCATCTGGGGGCCACGCGCGGGGCTCCCGCACGGGGTCGTGGCGGCGGGCGTGCAGATGATCGCGGGTGGTCTGCTCGCGCTGCCGATCAGCCTCGCGATCGGCGAGACGTGGGCGTGGCCGGGCGCGTTCGCGTGGGGCGTGTGGGCGTACCTCGTCGTGTTCGGCAGCCTCGTCGGCTACAGCGCGTACGTCTTCCTGCTCGGCGCGGTCTCGCCGTCGCTCGCGACGAGCTACGCGTTCGTGAATCCGATCGTCGCGCTCGCGCTCGGGGTCTGGCTCGCGGACGAGACGCTCGACGCGCGTACCTTCGTCGCGCTGCCGCTGATTTTCGCGGGCGTCGCGGTGATCGGCGCGGCTCAACGACGCGCGGCGCGGCGTGTTTCGGTCGTTCCGGAAGCGGCGCCGCAGCGCGCGGCATGAGCCGCTCAGCCCTCGACCGGCCCGAGCGACTCGAGCTCTCGGCGAATCAGGACGGAAGCGACTTTCAACGCGCGGATGCGGCGGACGAGCAGCGTGTGCTGCGCCGTCTCCGGCTTCAGCTTCGTCTGCGCCTTCTCGCACTTGCCGATCGTGGAATCGATCGCGACGAGCGCTTCTTCGAGCTCACGGCGAGCAAAGCCCACGTCACCACCGGATCGGGCCGGCGGGGAGCTGCTCCCACGTGAGCCAGCGATAGACCTCGCGGCGCGCACGGAAGCCGTCGATGCGACCCGGCAGCTCGGCTTCGTCCGACGCGTAGACGTGCACCATGCCCGAGTACGCGGCGAGCGCGATGCGTCGCGTCTCGGGGCAGAAGTCGACGCTGCTCGCGGACGAGCCGAAGCCTTGCGCGACTCCGAGCCCGCCGTTCGGCGCACGGACGCGGAACACGCCGCTGCCGGCGAGCAGGAACGCGCCGGGCGACTTCGCCTGCGGACCGACGAGCGCTTCCACGAACGCGCGATCGAGCCAGCACGACGCGTAGACGCGGAGGCCCGAGTCGATGCACGGCGCCTCGGGGTTCTCTTCGTAGTAGCCGAGCGTGGCGCCGCGATTGCTCTCGACGTCGAAGCAGATCGTGGCGCCGTTGTAGAAGTGGCAGGAGTTGAGCGCGAGGTGACGACCGTCGTCCGAGAAGCACGCGTCGTGTGGGTACTCGCTCAGGTGTCCGACCGTGGCGAACCACTGCGGTTCGCCGCTCGCGTCGAGCTCCGCGACGAAGTGCCCCGCGTCTTGCGAGCCGAAGGCGACGCGCCGTCCGTCGCGTGTGATCGCCACGTGCGTCATGTCGCCCGCGCGCGGCGCGTCGTCGACCTCGCGCGACTGATAGGGCGCGCGCGCGTCGGGCCAGAGCAGCGTCCAGGTCGGCTCGCCGAGGTGTCGCGACGCGAGGAGGATGCCTTGGCGGTAGCATGACACCACGACGCGCATTCCGTCGTCGGAGACTTGGAGGCGCTCGACGAGGAAGCGGTCGTCGTCAGGCTCCCACGCGATCTCGGGCGACAGCCCGCGCGGACGGAAGACGTCGAGGGAAGGCCAGGGGAGCGTCGCCATCGCGGGCGCGTCGAGGTCGGCGCGGGCGTCACGGAATTCGAGGCCCGTCGTGCGCGCGAGCACGAGGTGATCGCGGTTGCGCGAGCGGCACGCGCCGAGGACGTCGTCGAGCACGCGCGCTTCGTGGCCGCGCAGGTGCAGCATCTGCCCATCGGCCTGCCACGCGGAGCCACGCCGCACGAGGAGCTCGTCGGGGCCGAGGAGGGTGACGAAGCCGAGGTTTCGGTTGGTGCGCTCGATCCACGGAAAGAGCGGGGAGTAGGCGGGATCGAAGGTGTCGCGGATGTCGGCGCCGCGCCCCTCGGCCTGCATCGCGAGGACCTCGCGCATCACGGCGTCGCCGAGCTCGTGCGTGCGGGGATCGTTCAGGTCGAGATCGACGTCGCGCTCACCGCCGTACAGGCGCGCGAGGCGATCGGAGTACTCGCCGTAGTGTGCGCGGCCGAGCTCGTTCCAGAGCTTCGAGAGCTCGGCGCGCGAGCTCGGGATCGTGATCTTCGCGGGGGTCTTCTTCGCGGGGGTCTTCTT
>CALJLK010000352.1 GCA_937982655.1 uncultured Sandaracinus sp.
GCGCGGCGCGCGCGAAGGTTCCGAGCGCGGCGCGCGCGAAGGCTCCGAGCGCGGCGCGCACGAAGGTTCCGAGCGCGGCGCGCGCGAAGGTTCCGAGCCCTCGAGCGAGCGCGCAGGCACGACGTCGAAACCCGAGCCGAAGATCGAGCACGCGACTCACCACGCCTCGATCACCCGCGGGTGGGTCGACGACGTGCTCGTCCTGATCGCCGCGGTGCTCACGTTCGCGCGCAGCGTGCCGAACGACCTCGTGCGCGGCTGGGACGATGGACGCTTCCTCGTCGACTTCGCGCCCGTGCAGTCGGTCTCCTGGGA
This sequence comes from uncultured Sandaracinus sp., assembly GCA_937982655.1. Lineage (GTDB taxonomy): Bacteria > Myxococcota_A > Polyangia > Polyangiales > Houyiibacteriaceae > JACKEH01. The sequence goes on from CALJLK010000352.1 coordinate 316, forward strand.
GAACCTCGTCGCGATCTTCCGCGCGCCCCATTTCGAGGCCTACCACCCGCTGCACCTGCTCTCGTACTGGCTCGACGTCCCCTTCGCGGGCGCGCACGGGCCCACGCTCCACGCCACGAGCCTCACGCTCTTCGCGGGCGCGCTCCTGCTCGTGCGGCGTGTGTTCCGCGCGCTCGGCCTCGGTCGGAGCGCCGCGCTCGTCGCGACGCTCGCGTACGGCCTACACCCGGTGCAGGTCGAAGCCGTCGCGTGGGCCACCGGCCGCAAGGAGATCGTCGCGCTCCTCTTCGCGAGCGGCGCGATCCTGCTGCACCTGCGCAGCACCTCACCCTTCTCCGGCGCCGCCTGGGGCAGCCGCGTGCTCTACGTGCTCGCCGCCCTCGCGAAGACCACCGTGCTGCCGCTGCCGCTCGTGCTCGTGTCGATCGACGTCTTCCTCCGCCCGACGTCGGGCGACCAAGACGCCACATCGTTCTCGTCGCGCGTGGGTCGCGCGTTCTTCGCGCAGCTCCCCACCCTCGCGATCGGGCTCGCGCTCGGCATGTTCGTGCTCTCGATCTGGCAGTCGAGCGAGATGGTGCGCCCGCCCCTCGAAGGTTTCGGTCCGGTCTCGCTCGTCGCCGCCACGATCACGCACCATCTCGGCCACGCGCTCGCGCCCTTCGGCTCGAGCCCCGTGTACCCGATCCACCGCGACGCCTCGGCGTTCGGCGTGCTCGACTACCTCGGCCCGCTCGTGCTCGCGCTCGCGCTGCTCGTGCCTTCGCCGCGCGCGCGCTTCTCGATCCTCGCGTTCCTCGCGCTGCTCCTCCCGGTGTCGAACCTCGTGCCCCTCTACTTCGAGGTTCAGGATCGCTACCTCGCGCTGCCGCTCTTGCCGCTCGCGTTCGGGCTCGGCGCGCTCGTCGATGCGAAGCACCCGAGCCCCTCGAGCTCCTCGAAGGCAGCCGCGTCTGTGAGCGCGGCGGCACGCATGCGTCGACTCCTTCCCTCCGCGCGCGTCACGCTCGCGTTCGTCTACGTCGCGCTCCTCGCGATCCTCACGTACCGCTACTCCACCGCGTGGGCGAACGACGGAACCCTCTGGCGCCACGCCACGCGCGCACAGCCCGAAGCCGACTACGCGTGGCTCAAGCTCGGCGAGACCCTCCGCGACGAAGCGCTCGCCGCTGGCACCGAGCGCGACGACGCCCGCCTCACCTTCGATCGTTCGATCCACGCGTACGATCGCGCGATCCGACTCGCGCCGACGCTCGTGGTGCCACACGTCGCGCGCCTGCGCGCGATGGCCCATCGCGACGAGCTCGTGCACGCGATCGAGCCCTCGCGCGCGGCCGACTTCGCCACGCGCTTCGGTCGCGCGCAGGCGAACGCCGAGGCCCTCAAAGAGCTCGCGAGCGAGATGCTGGAGGTCGGCTACCACGACGCCGCGCTCGTGCCGCTCTCACGCGCGCTCGATCTCGATCCGATCGCCCCCGAGCGCCTCGAGCACGCCGCACGCGTGCAGCTCGAGAGCGGCCACGAGTGGCTCGCGCGTTTCTACGTCTCGCGTTTGCCCGGTCCACCGATCGATCCCGCGCTCGCGGCGCTTCGCTGACGGAGCCGGCGATCTCACGCGCGTCGTGAACAGCTTCGAGCGGTGTTCGAGCGTGAGGTTTCGTGAAGCGTGCGTAAGCGGAAGCCAAACAGTTCCGAGCACCTGCGCGCGCCTCCACGCGATCCCGACACGATCCCGATCGCCGAAAACGCGAACGGCGGTTCGCAATGGAACCGCCGCTCTGCGACAGGAGGTCGCGATCGCGCTCAGCGCGGGACGCAGATCTGGAAGCCGCCGTCGATGGTCGCGCAGTCGAAGCCGACCCCACAATCGCCGCCGTCGACACATTGCTCGTAGCAGATGAAGGGGGTCCCCCCGAACTGCACGCACAAGCCCTCCAACCCGTTCGGCGACGCCACGCAGTCGGAGGAGCGGCTGCACTCGTAGGTGCAGATGTTGTTGCGCGAGGTGCGGTCGGGCCACTCCGCGACGATCTCCTGGCAACGCGTGGCGAGCGCCTCGCACTCGTCGACGACGACGCAGGGATCGTAGACCGGCACGGCCGCGACCTCCGGCAGACACGAGCCGCCGGCGGCGCAGTAGTAGCCGCCGGGGCAATCGAGGTCGGAGAAGCAACCCGTGGCGGGGGGATCGTCGTCGTCGATGATGATGCAGCCGCTGCCGAAGAGCGCGAAGAGCGGGAGCATCGCTAGGATTCGTCGCATCGTGTGCCTCCGTTCCTACGCCTCAGCGAGGCAGACAGATGGTGAAGCCGCCGCCGATTTCGCCGCACGCGAAGCCGGGGTCGCAGTCGAAGTCGGTGTCGCAGTCCTCGTAGCACTGGAACCCGCGGCCGAAGTCGACGCAGAGGCCGGGGTCGCCGTTGCTGAACGGACAATCCGAGCTGTCGAAGCAGCCCCACGTGCAGATGCTGTTCGTGGAACGCAGCCCGTCGGGCCAGTCGGTGGTGATCGAGGAGCAGGAGGCGCCGACGTCGTCGCAATCGCTGTCGAACGCGCAGGATTCGTAGAGATCCGCGCCGTCGTCGACCACGATGCAGCCCGACGAGCCGAGCGCGAAGAAGAGACCCAAAGCCAAACCGAGATGCTTCATGAGAGGTTCCATCCTTTCCCGATGGCGCGCTCGTTCAGCAACGCCCGTGCCCAGGCACTCCGCGGATGGGGATCCCATCCCCCGCTCCGAAGTCCGAAGACCCGAGGTCGTCTCCGACGGGAGAGGATAGGGCCGTGTTCACTTCGGGGGAAAGCCGACCTCCGGGGTCATGTCGTCGGAGCCACGACCGGTGCACGAATCTGCACCGAAACCTCAGCACACGCAGAAGCCCGCCGCCGCCGGAGCGATCATGCTCCACCCATGCGCACTTCGTATCTCCTCTACTGCTTGGGGCTTCTCTGCGTCCTCGGTTGCCCGACCTCGACCACCGTCGTCGACTGTGGCGATGGGGGCTCATACAGCGAGGACGACGTTGGGCGGTACTGCAGCTACATCGTGGTCCGCGGAGGGTTCACGTGCCCGCCCGCCCTCGCCAACGCGGTTCCGGTCGGAACCGGGATGGTGTGTACCGACTTGCGCGAGCCGACGCCCGAGCGTCTGCCTCCCACGGCCTGCGAGGGACTCGACGATCCACGCTGTGGCACCGCGAGTCGCGCGTGCGCCGGGCCAACGCGCGAGACCGAGTACCTCAGCTGTTCGCCTGGCTTTCCCGATCCTGCGTTTCCCCCGGGGGAGTGGACTCGCGATCTGCTCGACGTCGACACGGAGCTCGCGCTCGAGGACGGCGATCGACTGGTGGTCGGTACGCAGCCCGATGGCTCGCTCGGTGCGAGCGTGGCGATGCGCACGGAAGGGGCGGGCTTCGTGTGCAGCTTCATCGAGATCGCGGCCATCGGCTCGGATGGCTCGGAGGTCCAGACCATCATCGGCTCGGCGCTGACCTCGCGCAGTGATGCCGGGCCGGGGGGGTCGCGCTACGTCTTCACGTTCGGAGTCCCCGGGCTCGGGCCGACGGTCGTTCGTGTGTCGTTCTTGGGGATCTCCGGCGCGCTCCAGGTTTGGGAGCGTGAGCTCGAGCTGATCTGCGAGTGAGTGGGCTTCTGGGCGGAGTCGGCGGGGCCCGACTTCTCGACCGCGTCGGCGGGATCAGCCGCCGACTTGGGTCCGCCGCCGACTTCTCGACCGCGTCGGCGGGGTCAGCCGCCGACTTTTCTCGACCGCGTCGGCGGGGTCAGCCGCCGACTTCTTGGCCGGGTCGGCGGGGTCCGCCGCCGACTTGCGGAGGGCGCGCCGAGCCCGCATCGCTCCGAGGTGACCTCGCCCCTGGAGATGCGGCTGCGCGTCCTCGCGCTCCTCGCCGAGCCGATGCTCGAGCTCGCGCGGACCTCGGCGCTGCAGCTCGACGACCTTCGTGATCTCGTCGCGACCGAGTACTTCGAGCTCTTGCGACGACGCGGCGCGAGCTGGACCCAGATCGCGCGTCGCCTCGGAAAGAGCCGTCGCACCATCGCCGAGCTCGCGCGTCGCTCGGCTGACCACGAACCGCTCCGCGCGCCGAGCGCACGACTCGACGTACGACGACGGATCGTGCGCGCCCTGGCGGAGGGGGAGGTGACCGTCGAAGGTCTCGCGCGGCGCGTGGGGTCACCCGCCGTCGCCGAGGAGCTGGAGGCGCTGCGGCTGGCGGGCATCGTATCCGGCCCGCCCGACGCACCCGAGCTCGCCGCGGAGCTCCTCGACTTGGTCGGCCCGGGCCTCGAAGCGCGGCTCGCGTCGCTTCGACAGTTCCTGGAGTCGGTCGCCCACGTCGTGTACGCGCGGTTCGTGCGGCCGAAGCCCGACCAGCTCGCGTTCGCGCGCGTGTGGTCCTTCTCGGCGGACGCCGAAGCTCTCGGCACGCTCGTGGAAGAGGTGTACGGACTGCTCGACCGACGCATCGCGGAGCTCGACGCCGCCGCCCGAGGCAACGACGTCCGCTCGGCGAGCGTGTCGTTCGTCGCGGTCGAACCTCCGAGCGACGAAGCCTGGCGGCATCGACGGGGCTGAGCCTGACCCATCTGCTACCCTCGGACGTCCGCGCACCGCACGCGACGTCTTCCTCGTGAGCTCGCTCCCCGACCTTCCGCGTTTGATCGCCACCCTCGAGGCGCACCGGCGGCTCGACGTCCCCGCGCTCCCCGGACGGCGCAACCACCTGCAGGCCGGCGTGCTCGTGCCCGTGCGCTTCGTGGACGACGATCTCGAGGTCGTGCTCACCGAACGCGCGGCGACGCTGCGCTACCACGGCGGCGAGGTCTCCTTTCCGGGCGGCAAACCCGACCCGAGCGATCCCGACCTCGAGCACACCGCGCTGCGCGAGGCGCGCGAGGAGATCGGACTGCACGAAGCGCGCGTCATCGGCAGGCTCTCGAGCATCCCGCTCTACACGAGCGACTTTCGGTTGGAGCCTTTCGTGGCGGTGATCGCGCACGACGCGCCGCTGGTGCCGAGCCCCGACGAGGTCGCGCGTGTGCTCGCGTTCTCGGTGCGCGACGCGCTCGCGCGTCCGCACCTCCAAGGGATCCCCTGGACCCACGAAGGGCGCGAGCACCTCTCGCCGGTGTTCGAGCTCGAGAACAAACGTGTGTACGGAGGCACCGCGCACGCGCTGCACGAGCTGCTCGCGGTCGTGGCGCGCGCGGCCGGGCGTGCGCTGCCTCCGCTGCGTCGAGGTGACCTCGGCTGGGACGACGTGCTCCCGCGCGGTTGAGCCGAGGAAGCACCTCGAGACCGAGCGAGCGATCCGTGGCGATGAGGCCGGGTCACGCGCCGCGGGCTTGCGTCGATCACGCTCGGGCCCGAGCATCCGCCGCATGCGCGAGATCCACGACGAGGCCACCCTCACGAGCTTCCTCGGCTCCGCCACGAGCCTCGCGAACGTCGTCGTTCAGAACCTCGATCTGCGACCTCACGCCGCGAAGCTTCGCGCGCTCGACGTGCGCGACGGCGTGCTCCTCGGCTGTCTGCTCGAGCCGAACGATCTCGCCGACGTCGTCACCCGCGGCGCGCTCGTCTTCCCGCGCCTCGACGGCCTGCCCTACGAGCCCTGGCGCACCGCGCTCTACACGCCGGAAGAGCTCTTCGCGGGCTTCTCCGCCGACGATCCCTGCACCTACTGCGACACCCTCGACGCGCGCGTGTACACACACTTCCGCGCGACCGGCGGCGCGGACGAAGCGTCGATGCTGGAGGCCTTCGCGCGACGGCTCCACGATCACGGCATCTCGGAGGCGCTCGAGACGCTGCTCGCGCGGCACGAGCGCGTGGTCGCGTTCATGGGTGGGCACGCGATGCGGCGCGACGACCCGGCGTACCTCGCGGTGGCGCGCATGGCCGCGACCTTCGCGGGCGACGGCGTGCTCGTCGCGACGGGCGGCGGCCCGGGCGCGATGGAGGCGGCGAACCTCGGCGCGCGCTTCGCGAACGCCGACGACGCCGAGCTGGTGAGCGCGGTGCGCATGCTCGCGGAGGCGCCGCTCTACAAGGATCGCGAGTGGCTCGTCGCGGCCTACCGCGTGCGGTCGACCTTCGCGTCGATCCTGCGCGCCTCGCCCACACCCACCCTCGGGGTTCCGACGTTCTTCTACGGTCACGAGCCACCGAACGCGTTCGCGACGTGGCACGCGAAGTACTTTGCGAACTCCGTGCGCGAAGAAGGCCTCGTGAGCCTCGCGACCCACGGCATCGTCTTCGCGCCGGGCAGCGCGGGCACCGTGCAGGAGATCTTCCAAGACGCGTGTCAGAACCACTACGGCACCGTGCGTGGGCTCGTCTCTCCGATGGCGCTCTTCGGGGTCCGCTATTGGACCGAGAAGCTGCCGGTGTTGCCGGTGCTCGCGCAGCTCTCGCGCGGCACGTGGGAAGACCGCGTGGTCGCGAGCGACGACCCCGCCGCGATCGTCGCGTTTCTCACCGCGTACGGCCCGAAGAGGCTCGACCGCGCGTCGTGGTCGTTCTGCGGGGCGTATTGCCGCGAGTGATCGCGACGCGATCGCATGCGTGAGCGCTCCGCGCACGCGAACCACGACGCCGAGGATCGTTCGGCTCTACGCTGATCGTCGTGGACGACGAGACCACCACGCTCGTGCAGTGGGGCTTCGCGGGCGCGGCGCTGCTCGCGGCGCTGCTCGTGAGCCTTCACGCGCTCGGCTCGTGGCGCGACCCACGCTCGTCGCTCGGCTGGATCGCGCTCGCTTGGCTCTCTCCGCTCGTCGGCGCGCTCCTCTACCTGGTGCTCGGCATCAACCGCATCCGACGACGCGCGCTCCGGTTGCGCGTCCTTCACGCCTCGCCGCACGCGGGCGGCCTCGCCCCCGAAGCGCTCGGCTCGCTCGCGCCGCTCGCACGCGCGGTGGGCACCGTGAGCCCTCGCCCGCTCGTCGCCGGCAACGAAGTCACCGCGCTCGCGAACGGTGATGCGACCTACCCCGCGATGCTCGCCGCGATCCGCGACGCGAAGCGCAGCGTCGTGATGCAGAGCTACATCTTCGAGGCCGCAGGTCCCGGAGAGCGCTTCGTCGACGCCCTCGCAGACGCGGTCGCGCGCGGCGTGCAGGTGCGCGTGCTCGTCGACGCCGCCGGCGAGCGCTACGGCGCCCCGCGCATCACACGCCTGCTCAAACGTCGAAAGGTCCCCGTGCGGCGCTTCTTGCCCGCGTTTCCTCCGTGGCGCTGGCCTTACGTCAACCTGCGAAACCATCGGAAGATCCTGGTCGTCGACGGATCCGTCGCGTTCGTCGGCGGGCTCAACGTACGACCCGATCACGTGCTCACGGATGCGCCGAAGAACCCCACGCGCGACTACCACTTTCGGTTGCGCGGCCCGATCGTGAAGCAGCTCTTCGACGCCTTCGCGGACGACTGGCGCTTCTCGACCCGAGAAGTGCTCGAAGGCGAGGCGTGGAGCACGGACGAACGCACCCACGGCGACGCGTCGTGCCGCGTGATCACCGACGGCCCCGACGACGACATCGACAAGGCGTGGCTCGCGATGTTCGCCGGCATCACGCAGGCGAAAGAGCGCATCGTCGTGCTCACACCGTACTTTCTTCCGGAGCCGCCGCTCACCGCGGCGCTCGAGATGGCCGCGCGGCGCGGCGTACGCGTCGACGTCGTGATTCCGGAGCACAGCAACCTGCGCTTCGTCGACTGGGCAATGCAACATCTGCTCGATCGCAGCGGGGATCTCGAAGGCGTGAACGTCTGGCGTACGGCGCGCCCGTTCGACCACAGCAAGCTCCTGCTGATCGACGACGCGTGGGCGCTCGTCGGCAGCGCGAACTGGGATCCGCGGAGCCTGCGCTTGAACTTCGAGGTGCTCGTCGAGATCTACGACCGTGCGCTCGTCGAAGAGCTCCTCGCGGTCGCCGACGCGAGGCTCGCCACCGCGCGTCGGCATCGTCGGGAGACGCGTGTGCTGGCTCGCTACCGGAACGCCGCGGTGTTCCTCGCGCAGCCGCTCTTGTGACGCGAACGTCTCTGCCGAACGTCTCTGCCGAACGTCTCTGCCGAACGTCTCCGAACGTCTCCGCCACGTGCTCACGATCCGCGTCGACGTGACGGCCGCGATCGACCACCCTCGCGCGCCATGACGGTCGACTTCTCCTCGCTCCCCGACATCTCCGACGAGCACCCCGAGCTCGGCCCCGAGGAGCGTTGGTACGCGGCGCACGTCAAGGCGCGCGAGCTCGCCCTCGAGGCAGTGTTCGGCGCCACCGAGCCACCCGACACCGTCCTGGCGCCCGAGGACGAAGAGGTCGCGCGCGCGTGGCCGGGTGGCGGCTTTCATCGCTACGCACCGCGCGGCGAGCGCACGAGCTGGCTCTACGTCACGCATGGGCTCTCGCAGCCCTTCGAGGAACGTGACGTCCAGGCGCTGAGGGACGACCCGGACGCCCTCTCGGGCCTCGGCCTCGAGTACGTCCTCGCGAGCGCGGAAGACGCCGCGTGGCCGCTCGAGCTCCTGCTCGGGCTCGTGCGGCAGGTGCTGCTCGACGACGCAGCGACGCTACTCGAACCGGGTCGCCTGCGCGCCTGCCACAGCCCCATCGGAGGCCGCGGCGCGCTCCGTCACGTGCTCGCGACGTTGTCGCCGGAGTACGAGCTCGACCTGCTCTTGCCCGCCGGCCACTGCGTGCTCGTGCACCTCGTGGGCGTGACCGATGGCGAGGCCGCACGCGCGCAGGCCGAACCGGACATCCTCGGCAGCCTGGTCCTCGAGCGCGTGCTCTACGCCTTCGGCGTCGGCGGCCTGACCGATCCCGATCGCGACTGCCTCACCACCCGAGAGGACTTCGACGCGGTGTGGAACGACGTCCGCGCCGAAGTGCTCGCGGAATCGGACGAGTGACCCCGCGTCAGTCGGCTCCCCGCTGCATCGTTCCAATGCAGCAAGAATGGTGAATCCTTCAGGATCAGAGGTGGATATTCGGTCGCAAGACCGGTGGACCCTTCACGATCAGCGGCGGATCCTTCAGGACCAGCGAGGGATCCGTGGGATTCAGCCGTGGATCCCTCAGATGCGCTGAGGCTCCACGATGCGATCAGAGCACGCCGAGCTGCGCTTGGAGCGCGCGCTTCTCGTCCACCGAGAGCTTGCGCATCTGGAGCTGACCCGAGCGCGGGTCCTGACCGGTGATCAGGTACCAGTCGCCGGTCGGGCGATGCTCCGCGAGCGCGAACCCGCGCGGGTCCTCCGCGATGAGCGAGAGATCCTCGGGGCGAATCGCCCCGGCCGCCGCGGGCGCGGGCTCGTCGGCCTTCGTCGGCCACGCCTCGTCGTTCGCCTTCGCCGGGAACTCGGGCTCCTTCGGCTCGGACGGCCAGCCTTGGTCGTTCGCCTTCGCCGGGAACTCGGGCGCTGCGGCGGGCGCGGCGGGCGCGGCAGGCGCCGCAGGCTTGGGCGGCGGCGGCGGCGCGTACGCCTCGACGAGCTCCTCGAGCTTCCACTGGAACTCGAGACGCTCGCGTCGCGCGGCCGCCGCGAGCAGCTCCAGCGTCGCGTGGCGAAGCGGCCCTTCGAGCCAGCTCCGCAACGTCGCGAGACCCTCGTCCCAACGATCGCGCTCGTGTCGGATCGATCGCAGCACGGCGTCGATCGCATCCTTCAGCTCGCCCTCGGTCTTCGGCTGCGCCATCGGCTCGGTCATCGCGGCTTCGATTACGTCTCCCCGCGAAACGACGCAAGCGTTTCCTGCCGCGTAGGCCTGCGCGCACGGCCTCGCGGTTCGGTCTCCGTGATCCGCCAGAACCCGTCCTCACCGAGCCGAAGGGTGCGAGGTGTGCTCGATGCGCTCACGCAGGTGGTCGGTCGCCCGGCCCCGTGTCACCTGGGGAGATACAATCCCGACGCCCCACTTGCCCGTAATCATTGCATTCTTTGCTGTGCACGCATCCTGCACAGTGTACGAGGCATGCGTCGTTTGCTCCTCCTGGTGCCGATCGCCCTCGCCCTCGCGTGCGAGCCGGGGCGTCTGTCGCGAACGGATGTGCCGGCGGGCGACGCCAGCGTGCCGCTCCCGCCACCGGTCCCGGGCACCGACGCTGCGACGCCTCCACCTCCGCCTCCGGGCACCGACGCGGGAGTCGGGGTCGACGCGGGAACCCCCACGCCTCCCGGAGTCGACGCGGGCCCGCCGCCGCCTCCGCCTCCTCCGCCGCCCACCGACGCGCCGCCCGGCTTCGGCCCCGTGAACGGCCTCGAGCTGACCGGCTTCGAGATCTACCAGACGATCCGTGTGCCCATCGTCGAGAACGGCGCGGTCGTCCCGCGCACGATCCCGCTCGTCGCCAACAAGCCCTCGCTGCTTCGCGTGTACGTCCGACCCACCGGGAGCTGGAGCGCGCGCTCGGTGATGGCGTTCGTCCGCATCGACACGGGCAGTGAGGTCCGCACGTTGATGGAGAGCGCGACGATCTCCGGCACCTCGTCGATCAACACGCCCTCCTCGACGCTGAACCTCGAGATCCCGCGCGACGCGCTCACGCCCTCGGCGTCGATCTCCGTCTCGCTCCTCGAGATGAGCGGCGCGGGCAGCGACCTCGCACGTTTCCCGCGCGACGGCGGAGAGCTCGCGCTCGACGCGATGCAGAACGGCGGCATCGACGTGGTGGTGGTGCCGATCCGCTACGACGCGGACGGCAGCGGTCGCATGCCCGACACGAGCGAAAGCGCGATGAACGCGCTGCGCGATCAGCTCCTCGCGATGTGGCCGGTGAGCGACGTGCGCCTGCGCGTGCGCGAGTCGGTCTCGACCAGCACCACCGTCGCGCCGACGAGCGGTCAGGCGTGGGGCTCGCTGCTCGACGGCGTGGGCAACCTCCGCCAGAGCGATCGCGCGCCCGGCAGCGAGTACTACCTCGGGCTCTTCTCGCCCGCAGCGTCGTTCCGCGAGTTCTGCGGACGCGGCTGCATCGCGGGCATCGCGCCGCTCAATCAGGGCAACTCCCAGAGCCAGCGCTACGGGCTCGCGCTCGGCTACGGCGACGAGAACAACCGCTTCAGCGCGATCCACGAGCTCGGCCACGCGCACGGTCGTCCGCACGCGCCCTGCGGTGGCGTCAGCGGCTCCGAGCCCGGCTACCCGCACGCGGGCGGCGCGACCGGCGTCTGGGGCTACGACTTCCGCAACGACCGCCTCTACGACCCGTCCACGAAGGACTTCATGGGTTACTGCGAGCCGCAGTGGGTGAGCGACTTCGCGTACCTGCGGCTCCACCAGCGCGTGGTCTCGGTCGCGGGCGGCAGCACGCTCTCCTGGCGTCTCGCGCCACACCACGTCTTCCGCGTGGCGCCCTTCAGCGCGCCGAGCTGGACCGGCCTCGTCGAAGAGCGCGTCACCGACGCGAGCGACGGTGAGCTCACGATGATGAAGGCGCGCGATCGCTTCGGTCGCGACCTCGGCTGGGTGGGCGCGCGCCGCGTCGACACGAGCCTGCCCGGCTTCGCCAGCCTCCTCGTACCGGACGTGGAGGACGCGGCCTTCTTCGAGACCCCCTCCGGACAGATTTACCGCGTCGCCTCGAGCGGCGAGTCGGCCCTCCATCCCAATCCTCCCGACGACTCGAACGTGCGCTGACGTGTGTAGGCAAGGTCGGCCGTGGTGGGCTGGCCGTGCTGGTGAGTGTGTGTGGTCGAGGCCGCGCCGGTGGTGAGAGCCACCGGCGCGGCGCTCGTATCTTTCGGCAGGCCGAGCGAGCGGACGCGCGCGCAGCGGTGGGCTCGCGCGGACGTCGCGCTCACACCCAACGCGCGTCGATGGTGTGTCGCGTCGTCGCTCCGCTCGGCGCTCTCGTCCACGTCGGCGCTTTGCGCTCTTCGACCACGAAGCGCTGCACGCGGCGCTGGGTGGCTTCTTCGTCGGTCTCGGGGAGGCCGGGGTAGACGCCGCCGCCCGGGATCCACGCGTGCAGCGCGAGGGCGTAGCTGCGCTCGCCGACGCTGACCACGAGCTCGAGGGGATCGCGCGCGGGCAGGCTCGGGTGCAGGCCCAGCGTGGGCACGAAGGCACGGAAGCGGACGCCGACCACGACGGTGCTGCGGGCTCCGTCGTCCACGAAGGTGGTGGGCGCGCGGACGGCGGAGTCTCCCTCGCGCACTCCGACGATCACGCGACCGACACGCTCGCTCGGGCCGGTGACGCGGACCTCGAGACGGGTCGTGGAAGGATCGACGAGGCGCGTGGTGCCGGCTTGTTCGCTGAGGTCTCCGACGAGCGGCCAATGCTCGATCGCGCGGCGCACGGTGAGGGTGACGGGGGCTTTCGGATCGCCGAGCTCGACCTCGCCGAGCACACGGTGTGGATCGCGGAAGAGCTCGTGCGCGAGAACGGAGGGGAGCGCGAAGCCGGCGCGCTCGAGGTCACCGAGGACTTCGCGGAGATCGTTCTCGAGGAAGAAGGGGAGCGCGTAGCGATCGTGGAGCTCGGCGCCGAAGTCGCGGAGCGCGACGGGGAAGTCGTTCGTGGCGAGACGCGCGAGGATCGCGCGGAAGAGCGCGGCGCGCGCGATGGCGTGCGAGCTCGTGGGCGCTTGCCGGAAGGCGCGCAGCTCGATGACCCCGAGCTTGCCGCGGCCGGGGAGCCAGGGGTTGAAGAGCTTCTCGACGTTGACCTCGCTGCGGTGGGAGTTGCCGAAACGATCGGCGAGGAAGGGCGCGAGGCTCGACCAGAGGAGCGTGGGATCGACGCTCGCGGCGCTCGCGGTGGTGCTCGACGCGGTGGGGATCGGACTCGGCGTCGTGGGCACCGCGCTCGGAGTGGTCGGCGCCAGTCTCGGCGCGGCGGGCGCGATCGGTGTGGTGGCAGCACGCACGAGTCGCGCGAGCGCGAGCTGGAGCTCTCCGAAGAGCTCGCGTGCGCTCTCGTCGGCGCGCGGGGACTGGCTCGCGCTGCCCGCGGCGTGGCCGCCGAAGTAGTAGCTGAGCGAGGGATGTTGGTTGAGGTACGCGACGAGCTTCGGGAGCAAGGTCGGGAAGCGGAAGAACGGGCTCGCTTCGGTCGAAGGACCACCGAAGGTGAGGTGTCCGCCGCCGCCGCTGTCGGAGAGCTCGCCGTTGAAGTGGCGTCGCTCCGCCGCGAGGCCGACGTCGTGGGCGGCTTCGTGGATCGCGTGCACCTGCGCGGCGAAGTCGGAGAGCTCCGTGCACGGCGCCATGTTCACTTCGACCACGCCGGGATCGGGCGTGAGCGTCGCGAAACGGACGCGGGCGTCGACGGGGGGTGGGAAGCCGCGGAGAATCAACGCGCGGGTGGCGCTGGTGCGGCAGGCTTCGGCGAGGACGCCGAGGAAACGGAGGAAGGCGTCGACGTCGGCTGTCGTCGTCACGTGCGTCGTCGTCGTCGTCGCGTTCGTGGGCTTGGAGGCCGAGCCGCGCGTCGAAGCGAAGCCTGGCAGCTCGAGGACGGTGCACGGACCACGCGGCGTGTCCTCGACGCCGATGCACACGAGCGTGAAGCCTTCCGTCGCGAGCTCGTCGACGAGACCGCTCTCCGGGATCGCGCGACCTTCGAGGGGTGCGCGCAGGCACCGTGCGTCGCGGGGATCGGTGCCGACCACGAGGCGGTGCGGGAGCGCTCCGTCGGTGTCGAAGGCGGTGCCGCCGAGCGCGAGCGCGAGCGCGTCGCGGAGCTCGCGAGCACGCGGCGGATGGAGCGCGGATCCCGCGGCGAACGCGGGATCTTCGAAGGTCGCGGGACAGAGCGGTGTGCCGTCGCGCAGCGCGTAGAGACCGAGCGAGAAGCGAGGCGCGTCTTCGCCCGGGTATTGGCGACCGAGGGTGCGGAGCGCGAGCTGGCGGCGACCGTTGGGCGGCGGTAGCTCGCTCGCGCGTGCGCCGGAGCTCGCGTCGGCGCTCGCGTCGCCGCTCGAGCGTGCGTCCGGCGCGCGAGGGCGTTCGGTCGCACGACGCGCCGAGGGTGCGGTTCGCTCGTGCAGCACGACCCAGAGCGCGATCGCGCGTGCTTCCTTGGTGCCTCCGACCGCAGCGCCGATCCACTCCGGATCGCTGGAGGTCGGATCCGTGAAGGTCGGCTCCGCGCCGAGCCAGAGCTCGAGGCCAGCCTCGCGCACACGCGCGTCGTGCGCGGCGATCGCGCGGCGGAGCTCCACGTCCAAGGCGTTCGTGCCGTCGGTCACTGCCATCGCAGATCGAGCGTGTACGGCGCCTCCGGTCGCAGCACCGGATCGCGCGGTGTGATCGGCCACGCGGAGTGACCGTCGGTCGTGAAGCGCTGTGCACGACGCGCCTTGGCTTCGTAGGCCGTGAGCGGTGGCTCGTCGTAACCGCGGCCCTCCGGGTGCCACACGTGGTAGGTGCACGCGCCGAGCGCGCGGCGTCCCCAGACGTCGACGAGATCGAAGCGCAGCGGGTGCTGGATCGGGATCGTCGGCTGGAGGCAGAACGGTGGCTGCCACGCGCGGAAGCGCACGCCGATCACCTTCTCACCGACGGTGCCGGTCTCGCGCAGCGGGAGGCGCACGCCGTTGACGCAGACCACGTGCCGTCCGTCGTCGCCGGGCGCGAGGCCGCGGACCTTCACCTGCAGGCGCTCGACCGAGGAGTCGACGTAACGCGCGACCACGCTGCCCGCGGGTTGTTCGCCGAGCGTGTACCAGGGCTCGCCAGCCTGGCGGATCTCGATCTCCACGTCGTCCGCGACGTAGGTGCCCGCGATCGGGAAGCGGAGCTCGAGGAAGGGCGAGAGCCATGCCGCGTCGAAGTGCACGCCGTGCGCGCGCAGATCGGCGGCGACGTCGCAGGCGTCCTTCCAGAGGAAGTGCGGGAGCATCCAGCGGTCGTGCAGATCCGTTCCCCACGGGATGAGCGGGCGCTCGTAGGGCTCCGCGACGAGGCGCGCGGTGATCGCGCGGACGAGGAGCATCTGGACGCACGCCATCTGCTCGTGCGGCGGCATCTCGAACGCGCGGAACTCGACGAGGCCCTGGCGACCGCCGAGGTTGTGCGGGTCGTAGAGCTTGTCGATCGAGATCTCGGTGCGGTGGGTGTTGCCGCTGACGTCCGCGAGGAGGTTGCGGAAGAGACGATCGGTGAGCCCGGGCGGGATCCAGCCGCCTTGCTCTCGCGTGGGCACTTGTTTCAGCGCGAGCTCGAGCTCGAAGAGCGCGTCTTGGCGGGCTTCGTCGATGCGCGGCGCCTGCGAGGTCGGGCCGATGAAGAGCCCGGTGAACAGGTAGCTGAGCGACGGGTGGTTCTGAACGTAGCGGAGCAGACCCGCGAAGAGCCACGGCCGCGTGAGGAAGGGCGACTCGATCGCGGATGCTCCTCCGAGCGTGAGGTGGTTGCCGCCGCCGCTGCCGACCTCGCGGCCGTCGAGCTGGTACTTCTCAAGGCGGAGACCCGCGTGGTTCGCGGCGTCGGTGACGGTGTGGAGGAAGTCGCGGTACTCCGCGAAGCTCGACGCGACGGGGACGTTCACCTCGATCACGCCGGGATCGGGCGTGACGGTGCAGGAGCGCATCCGTGGATCGTTCGGTCGGTACCCTTCGAGGCGCACGGCGATGCCGAGCTGCTCGGTGACCGCTTCGATGGCGGTGACGAGCTCGAGCCAGTCTTCGGTGTTGCTCGTGGGCGGGAGGAAGACGTTGAGCACTCCGTCGCGCGGCTCGACGCAGAGCGCGGTACGGATGCCCTGGAGCGCGTAGGCCTGGGCGCCGGGCGGCTGGTGACGCCGGGTCGCGAGCCAGGCCGCGGGGTCGAAGGGGATGTCGGCGTCCTCGTCGATCTGGGTGAGATCGGGCTCCCAAGGCACGAAGGATCCACTGGAGAGCTGGTTGAGCGGGAGCCGAAGTCCGACCGGACTGTCACCCGGAAGCAGATAGAGTCGTTCGCGGCGAAAGGTCCATTGATCACCGACCCAAACGCCTTCGGGCTTACCGAGCGGGAGCACCCATCCGACGGGGACCTCGAGGCCGCGCCCGAGCACGCTCGCGAGTCGACGGCGGTCTTCGTGGGCGTCCAGATCGTGGTCGTGCGGATCGACGTCGTGGGGGAGGAGCGCCTCTTCCTTCACGAAATGCCAGGGATCCTCATAGGCCGCGTGTTGGTTGGGCGGGACGCCGAGGAGGCGCGCGACCGCGAGTCCGAGCTCGTAGGCGTCTTCGAGGGTGGGCTCCTTCTGGGCCGCGCCGACGCTGCGCGGCGGCGTGAGCGCGAGCTTCTTGGGGTCCTTCCAGATCGGGGCGCCGTCCGCGCGCCAGAGGATGTCGATCGCCCAGCGGGGCAAGCTCTCTCCCGGATAGTGTTTGCCCATCCGGTGCAGCACCGCGGTGCCGGTACCGAATCTCTTTCGCAGCTCTTCGGCGAGGCGGAGCCCTTGTTCGAGCTTGGTCTTTCCGAGCGCTTCGGTCGCCCACTCGGGCTCGGTCGGGTGCTCGCGCGAGGTGAAGGTCGGCTCGCCGCCGCACGTGAGCTTCACGCCGAGCTTGGAGAGCGTCGCGTCGACCTCGTCGCCCGCGGTCTGGACGCTCTGCCACTGCGCGTCCTCGTAGGGCTTGCGCGGGCGCGGCTCGTGGCCGAGGCGCTCGACCGTCATCGAGAACGCGAAGTCGGTCGCGGGCTCGCTGGAGGTGCCGGTGATGGCCGCGGCGAGCTCCGGATCGCTCGCGACCGCGAGGGGGATGTGGCCTTCGCCGCAGAGCAGGCCGCTGGTGCCGTCGAGACCGATCCAGCCCGCGCCGGGCAGGTAGACCTCGCACCACGCGTGCAGATCGACGACGTCGTTCGAGACGCCCTTGGCGAGATCCGGGATGTTGCCTTCGTCGGCGAGCTGGACGAGGTAGCCGCTGACGAAGCGCGCCGCGAGACCGCGCGAGCGGAAGGCCGCGACGAGGAGCTGCGCGCTGTCGCGACACGAGCCGCGCCCCTCGGCGAGGGTCTGCTCGGGCGACCACACGCCGGGCTCCATGCGGATGACGTACTGGATGGTGCTCGCGATGCGTTGGTTCATCGCGACGAGGTAGGAGACGGTGATGCCTTCGTAGGGGACGCTCGCGACGAGCTCCTTCAAACGCGCGTCGTCCGACGGTGGTGCACGAAAGGGCGCGAGCTCCTTCTCGAGCGCGCCGGGGTACTCGAAGGGCAGCTCGCGCGCGTCGTCGTCGACGAAGAAGTCGAAGGGGTTGATCGAGTGGATGTCGAAGGTGCAGTCGACGAGCACGTCGAGCTCGCGCAAGCCGCGCTCCGCCGGGAAGGTCACGCGCGCTTCGCGGCTTCCCCACGGGTTGTATTGCCAGCGCACCTGCGGCCCGTGCTTGCTGCCTGCGGCGTGACGGCCGAAGCCGTCGAGCTCGGAGTCGATGTGCAGCGCGTACGAGAGCAGAGGCGTGCGCGCGTGCGGTGCGGGACGCAGCCGGATCACGTGCGGCCCGAGGAGCGCGGGCTCGTCGTAGTGGTACGTGGTGCGGTGCTGAATGCGGACCTTCATGCGCTCCTCGCACGGCGAGCGGACGGCGCTCCCGTGCTTGCGTGGCCTACACCGAGCGGGGCCTCCGCGACAATGGCGAGCGACGTTTCGGGAGCCGTTGTTTCGGCGGTGTTTCGACGGTGGGCGCGAACGAACCTCGGGAGTGACCTGAGACGCACGGCTCTCGGCCTCGACGCGAACACGATGTCATTCACCGACGACCCAGACGCCGCAGATCACGGTCGTACGTCGTCTTCGTTGCCGAAGGTGCCGTCGGGTCCCGCGCTCACCGCGATCACGTCGTCGGCTTCGCACTCGTAGGCGAAGTCACTTTCCCAGGGGTCGGTGGTTCGGCCGTGACGCTGCAGATAGCCCGCTTCGACGAGCTCTTCGGTGCTCGTCGGACAACGCGTGTGATCGAGCCGGAAGCGCAGCGCGGCGGCGGAGAGCGAGGACGCGTCGGTGCGCGCTTGTTTGGCCTTCGCGTCGCGCAGTGCCCCGAAGACGGATGCTCCGACCGCGCCGGCGACGAGGGCCATGATCGTGATCACGACGAGGATCTCGATCAGGGTCATGCCGAGCTCGCGGTTCCGTCGTCGTCGACGAGACGTCGGAGCTCGCGTCGACGCGAGAGAGGACTGCGGATGAGGCTCGGCGTGCGGGTGCATGACGACGTGCATCGCAGCGAGCGTGCCGAGCCGCGGAACGACGCCCGGTCGAGAGAAGGCGTTGCGAAGACGTTCGCGCGAACGACGGATTGTCACGTACGCATCGAGCCGACGACGGCCTGACCGCGCCTCGCGTCGATCACTCCGCGGCGGCGACCGGCTCTTCGTCGTCGAGGCGCACGATCAGCTCGATGAGTCGATCGCCGCGCCGCGGCTTGCGGGCACACGCGCGTGCGCCGGCGAGGCGCGCGGCTTGTTGGATCTCGTTCCCGTCCTCGGTCGACAGGAGCACCACGCGTGTGCTGGCGCGGATCGCGAGCAGACGTCGCACGACCTCGAGGCCATCCATGCCGGGGAGATCCTCCGCCACGAACGCGAGGTCGACCGGCCAATGCTGCGCGAGCGCGAGCGCGCCGTCGCCCGAGCTCGTGCCGACCACGCGGTTGCCCGCGACGGTGAGCCAGCGCGCGAACTTGTGTTGCAGATCCGGATCCGGCTCGACGACGAGCACGCCGCGCGGTGCCGTGAGCGGCATGCTGGACGGATCGGGCGGGCGGCTCGCTTTGCGTTCCCGACGGGGTGGGCGCGTGGGCATGGGCTCGGTTCGAAGGGTCGGTCGCCAATCGGCGAGTCGTCGCCAAGTCGGCGAGTCGGTCGGCGGGGCTCACGTGCCGTCGGGCTCACTCCCGTCGGTCGTTCGCAGACGTGATTTCAGTGCGGATGCGAGAAAGCGAAGCCTACGGCGCAATCGCTCGACGGGGGCGGGACCCCGGAACGAGCAGAACAGTAGGGCATCGGAGGGGGATTCCGCAAACCGCGGGGAGGCGGCGCGGAGGGCTCCCGACTCGCGGACGTCGAGTGGCCTCGCCGGCGCGACGTGCGATGTCTGCGCGATGGTGCGAAAGCGAGAGCTGCTCGCGGAGGACTCTACGCCGGACGGGACGCCCGTGACGCTCACGCGCGAAGCGGGCGCCTTCGTGGTCGCGGTGGCCGGACAGAGCCTGATGGCCTCCGACGTCCACGGCTCCGAGGAGCACATGAGCGAGCTCGCGTGTGCGCCGCTCCGCGATCGCAAGGGCGTGCGGGTGTTGGTCGGCGGGCTCGGCATGGGCTTCACGCTGCGGGCCGCGCTCGATCACCTCGGCGCCGACGCGCGCGTGGTCGTCTGCGAGCTCCTCCCGTGTCTCGTCGAGTGGAACCGCGGGCCGCTCGGACCGCTCGCGGGACATCCGCTCGACGACCCGCGGACCGAGCTCGTGATCGCGGACCTCGTCGACCACGTGCGCGCGGTGCGGCGTGCGTACGACGTGATGTTGCTCGACGTCGACAACGGGCCCGAGCCGTTCACGCAGCCGAGCAACGAGCGGCTCTACTCGATCGACGGGCTGCGCACCCTGCGCGAAGCGCTGCGCCCGCGCGGGACGCTGGTGGTGTGGTCGGGCTTTCGGAGCGACGCGTTCGAGAAACGACTTCGACGCGCGGGCTTCGAGGAGGAGGTCGTGCCGGTGAAGGCGCGCATCCGGAAGGGCGGGCAACACTTCCTCTACGTCGGTCGCGCGCCCTGACGGCGGCGATGCAGGCGCGCGCTGGGAGGCTGTCGCGCGCTGGTCGCAGGGTGGTCGGTGGTCGTTGGGGTGGTCGTGAGGTGGTCGTGAGGGCCTCACGCGAGGTGCGACCGGGCCCTGCTGCACTCACGCGCGCGCCCTGCTACAAATCGGGCTTCGTACCTGAGAGGAATCGAGGACTCGTTGCACGAAGTGAACATCTGCTGCCGAACTGAGAGTGGAACCCGCCCTGTGCGAGGCGTGACCGCGCGAGGTGTGTCGTGAGTCGCGGCGACTACACGATGGACAAGCGCGCCCGCGAAGCGGAGAAGGCGCGCAAGAAGCGGGAGAAGGCCGAGCGACGCGCCGATCGACGCGACCGCGGCCCCGCCGAGATCGAGATCGTCTCCGCGGCGGAGCTCACCGGCGATCTTCCGACGATCTCCGAGGCCCTCCAACAGATCGAGCGGGGCGCCAGCGGCGGCGGCTCGGGTCGAAGCGCGGCCACGATCCCGTGCCGACTCTTCGTGGGCGGCTTGAGCTGGAACATCGGCAGCGGTGACCTGCGCCAGATCTTCGAGGAGGTCGGTGAGGTCGTGGACTGCGTCGTGATGACGGATCGCGCGACGGGCCGCTCCCGCGGCTTCGGCTTCGTGACGATGGCGGACCGGAAGCTCGCGCAGAAGGTCATCGACGAGCTCAACGGCGCCGAGTTCGACGGTCGCCGCATCGTGGTGAACATCGCGACCGAGCGCTGAGCGCGCGCTCCCGTGACGAAGAAGAGCCGGCCTCGAGGGGTCGGCTCTTCTTCGTCGGGGGTCCCGCGACGCGGGGCGTGCTCAGCTTCCTCGAGAGGCCGTCGCCCGCTTCAACGACGACACCACGGCTCGTTGATCGTCGGCACCGCCGCCGAGTCGTCTGCCCACGCGCTCTCGATCTGCGAGCACGCCCAATCGCCCGCGCCGAGGGTGTCGACGCAGAGGGACCGCACGGCCGCACCGCACTCGGAGCGTGCCCGCTGAGAGGCCGCCGCTTCGGCAAAGGTCCGCTCGACCCAGCGCGCGGCCAGCCCCTGCAGGTACGACGCGCTCGCGTCGTCGAGCGAAGGCGGGGGATCGGCGATCGGGCGCAGACCAGACGCCGAGAGGCCGATGGGCGACTCCTGCAACACCACGCCGTAGTGCAAGAGCGAGATGAAGTAGTTGCCCTCGTTGGTGAGATGAACGTCGTCCGTGAAGATCTGGCGCAGGTTGGTCAGGCCGGCGGCTCGCCCCGCCGTCACGTCCTCCACGAGCTCGGCGAGGGCGCGCGCGGCAGGCACGACGAGCAGGGGCGGGTGGCTCCCACGGCTCTCGTTCAACCGTGACGCGACGCACTCCCAACCGATCGCGTCCCGGCGAGTCCGTTCGACGAAGCCCGAGGGTCGCGCCACGTCGATGGTCAGCCAACTCTCGAAGAAGAACACGCGACCACCCGGGCTGCCTTCGTAGAAGGCGTCCCGGAGGCGACGGGCCATCGAGGTCGTTCGCTCGTATGCGATCGTCTGGACGATGTCGTGGCGCTCCGTGAACATCAGGGTGTCGTAGCGGCCGCTTCGAAGCTCGTCGGCCACTCGGAACGTCAGCGCGCTCCCGTCGGCCTGCTGACCGTTCAGCGGGCACGCCAGACGAATCGACAGCGTGGACCCGAGGCCCATCTGGAGCTGGTAGTCGACGTCCCGACCGTTGCGGGTCGCGAGCTGCTCGAAGAACGTCGGCGTGTTGACGTTGATGAGGCTGTGACCGGAGAAGAAGACTCGGGCGTCACCGCGTGGTTCGCCCGGGATCACCACGGGACCGCCGTCGACGGCGGGGTTGGCGCCGTCGAGCGCCCCCACGGTGCCCGAATCCTCGCCTCCTCCGACTCCCGAATCGCGCCCTCCGCTACCGGAGGTGGTCCCGGTGCAACCGACCGAAACGAAGAGAATGAGCGCCAAGTACGTCCGCATCGGGCGTGTGATAGGGCGAACGGCCTCGAATGGCCAGCCTCCTCCGCGGGCCCCGAGCTGCACTGACGTTACCACCGACGCTCGAACCACCGACCCGTGTCATCCAACGCGGACCGACGCCCAGTCGAGGCCGAAGCGCGCGAGGTACTTCCGCAGTCGGTCCGCGTCGTTCTTGCTGGTGCGGCGCGCGAGGCTCTTGTCGAAGAGCGCTCGCCCCGCGTCCGAGAGCGTCGCGCTCTGCGCACAGACCTCGAGCACCTTCTCGAGCTGCACGCGGTCGAAGAGATCGAGCGCGTGAGCCGCTTCGCCGAGCATCGCGTCCACCCGCGAGGTCCCGCTCGCCTCGCCCTCACCCCACGTCGCGCGCAGCCGCGCGATCTCGTCGTCGACCTCGACCTTCCGGATGCGGCCGCTCGGCGCGAGGGTCGCCATGCGCGCGACCGCGGCGCCGAGGTCGCGAAAGTTGTGGGTCCACTTCGCATCCCCGCTGGTGGCGAAGCGCAGGAACGCGAGGCGCGCGTCGGTCGTGAAGGTCACGCGGCGGTCGGTCTGTCGCGCGAAGCGCTCGAGCTCGAAGTCGAGGTTCGGCTCGAGGTCGGCGAGCCGCTCGCGCAGGGTCGGCAGCCGGAAGTGCCAGAGGCAGATGCGCGCGAGGAGGTCTTCGCGAAAGCGCCCTTCCCGCACCTGCGCGAAGAGATCGCGGTTGGTGCCCGCGATGAGCTGGAAGTCGCTCTGCACCGGGCGATCCGCGCCGAGCGGCACGAAGCGTTTGTCTTCGATCGCCGTCAGCAACATCGCCTGCTCGTCGAGCCCGAGCTCGCCGATCTCGTCGAGGAAGACCACGCCGCCGTCCGCGCTCTGCAGCACGCCGCGACGCTTGGCGTGCGCGCCGGTGAAGGCGCCGCGCTCGTGCCCGAAGAGGGTCGACATCGCGTGGTCGCCACGCAGCGTCGCGCAGTTCACCTCGACGAAGGTCTTGCTGCTCTGCCCGCGCTCGGACTTGAGGGCGTGGATGCGGCGGGCGAGCTGGGTCTTGCCGACGCCGGTGGGTCCCGAGAGCAGGATGGGCGCGCGCGAGCTCTCGGCGACGCGCTCGATGCGATCGATGAGCGTATTGAATCCAGGATCGCGCGTCGTGATCCCGGCTTTGAGAAAGCCGGTACGCACCTCGCGCTCGGCCTCGAAGCGTCGCGCGATGCGCTCGTAGCGCGCGAGGTCGAGGTCGATGATCGAGCAAGTCGAGCGCGGCTCGTCCGCTTCGCGCGCGGAGCGGTCCGGACCCGTGCGAGGCGGCGGGGAGGTCTGAAGCAACGCGCCGGGGAAGAAGCCGTTCTCGGTGAGGAGAAACAGGCAGATCTGCGCGACGTGCGTGCCCGTCGTGAGGTGCACGAGGTAGCGCTCGCGCTCGGGATCGAAGGGGTAGTCGCGCGCGAAGGCGTGGAGCGCCTCGTAGACCTCTTCGAAGTCCCACGGGTCCTTCACGTCGAAGTCGCGCCGACGAAAGTCGGTCTCCGGCGAAAGACGCGCTGCGTCTTCGAGAAACACTCGCAGATCCTCGTTTGGTCGACAGAGGAGCTCGAAGCGAGAGATCAGCAGATCGTCTTGTTGGAGCAGCCCGAGCGAGGGGCGCCAACGCTTCCAACGCTGCGCACCCTTCGGGGAGTCGAGGGTGGTGCCGTAGAAGCCGATCACCACCACGGGTCGAGGATCGTTCGTCACGCTCGCCAATCGTTCGACGTCGCGGACGGCTCGCTCGCAGGCTCCCCGCCGCACGCCATCGGGATCCAGACGACGCACGCGACGTGGCGAGCCTGCGACGTACGGCGTCGGTCCTTGGCGTGGTGTCCACGCGCTTCCCCCAGTTCGTCGCGTCGCATTCGTTCTTCCCCTTCCAGCAGGTCGTGCTGCAAGTCGTGCGGCAGCTCGACGCCCGAGATGGTGAGCGAAGCGCGCGATCGCCGGAAGCCTCTCGAGCTCCGAAGTGCGGCGTCGTGGTGGACCCTTGCGCTGCCCGCAGGCGTGGTGCTCAGCGCAAGGGCTCCGCGCTCCGCACGATCCCGAGCCCGAAGACCGTCAGCATGAGTCGATCGGTCGGATCGACGTGCGCGCGAACGTCGAACACCGGCGCGGCGGGCACGGGCTCGTCGTCGGCCGTCGGCACGCCGATCGCGGCCCAGCGCTCCGCGGCGCGGCGGAAGAGCCAGACGTCGAGGACGGTGCGCGTCATGCCCGACGGGAGGTCCGATGCGACGAAGCCGGCGGCCACGAGATCGTCGCGCGACGTCGTGGCGATGGGCAGGTACGCGACCTCGGCGGTCGTTCCGCCGCCGATCTGGACCCACGTGCGGCCCGCGTCGTCCGAGCGGCTCGGGTAGGTGTCGATGGTGTTGCAGTCCGATCCGATCGGGAAGTAGCTCGTGCTGTGGCCGAAGATCACGCCGTCGCTCGTGGCGGCAACGGGGACGTGATCGAGGAAGCCGTCGACCACGACTGCGCCTTCGGAGTCGACCAGCGCACCCCCGGGAGGCAAACGGCTCCACGTCGCACCGTCGTCCACGCTCTCGAGGAGCGTGCCGGTGCACCCTTCGCGCATGTACGCGAGCAGCCGATCCGGCAGCGCCACGAGCCGCTCGACGCTCGCGTCGCCCGAAAGGAGAACGGGCTCTCCCCACGTCGCGCCGCCGTCCTCCGAGAAGACGAGCGAAGGTGTGCGGTCTCCGGCGACCGTGGTCGCATACGCGAGGCGTCCCGCGCCGACGTCGAAGAGATCGACCGCTCCTGGGAGCTCACGCTCCCACGTCCACGCGCGCTGGCCGGGGCGGAAACGAAGCTGGTCGTTGCCCACCACGGCCACGAGCTCGCCGCTCGCGAGCGGGACCGCTCGAAGGAGGCCACCACCGGCCTCGTTCGAGACGCGCGCGAGCAACATCTCGACCTCTCCGTCCTCGCGCACCACGAGGGTCGGACCGCGGGTCTCGTCGGAGAGGTAGACCTCGTCGCCGCGGAGATACGCGCGGGTGCGTGGGATCTCCGCGTCGAGGAACGAACGCCAGGTGCGGCCGTCGTCGTCGGAGCGGAGACGGCTCTTCGGGAAGGTGAGCGTTCCGTCGGGGAGGATCTCGAAGTCCATCCAGTCGACGTCGGGGCCGGGGTTCGGGCCGATGGTCTCGTAGGTCGCACCGCCGTCGTAGGAGGCGACGGTGTTCGGGCCCTGGACGATCAACACGTTCCCCGCACGCGTGATCCACACGGGGTTGAGATCCCCGAGAGCGCCACCGAGCCCCATCGGCACCGCCGGACCCTCGGACCAAGTCTGACCGCCGTCGACGCTCGTGTGGAAACCGAAGCGCGTCACCACGACGAGACCCGCGTCGGTCGAGTGCAGAGAGGCTCGGAAGCGCAGCGGCTCGTACGTCGTCGCGAGCGTCGGCAACGTCTCCCACTCGGCGTCTGGATCGGAGAGGTCGAGCCGGAAGAAGTAACCCACCGAGCGTTCGTCCGAGATGCTGCCGCCCTCAGTGATCTCCTCGACGAAGTGGTAGAGGAAACCGTCGTGGACGGCCCAGCCGCTGAGGTCGTCGCGCTCGCCGGAGAGGTTGCGGAAGGTGCCGGCCTCGAGGTCGGCGAGGGTGAAGGCGTTCAGCCCCGTCCGCACCACGCCGGTGGTGTCGCTCAGGAACACGAAGTCGGCGGGCAGGCGCCCCTCGGGTACGAGCTCGATCGCGCGCCACGTCGCGCGTCGGTCGAAGCTCACGTAGCGGTTGATCACCACGGTGTCTCCGCGAGTCCAGACCGCACGCACGATCGGGGTCAGGCCGTGTGGAGGTGGCGCGACCGATTCGAACGCGACCGGCTCAGGCTCGCGGGTGCCAGGCAACACCTCGTCGTCGTCGCCCCCGCAACCCAGGCCGAGGACGCCCGCGAGGAGCGTCGAAGCCAAGAGGGAACCGAGGATTCCGGGCCGGTCGAGCCTTCGAGCCATCCACCGTTTCTATGGGCGTTCGCCTAGCAAAAACGTGATTTCTATCACACAAAGTTCCACCAGCTTGAAGGATTCCAACCGAAACCCATTTCGGCATGGGTCGCGGACTCGGAAAGGGCGCAGTCGAAACGGTAGTCCTTGCGATATGAACGGATAACATCCGATATCAGGATATCGCTCTGCCGATGCGCCCGAGCGCTCCGAGCCTCGCTTTTGTCGGCAAATTCGCGGCTTCATCCGGCTCGAACGCGCTCGGCACGCCTCTCGCTCTACGGTCCTTCAACGGCTGACGACGTCGGCCTCGACACTGGAGACAGAGCCATGGACACGCGCGACTACGACGTGATGACGACCCCGGACGGCGGCCTCGTGAAGATGTGGACCCGTGGGGTGGTGGTGGAGGACGCGGCGCGCGCGCAGCTCGCGAACGTCGCGTCGTTGCCCTTCATCCACAAGTGGGTCGCGGTGATGCCTGACGTGCACTGGGGCATGGGCGCGACGGTCGGCTCCGTGATCCCGACGAAGCAGGCGATCGTGCCGGCCGCGGTCGGTGTGGATCTCGGCTGCGGGATGATGGCAGTGAAGACCTCGCTGCGCGCCGAGCACCTGCCCGACGATCTGAAGGGCGTGCGCTCGGCGATCGAGGCCGCGGTGCCGCACGGCCGCACGCTCTCGCGATCGACGAAGCGCGATCGCGGCGCGTGGGGTGAGCCGCCGGACGTCGTGGCGGACGTGTGGGCGCGCAAGCTCGCGGCCGAGTTCGCGGTGCTCTGCGACAAGCACCCGAAGCTCGCGCAGAGCAACCACGTGACGCACCTCGGAACCCTCGGGACGGGGAACCACTTCATCGAGCTCTGCCTCGACGAGGCGGGCGATGTGTGGGTGATGTTGCACTCCGGCTCGCGTGGGGTCGGGAACCGCATCGGCTCCTACTTCATCGAGCTCGCGAAGGAGGACATGCGCACGTGGCACGTGAACCTTCCGGACGAGGACCTCGCGTACTTGCCCGAGGGTACGTCGCACTTCGACGACTACGTCGAGGCGGTGGATTGGGCGCAGCGCTTCGCGCGTGAGAACCGCGAGGTGATGATGCGCGCGACGCTCGCCGCGCTCCGCAAGGTGCTCGGCGACGGCTCGACCCGGTCGGCGGGGTCAGCCGCCGACTTCACGACGGCGGACGTGGCGGTGAACTGCCACCACAACTACGTCGCGAAGGAGCACCACTACGGCGCCGACGTGTGGGTGACCCGCAAGGGCGCGGTGCGCGCGGGCGCGGGTGAGCTCGGCATCATCCCGGGGTCGATGGGAACGCGTTCCTACATCGTCCGCGGGAAGGGAAACGCCGAGAGCTTCTGCTCCTGCTCGCACGGCGCGGGTCGCGCGATGAGCCGCGGGGAGGCGAAGCGGCGCTTCACCCTCGAGGACCACGCGAAGGCGACCGCGGGGATCGAGTGCCGCAAGGACGAGGACGTGATCGACGAGACGCCGATGGCCTACAAGGACATCGACGCCGTCATGGCCGCGCAGGCCGACCTGGTCGACGTGGTGTACGTGCTGCGCCAGGTGGTGTGCGTGAAGGGATGAGGCGTTCGGCGCTTCTCTCGTGATCGAAACGCTCGTGGGCAGACGAGCGAGTGCGTTGGCGTGCGAGCGCCGATCGGAGCGATCCGGTCGGCGTTCGCCTTTTGTAGGGCCTCGTTTCACGGCTCTGGCGTCGTGATCCGCGGCCCACGCGAGGATGCTCTCTCGAGCAGGCACGCGACGCCGCTCAGAGCGCCAGACGCACGCGGCTCTCTTCGCCCGCGCGGATCGTGACGACGTGCCGACGCTCGGGCTTGCCGGGTGCGCGCAGCGTGAGCGTGTGTCGGCCCGCGGGGAGCGAGACGTTCGTGAAGGGCGTGGTGCCGAGCTTGCGGCGGCCGAGAAAGACGTCGCACCAGGGCGTGGTGGCCATCGCGAGGGTGCCGGTGCCGCGCGGCGTGACGACGGGATTGCGCGGACGCGCCTCGCGTCGAAGCACGGCGGAGAACGTGGCGACCCCACCTTCGAGCGCGAGCACGGGCGCTTCGTGCTCTTGGTATCCGTCGAGCCGCAGCGTGACCACGTGCTCGCCCGGCGCGACCCCGACGTCGAGCGGCGTGCGACCGACGCGCTCTTCGCCGACGAGCACCACCGCGCCGCTCGGCTCGCTCACCACGCGCAGCCGCGCATCCCTCGTGCGCGCTTGAAGCAGCACGTCGACCTCCGTCGCAGCCGCGACCTCGAGCGTGCGCGACGCGACGACGCGCCCTTCGTCGAGCGCCTCCACCACGTGCGGCCCCGGCTCCACCGCGAGCCGCAGCGGCGCCGGGCCGTGCTCGATGTCGTCGATGCGCAGCGCGAGCCCGGCTGGCTCGGTGGTGATGCGCAGATGCGCTGGTCGTGTCGGGAGCCGCTCGACGACGGGTCGGTCCGGTTCCGTCGGGAGCTCGAGTGGTGGAGGC
The DNA here is from genome assembly GCA_937982655.1 of uncultured Sandaracinus sp. GTDB lineage: Bacteria > Myxococcota_A > Polyangia > Polyangiales > Houyiibacteriaceae > JACKEH01. Next base: position 28,491 of record CALJLK010000352.1, read on the forward strand.
GTTGTGTCGTCGGGGGTGCGGAAGACGAGCCAGGAGAGCACCCCCGCGATTGGAACGAGGAGGAATGGAGCCCACCGCCACGCGCGACGCGAGCGCGGCGGCGGCGCGACCGAGGGCACCTTCTGCGTGACCGCGACCGGTACGTTCGTGGACCACGGTGGTGATGCGCTCGACGACGCGCTCGACGACGCGCTCGACGACGCGCTCGACGACGCGCTCGACGACGGCGTGAGCCCGCTCCGCGACACCGGCGAGAGCGCGCTCGACTCGCGCAGATCGCGAAATCCCGCCGCGAACGTCGGATCCACTGGCGTGTCCGAGAAGCTCGCCTCGCCGCGCGGCGGTGTTCCGTCGAGCAACGCGGTGCCGACCGACGGTGGGGCGATCGGCGCGGTGCCGGGCGGCCCGTTCGGCGTGACCACGCCCGTGAGCGGCACGGTGCCGGCTGCGCGCGGACCGCGACGATCTTCTTCGACGACGTCGGGGAAGAGCCGCCGCACGTAGCGCCCGAGCTCGAGCGTGTCCGAGGGCTCCGGTACTGCGCGCAGGAACCGTTCGAGGTCCGCGCGCAACGCGAGCGCGTCCGGGTAGCGGTCCTCACGCCGCGCCGCGAGCGCGCGTGTCGCGATCTCGCGCAGCCCCGGCGGCAACATCTGCAGCCGCTCCGGCTCGGGGATCTTCCCCGCGGCGGCGAGCGTGCGCGCGTGCAACGGGTCCTCGTGCGGGAAGAGCGTGTCTCCGGTGAGCACCTCGAAGAGCAGGATGCCGACGTTGAAGAGATCGCTTCGTCGATCGAGCGACTCGCCGCGCGCTTGTTCCGGCGAGAGGTACGCGGACTTGCCGCGCACCATGCCGACCCGCGTGATCTCCTTGCGGCCTCGCTGCAGCTTCGCGACGCCGAAGTCCGCCACCTTCACCGCGCCCTCGAAGCCGAGGAGCACGTTCGACGGCGTGACGTCGCGGTGCACGAGCCCGAGCGGTCGCCCGCGCGCGTCCGAAAGATCGTGCGCGTGCGCGAGCCCCTCGCAGACGTGCGAGAGGATCTTCGCCGCGTGATGCATCGGCACCGCGCCGGGCCGTCGCGCCGCCATCGCCTGCTCGCGCGCGCGCACGATCAGCGCGCGCAGATCGACCCCTCGCACGAGCTCCATCACGAGGTACGCGGTGCCCCCGACCTCGCCGAAGTCGTACACGTGCACGACGTTCGGGTGACCGAGGCGCGCGACGATGCGCGCCTCCTCGCGGAACATCGCCATCAGCTCCGGATCTTCGGAGAGATGCGGGAGGATGCGCTTGACCACGAGATCGCGCGCGAATCCTTCGGGTCCTTCCTTACGCGCGAGGAAGATCTCGGCCATGCCGCCCTTGGCGAGGCGACGAACGAGCACGTAAGGGCCGAGCGGCACTCCAGCGGCCACGGCTGGACGCTATCAGGATTGGCGCGATCCGCCGAAGGGAAGTCGCGCGCTCGAGCGCGAGTCCGTGGACGGAGGGTGGCGCGAGCTCAGCCGCGGGCGGCTTCGAGCACGGCGACGTCGATCTTCGCCATTTGCAGCATCGCGTCGCGCACCCGCGTGGCGGCGGCGGGGTCGGGATCCGAGAGCAGCTCCATCAACCTCCGCGGCACGACCTGCCACGACACGCCGAAGCGATCCACGAGCCACCCGCAGCGGCTCTCCTTGCCGCCGTTCGCGGTCAGCGCGTCCCAGTAGCGATCGGTCTCCGCTTGCGAGTCGGTCCGCATCACGATCGACGCGGCGGGTGACAACACGTAGTGCGGCCCGCCGTTGAGGATCTGATACGGCACGCCGTCGAGGTGGAGCTCGATCACGAGCGCAGGCGCCTCCGGACTCGGACGAAACGCGGACGTGATGCCGCTGTTCGGCACGAGCTCGACGTAGAAGCGTGCGGCGTCTTCTCCCCCGGACTCGAACCAGAGACAGGTGCTGATGCGGCTCGTCGAGGTGGGGTGCGGTTTCGCGGTCATGATCGTCTCCGAGGGGTCGCGCGCGGCGAGCGAGGGTCGAGGCGTGGGTGTGGTCGTCGAGCCGCTCGCCGTCGACGTCTGGAGCACGCCGCACGACGTCGGGCGTGCTCCGAGGGTTCGACGAGCCGCCCCCGTCGGAATCATCGGTGACCGATTCGGAATCCGTTCGTGGCATCGCCTCCGACGCGCCCGCTCACGAGCTCAGCTCGTCGGGCAGATCGTCGGGCAGGTCGTCGTCCGGGTCGTCGACCCACGCCGAGAGGTGCGCGCCGTCGTTCTCGGCATGCTCGAGGAACGCCGCGTAGAACGCGTGGCTCGCGAGGGTGGCTCCGTCGCCGACCACGAGGAGGAAGCGGCGCGCGCGCGTGATCGCGACGTTCATGCGGCGTACGTCCGCGAGGAAGCCGACCTCGCCGCGATCGTTGCTGCGCACGAGGTCGACCACGACCGCTTCCTTCTCGCGACCTTGGAAGCCGTCGACCGTGCCGACTTCGAGGCCTTCGCGCCGAAGCTCGACGAGCAAACCGCGCAGCACGCGCGCTTGCGCTTCGTAGGGTGTGATCACCGCGATGTCTCTCGGCATCACGCCGCGCCGCACGAGGCGCTTCACCTCCGCCGCGACGCGCTCCGCTTGGCCGGGGTTGCGCGTGCTCGGGTCGTCGTCGCTGCGCTCCTCTTCCCAGCCACGGCCCGCCGCGTCGACGAAGAGCCACGGCGCATCGCGCGTGGGGTCGGGACGCACACCGAGGTCTTCGAGGCGATGCGTGGCGACCTCGGGTGCGGCGACCAATCGACCTTCGTAGAAGCGCTCCGACGGGAAGCGCATGATCGCCTCGTGCATGCGGTGCTGCACGAGCAGCATTCGGCCGAGCGCGCCGCGGCCGGAGTCGTCGGCTGACCCCGGCGACTCGTCGGCTCCGTCGGTCGAGTCTCCGTCGAGCAAGCGCTCGAAGAACGTGGTGCCGAGCCCTTCGCGCGCGACGCTCGGCTCGATCACGGTCGGCGGGAGCTGACGCGGATCGCCGGCGAGCACCGCGATCGGCGCGCGGCGCAGGGCCGCGAGCGCGAGCGGATCGAGGGCCTGGGTGGCCTCGTCGAGCACCACACGATCGAAACGCTCGGAGTCGAGCCGATGCTCGGCCGCGCCCGCGAGGGTCGCGCAGACCACCCGCGCGCGCTCGAACACTCGTTTCTCGGCGCCGCGGAGGTGACCGCGCGCGTCCTTGAGGAGCCGCCACGCTTCGTTCTGCATCGCGCGGCGCTCGTCGCGATCGAGCGCGCTCCGTCGCGCGGCCTTTCGTCGAAGCTGCGCGGCCTCGCGGCTCCATTGCCGCGCGAGCGTATGCTCTTCGCTCGCGTCGACCTGCGCGTCGAGGGTCACCGACTCGAGCGCCTCCGCGACACGCGCGGGATGGCCCATGCGCACGAGCGGCACCGACGCCGCGACGAGGCGCTCGGCGAGGTTGTCGACCGCGGTGTGGCTCGCCGCGCACACGAGCACACGCTCGCCACGCGCGACCGCCTGCCGCACGATCTCGGCGAGCGTGCGCGTCTTGCCGGTGCCGGGCGGACCGTGCACGAGCGACACCACGCGCCCGCCGAACGCGAGCTCGACCGCTTCGCGCTGCGGGGCGTTCAACCCTTCGTCGAACCAGGTCTCGATCCGGTGCACGCGCGCCCGGCTCACGCGCGCCGTCTCGCCCGCGAGCAACACGTCGCGCAGCTCGGACAGCTCGCTCTTGGCGTCGACGTCCTTCCAGCGCCGCAGCGCGCGGTCGCCGACGTCGAAGGTCGCCTCCGGCGCCTCGAGATCGAGGCGAAAGCTCCCCTCGAAGAGTCGATCGGGCACGTCGGCGTCGACCACGAGCGTGAGCTGCGCACCGGGCCGCCGCGCGATCACCGCGCGAACGCTCGAGTCCGGCTTGGGCTCGTCCCACCACAACAACACCGGCGCGCCGGGCCGGAGCGCGAGGTCGTCCGGGTCGACCCCCTTCGGATAGCTCACGATCAGGCGCGTGCGATCGCCGGGCGCGGCTTCGGTGTCCTCGACCTCGAGCCCATCGAGCGCCGTGCCTCGCGCGACGCGCTCCGCGAAGGTTCGGCGCGTGCGCTCCTCCGCGAAACGCGCGCGGTGGGCCTGACGCTCACGTGCCCAGAGCGTGCGCAGGCGCTCGAGCGCCTCGCCCGCGCGCTCGGCCGGCGATCGCGGGATCATCGCGCGATCATCCGCCGCCGAGGATCTCGGGCGGGAAGAGCGGCGAGTCGTCGGGCGGCGATTCGACCGGACCAGGCGACGACCCGAGCGGATCGGGTCGATCGGGGCGACGCCACGGATCGCGCGGATCGCGGAGCCAGGTCGCGAGGGCTTCAGAGGTGAGCCCGGTGCGGTTCGAGATCGGTTCGAGCGTCGTCTGCGCCACGCGCCGCGCCATTCCGTCGAGCACGACGAGGGTGCTGATGCGATCGACGCGGTAACGATCGAGCAGATCGCGGTGCCGATCGCGGCGCCCGATGTTCACGTGCACGACCTCGTAGCCTTCGCTCACCACGTCGCGCGCAGGCGATTCGGTGAGGAGCTTCGCGACCTGCCGACAATCCGGGCACCACTCGGCGCCGAAGACCACCAGCAGCTTGCCATCTCTCTCACGCGCGGCGGCGAGCGCGCGTTGCAGCTCCACGCGCAGCTCGTGATCGTCGCGGAGCTGGTAGATGCGGCCGTACTCGCTGTCGGCGGGGGGCGCGCGCTCGGGGGTCGGCGGCGGGCTCTCGGTCATGGCGGTCGGGGGCGGCTCGGGATCCGCGCGCGGCTCGGGCTCGGGCGACGAGGGCTCTCCCCCACACGCGAGCAACAACACGAACGACGAGCGCAGTCGAAACGACATCGCGGCGCAGGGTAGCAGATGGTTCGGTCGCGCCCGGAACGAGGACGTGGCTTCGCTGACCCTCGTGGGCGAGTCGTCGTGATCGTCGGCAACGTTCACGATCGTGGTCGTGGTCGTCGTTCTCGTGGTCGGCGACTTGAACGGTGAGGCGTGTGCGAGGAGCTCGGCTTCGTCGTTCACGTCGCAGTCGCCGTTCTCGTCGCCGTTCTCGTCGCCGTTCTCGTCGCCGTTCTCGTCGACGTTCTCGTCGACGTTCTCGTCGACGTTCTCGTCGACGTTCTCATCGACGTGAGCTTCGACGATCGGCACTTCCGAAGGGCGTGCCGACGGAGCACGAGCGCCCGGCTGTTCGTGCCGACGGAGCACGAGCGCCCGGCCCACGTTCGTGGGTCGGGCGAGGAGTCGGAAACCGAATCTCGCGCTCCAGTACGGAGCGCCGCGCTCACTTCGCGCGGTAGATGATCATGCCGTGCGTGAGGTCGTAGGGAGAGAGCGCCACCGTGACGCGGTCCCCGAGGATCACGCGGATGCGGAACTTGCGCATCCGACCGCAGAGCTGCGCGCGAACCTTCGTCCCCGCGTCGGTCTCGATCTCGAACTGGCCACCCGCGAACACGTTCGTGATGGTGCCGTCGAGCTTGATGTGATCGTCCCGGCTGTCGTCTTCCGGATCCTCGAACTCTTGCCTTCCGCGGCGTCCACGGCCTCCGCCGCCTCCGCCTCCTCGTCGTTTCGTCGCCAAGCTGTGCTCCTCTGTTCGTGCGTGCCGTCGAGCGCGCGCGCTCGGGGGTGGGGTTTGGACGGCGGAAGGTAGATCCCGCTACGTCCGGCGCCACCCCGGCGGCGGCGGGATAGCAGAAAAGCCCCCGAGGTCAGCCGAAAATCGGTCCGCCTCCCCGGAGCGAAGTGGTGACGTGGCCGACGTCGACTTCCGCGTTCAGCGCCCGAGCCTCACGCGCAGCTCGCGTGGGATGCGCCCGAGCCGGTGGTAGAACGGCGTCTTGGAGCCTTCGTGCTTGGGCGCGTACGCGTCGACGACGTAAGGCACGTACATGGTGCGCCGGAGGCTGCGCCAACCGACGTGCGGAGATCGTTCGACGCGATGCCACGTGCGGCCGTCGTGGACCGTGAGATCGCCGGGCTCGGTCTCGACGGCGATCTCGTCGCGATCGGGGCGGTGATCGACGAAGTAGGGCTTGCGCGCGAGCATCGAGAGGAACCCCTGCCGATGACTGCCCGGCAGGATGCGCAGGCCGCCGTCGGCCTTCGTCACGCGATCGAAGTGCAGGCCGACGTTGAGCATGGGACCCGGAACCGCGCGGTTGAGGAAGAGATCGCGAAGGCCGTCGGTGTGCCAGCCGAGGCGCGGGTACGCGCTGCCGGGGACGTTGAGGTTGCGGTTGAAGACGAGCCCGTCTTTCTCGCGATCGCCGACCCTCACGTCGCGACCCACGAGGCTGCGGATGGGGGCGAACCGCGAATCGCGGACGAGCGCGTGCAGGTACGGCGAGAAGAGCGACGTGAAGGCGAAGCGCTGGATGTAGGGCTTGCCGTCGGGATCGCGGCCGACGAAGAGTGGGATGCCGTGGACCTCGCGGCGGTCCTCGGCGATCCATCGCGTCTGGAGTGCGTCGATCTCCGCCAGGACCTCCGCGACCTCGTTCGGGATCAGCACCGCGCCGAAGACGAGGAAGCCGTGCTCGTCGAGGAAGGCGCGTTGCACGGGGGTGACGGCTTCACCGAGCACGAAGCGTGTGGAGAGCGGGAGGCGGCGCGCTTGCTGGCGGTCAGCCTCGGTCACGACCGGAGGGGGCGGGGACGGGAGCACTTCGGGAATCGAAGCCGCGGCGTGCATCGCCGACATTGTGAACCAGGCTCACAACATCGCCAACGACCCGCGTCGCCCACGAGCCGCGAGCCGCGAGCCGCGTCGGCGCGGACGTTCCCCGTTGCACACCGCGTCGTCGAGCGACCTCCAGCACGCCGCAACCCCGCCGCGCCGAGGAGCCACGAGGCCGCATCGCTCAGAGCGCCGCTTCGATGCGATCGCAGAACGTCTCCAGCACCTTCAAACGCGCGCTGCGTTTGTCGTTCGCGGGCACGAGCGTCCACGGCGCGACCTCGGTGCTCGTGCGCTCGAACATCTCGTGCGTCGCCAGCTCGTACGCGGGCCACTTCGCGCGATTGCGCCAGTCCTCTTCGGTGATCTTGAAGCGTTTGAACCCGGTTGCCGCTCGCTCGTCGAAGCGCCGTTTCTGTTCGCCCGGATCGATGTGGAGCCAGAGCTTGATCACGATCGATCCGTGGCGGACGAGCTGCTCCTCGAAGTCGTTGATCTCGCGGTACGCGCGTTGCCAATCGCTCGGACGCGCGAAGCCTTCCACACGCTCGACGAGCACGCGGCCGTACCAACTGCGATCGAAGATCGTGACCTGTCCGTGGTGCGGCACGTGGCGCCAGAAGCGCCAGAGATAGGGCTGCGCGCGCTCCTCGTCGGTGGGCGCCGCGATCGGGACCACTCGGTAGAAGCGAGCGTCGAGCGCGCCGGTGACGCGCCGGATCGAGCCCCCCTTCCCCGCTGCGTCGACGCCCTCGAAGACCGCAGTGATCGAGCGCTCACGAAACGCTTTCTTGCGGGTCAGCCGCGCGAGACGGCCGCTCAGCTCTTCGAGACGCTTCTCGTAATCCTCTTCGTCGACCTTTCCGCTCAGATCGAGGCTCTCCAGCAGCGTTCGCTCGCCCGTCTCGCGTTTGGCCTCGACCTTCTCGGGCACGAAGGGCTCCGTGCGCGCCGGCGCGTCGAGGTGGGAGCGCAGCGTCTGGAGCACGAGGCGCCCGGCCGCGAGCGAGCGGTAGCGCGTGTCGTAGCCCTCGATCACGTGCCACGGCGCCTCTGCGATGCTCGTGCGGCGCAGCGCGCGCTCGCAGATCGGGCGGAAGGTGTCGTAGCCGCGGTGGTTCTCCCAATCCTGCTTGGTCACGCGCCAGCTCGTGGCGCGGTCCGACGCGAGCTCCTCGAAACGTTTCTTCTGCTGCTTCTTCGAGAGGTGGAACCAGAGCTTGAGCAGCGCGACGTTCTCACGCGCGAGCATGCGCTCGAAGCGCACGAGCTCGTCCATCGCCTGATCGAGATCGGCCTCGCTGGTCTGCCCCCACGCGCGCTGGAGGATGGGCATCGTGTACCAGGAGCCGAAGAAGATTCCGATCTTCCCCTTGGGCGGCAGGTCGCGCCAATAGCGCCACAGCGGCGGGCGCGCGCGCTCTTCGTCGGTGTACTCGCGCGACGCGTGGCTCTGCACGTGCCGTGGATCGAGCCACGAGCTCAGCAAGTTCACCGTCTCGCCCTTGCCCGCGCCATCGACGCCGTTGACGAGGATCACGAGCGAGAAGTCGCGCTTCTCCAGCAGATCGAGCTGCGCGTCGAGGAGCGACTCGCGCAGCGCGGGCACCTCGTCCGCGTACGTCTTCTTGTCGACCTTCCGACCGAGCTCCGCCGCTTCGAACATGGCCTCCTCCTTCTTCGCGACCCCGATTCCCTCGCGCGATCACCGACGCTTCGTCGTTCTTCCGTGCCCGATCACCGCCCGCTCGTTTCCGCGCTCAGAGCACGCTCGTGCGGGCCTTCTTCGCCTCTTCGAGCTGCTCGTTCGCCTCACGCAGACGGCGAGACAAGATCCGCACGATTCCCTCCGCGAGCTCGGCTTGCTCGCGCATCACCTCGTAGAACGCCTCTTGATCCACGCAGAGCACGCGCGCGCCGTCCGGGCCCGCCACCGCCGACGCGCTCCGCGGGGACCCGTCGAGCACGGACATCTCGCCGAGCGCTTCGCCCGCCGCGAGCGTCGCGAGCTTCACGCCGCCGTGTGCGATCGCCACCGTGCCCGACGCGATCACGTAGAGCGTGTCGCCCGGCGCGCCTTCGTCGAAGAGCGGCTCACCAGGCTCGTAACGCTCCACCGTCGCGACGCGCGCGATCGGCATCAGATCCTCCGCGCGCAGCGTCGCGAAGAGCGGCGCCGTGCGCAGGGTCAGCAGCTTCTCCAACGTCGTCTCCACGTCGCCCTCCTCTCCCAGCGCCACCTGCGCGGCGCGCGCCACCCGCGGCGCCGGATCGTCACGCATCGCCGCGAGCCGCTCGCGATCGCCACCCGCGGCGAGCGCCCGCGCCGCCGACTCGCGCACCACCGCGTCGGGGTGAGTCGTCGCGAGCGCGCCGTACGTCGCGACGTCCGGGTGCGCGCGTGCGATCAGCGCTTCGAGCACCACGAAGGTCGCGAAGGGGTTCGGGTGCGCGACTTGAGCACGAACCCAGGCGTCGAACGGCTGAGGCTCCGCGCCCGCGATCGGCACGCCCGCGAGCGGACCGTCGTCGACGAAGGGCATCACGAGCGCGCGCGTCGCGGGCTCGAGCATTCCGTCGAGCACCTCGAGCGCGTTCGCCCGCTTCGCCGCGCGCTCGGGCGAGGTCTCCTCGAAGAGCACGAGGGCGCCGAGTCGATCGCGCACGAGGCGCAAGGACTCCGGCGGATGACGCAGCTCGAGCGTGCGCAAGATCCGTCGCAACCCGCGGGTGGCGCGGAAGGCGATCGCCTCGTCGAGAAGCTCCGTCCCGATCACGTCGCGCGCCGCCGCGTACGAACGCACCAAGCCCTCCGTCGCCACGCGCTCGCGCCGAACCCAGCCGAGCACCCGATCGCGCGGCTCCGGCGCGCGACGCAGGGCGCTGCGGAGCTTCGACGCTGCGGCGAGGAGACGAAGCCGCAGGTGCGAGTCCGGCGTGTCGAGACGCGCGAGCACCGCGTCGTAGGTGCGTGCATCGACGATCTCGCGCAGCACGCGCGGCAGCGCGAGACGCACCTCGCGCGGGGACCTCGGATCGTCGAGCACCGCGAGGAGCGGATCGAGCGCACCGACACCGAGCGCGGAGAGCGCGGTGCCGGCGTCGCCCGCGGTCGCGCGCTCCTGGAGGCGCTCGACGAGCAGCGGCAGCAGGCTCGGGTGTGCGACCCGGATCGCCGCGCGCGCGGCCGCGCTGCGCACCACGCGCGAGGGGTCACGCAGCAGGGGCGCGAGGCGACGGTGCCCCCCCGCCCCGAGCGCACCGATCGCGACCGCGGCGTCGTGGCGGTCTTCGGCGTCGTCGGACGCGAGCAGCTCCGCGAGCCGCGGCCCACCGACCATCGCGCCCTCGAAGCCGGCGCGACCGAGCAACGCAGCGAGCGCCGCGGTCCGCACCTCACGCTCGGGATCGTCGAGTCGCGCCCGCAACACGTCGACCGCCTCGTCGCCGTCGAGCGCGGCCACCGTTCCACACGCGGCCGCGCGAACGCCCGCGTGCGCGTCGTCGATCCCGACCGGCACGAAGCCCGCCCGCACGATCGCGCTCGGCGGGAGCGACGCGAGCCTGCGCAGCGCGACGGAGCGAATCGCCGGCTCGTCGTGGCCCGCGAGGCGCACGAGCGCGACCGCCGCTTCGTCGGACGAGGCCGACTCTCCGAGCGCGTCGAGCGCCGCGACCACGCGCCGCGGGTCTTCGCTCGAGAGCGCGGCCGAGAGCGCCGCCCGTGCGTGCGCGTCCACGAGGCCCTCCGCGTCGTCCTCCAGGCCGTGCACGCGGAGCGTGGCTTCGAGGCGCGCGACGTAGCGGCGACGCACCACCGGCACGATCGCGAGCCAGCCGACCGTCGCGCCGAGCGCGACCCAGGAGAGGCCGATCGTGCCGAGCGGCTTGGCGAAGAGGAGCAAGAGCACGCCGCCGAGCGCGTACGCGAGCGGCTTGGCCACCGCGTCGAGGAACGCGCGCGTGCGCGCCTTGGCCGCCGCAGGAAACGGCACGTAGAGCGACTGCAGTGTCGTCTCGTGGATCGTGTATTGAAAGCCGTTGTCGGCGAACTTCATGACCGAGGCGAACGCGAGGCTCGGCCAGAAGAGCAGGAGCGCGCTCGCCACTCCGAAGACGCCGGGCATCACGGACATGCCGACGCCGACCCCGAAGCGGCGGAGGATCCGCGGCGTGCCGACGAGCTGAAAGAGGAACGCGAGCAAGCCGGCGCCCGCGTAGAAGTACGCGAAGAACGCGGCGAGCTCGTCCTCCCGATAGGTTTCCCGCGCGACGGCCTTGAACTGGTAGTCGCCCACCGTGAGGCTCGCGAACGCGAGCAGGAGCATGCCGCCGAGCACACGCACGTAACGATCGGAGACCACGCTCGGCGCGGGGCGGGCGTTGCGACGCGCGGTCTTCGGTCGTGGGGTCGCGCGGACCTCGCGACCGAGACGCAGCGCGAGCCCCGCCACGAGAGTGAGCAAGCCGGAGAGCACGAAGAGGAGCTGCTCGGTGCCGATCGCGCGCACGACGACACCGGTCGCGAGCCCGACCAGGATGATGCCGAGCACGCGCGCCGCGCCGACCGTCCCGAAGAGGCGTTTGGCGGATCGTGGATCGAAGACGTCGTTGGCGAGGGTCCAGAATTGCGAAATGAGCAGATTCGCGAAGACCTCGGACCAGACGTAGAAGACGGGGTAGATCCACCGTTGTTCCGCCCGCACCGTGAACCAAGTACCGACGTAGGTCACCACGCCGAGCGCGGACCAGATCGCGATCATGCGGTCGCGCGGCAGGCGATCGGCGAAGCGCGCGTACACCACGACGGTGAGCGCGGAGGCCACGCCGTACGCGACGAACATCCACGGGAGCGCGTCGATCGAGAAGCGGCTCAGGAAGAGCGTGTCGCGCACCGTCCGCCCCATCACGAAGATCGCGGACGCGAGCAGCAGGTGCGTGAAGAGCAACGTGACGCGCACGCCCTCACCCGGCCGCACCATCAGGCCGCCTCGGATCATCGTGAGCGCGGACGGGCGGGCGCTCGCGGAGGCGATGGGTGTGTCGACGGGGTCGGTGCTCATCGAGGGGGTCTTCGAGGGATCATCGAGGGGTGCTTCGAGATGCGATCCTCATCGAGAAGCTCCGCGCTTCAGCGACCGCCGACGAAGTCGAAGACGGGTGCCGACGCGCGGTACCGCGCTCACCGCCGCTTGCACCCGAGCGCTTCGAGCCGCGCGCTCACGTCGCTGACCCAGTCGGTCTCCACGCCCGCGACGATGCTCTGCCGCGCGGTCGTCATGGGCTCGATCGACACCCGGAGCCGCACCTGCTCGGCGAAGCCACGCTTCGGATCCATGCGCACCGCGCCGGTGAAGGGCGAGAGCTCGACGTGCAGCGCCGCGGTGTCCTCCGGCACCACCGCGCGCGCGATCGAGCGGAGCACGTCGTCGAGGTGCTCCGCCGCGTCGCGCAGGTGCAGCTCTTCGTCCGCCTCCGAGCGCATCCCGTACAGATCGATCGTCCACCCGTCGCGGCGCACCGATCCGTCGATCCCGATCTGATGCGGATGCACCTCGAAGCTCACGGAATGACGCTCGACCAGCCCTCGGAGCTCTTCTTCGGAGAGCCCGGTGGTCCAGTGATCGACCGGCAGAATCGAGTGTCGCGGCTCCATCCCCATCCTCCTTCGCTCAGCACGGCGCTCACCACGGCGCGCGTCGAATCGCGCGTCACGTCGCTCGCGACCGCACGTCGCATCACGTCGCTGCGCCCCGCCGATCGCGGGCTGCGTTTGCCGTCTGGGCGCACCTGCTGCACACCCCGCCGTCGGCGTCGTTCGCCGACCGCCTCGGAGTAACAACAACCGTGCCCTTGCTCGTCGCCCGCGGACTACAGAAATCGTTCGGACCGCGCGTCCTCCTCGACGGGGTCGACCTCTCGCTCGAAGAAGGCCGCCGCGTCGGGCTCGTCGGCGTGAACGGCAGCGGGAAGTCGACCCTCGCGCGAATCCTCGCGACGGGCGCTAGCTCCGGCACCGACGCGAGCACGGAGCTGCGCCGACGCGACGAGGACGCCGACTCCGGTGAGGTCATCCTGCGCAACGGCGCAGTGGTTGCGTACCTCGCGCAAGAGCCGCGCTTCGCCCCCGGACGCACCGCGGGCGAGGTGGTGCGCGAAGGGCTCGCGGCGTGGGAGGCCGCGCGTCGTCGCCACGACGAGGCGACGCATGCGCTGACGGAGGGACGTGGCGATCTCGAGGCCGCGCTCGCGATGCAGGCCGAAGCCGCAGCGGAGGTCGAGCACCTCGGTGGGTGGGACGCCGACCACGTGGTGCCCGCGGCCCTGCGCGCGCTCGGAGCGCCCGAGCCGGAGCGGGTGGTCGACGGCATGAGCGGCGGTGAGCGGCGCCGCGTCGCGCTCGCGCGGCTGCTCGTGCAGGCGCCCGATCTCGCGATCCTCGACGAGCCCACCAACCACCTCGACACCGACGCGATCGAGCAGCTCGAGAACTGGTTGCTCACGCGCTTTCGAGGCGCGGTGCTCCTCGTCACCCACGATCGCTACTTGCTCGACCGCGTGACCGACGAGACCTGGGAGCTCGACGCCGGCAAGGTGCACGTCTACGACGGCGGCTGGAGCGCGTACCTCGAAGCGAAGGCCGAGCGCATGCTCCTCGCCGAGCGCCAGGAGTCGAACCGCCAGAACTTCCTGCGCAAAGAGCTCGATTGGCTCCGGCGCTCTCCGTCCGCGCGCAGCACCAAGCAGAAAGCGCGCATCGGTCGCGCGCACGAGGCGCTCGCCGAAGAAGGCCCGCGTCGCGAGCGTACCGCGTCGCTCTCGCTCCAGCAGACGCGCCTCGGCAAGACGATCCTCGAGCTGAAGAAGGTCGACCTGACGATCGGCGGACGCACCCTCGTGCGGCAGCTCGACTTCGTACTGCAGAAGGGCGACCGCGTCGGGATCGTGGGCCCGAACGGCGCCGGCAAGACGACCCTGCTGCGCGCGGTGACGGGCGAGCTCGCGCCCTCGTCGGGGCAGGTCGTGGTGGGCCCGAGCACACGCTTCGCGTACTTCGATCAGACGCGCAGCGGGCTCGTCGACGAGCTCTCCATCCTCGAGAACGTCGCCGACAAGAAAGAGAAGCTGACGATCGGCGATCGCACGATGGACGTGCGCACCTACCTCTCGCGTTTCCTCTTCGCGCCCGATCGCATCCGCGAGAAGGTCGGCAACCTGAGCGGCGGCGAGCGCGCGCGCGTGCGGCTCGCGCAGCTCCTGCTGGAGCCGGCGAACGTGCTCCTGCTCGACGAGCCGACGAACGATCTCGACGTCGCGACGCTCGGCGCGCTCGAAGAGATGTTGCTCGAGAGCGACGCGACCGCGCTGGTGGTCAGCCACGATCGTTACTTCCTCGATCGGGTGTGCACCGCGATTCTGGAGATCGATCCGAAGGGCGACGGCACACCGATCCGCTGGGAAGGCAGCTACGACACCTACCGTCGGCTGAAGCAGGCGCGCGAGGTGGAGCAGGCCGGACGCGAGAAGGCGATGCGCGAAGCCTCCAAGGAGAAGACCGCCGCGGAGGCGAAGGCGAGCACGCCGCCGAAGCCGAAGGCCGGCCTCTCGTCGAAGGAGAAGCGTGAGCTCGAAGGGCTGATGGACGCGATCGAAGCGGCGGAGACCCGCATGGCGGAGCTCGACGCGGTGCTCGCGGATCCGACGACCTACGCGATGCGCTCGGCGGAGGTCCCGAAGCTCACGGCCGATCGCGACGCAGCGCACGCGGAGGTCGAGCGGCTGATGGCGCGCTGGGAAGAGCTCGAAGCGCGGAAGTGAGCGCTCGAGCTCTCGCGTCGTTCACGGATCGTAGAAGAGCTCGAACGCGCATGAGCGCTCGAGCTCTCGCGTCGTTCACGGATCGTAGAAGAGCTCGAACGCGCATGAGCGCTCGAGCTCTTCGCGTCGTTCACGGATCGTAGAAGAGCGAGTAGACCGGGTTGGTGCCGGTCATCCCGTCCGCGAACACGAAGTTGCCCGCGTTGATCTGGATCCGCGCGCGCTGGATCCCGCCGCCGATGCTGGTGCCCGTCGCGCACGCGCCTTCGGTGTCGTCGTCGTTGCAGGTGAAGCGGTTGTAGACGTCGGGCGTGTGGGTGTCGGAGTAGAGCTCGAAGACGGCAGGACGCTCGCCCGAGGCTGGGCCGTAGAAGAACAGATGTTCGCCCTCGAGGAACGAGCCGCTGCCCTGGCACGAGCCGCTCTGCCCCGCCGCGCCGACCGCGACGCCGCCGAACCCGATCACCGTGCCACCCCCGCGGATGTCGAGCGCGGCGCCGCAGCGATCCTCGGCCGCGGTCGTGATCTGCACGTTGATCGTGTAGTCGCCGCTCGCGCTCGACCCGTACGGCTCCACGAGCAGGAACACGCGCGTGGTCGAGAAGCTCGAGCCGATGCGGTGCAGCCAGATGCGGCTCCACGTGGTCGAGCCGAGGTTCGAGTCGTCGTTGCAGCCGAGGCCGCCGAGATCGAACTCGCCACAGGTGCGCGCGACTGCGAGCACGGTGTCGACCGTCGCGCCCTGAGTGTCGATGCGCACGTCCCAGTTGCCCGAGGGGATGTCGACGTAGTGGATCGCATCCGGCGACGACGTCCGCGCCGCGCCGCCGATCGCGCTCCGCATGGCGCTGCTGGTCTGGCAGAGCGTGTCGTAGTCGTCCGTGAGCCCGACGAAGGTGCCCGTGATCGACCCGGTGTTCGCGGCGAGCACCACCGGCGTCGCGCTCTCGCAATCGTCCGGGAGATCCGTCGCGCACTCGTCGCTCTCGTCGACGTCGCCGTCGCAGTCGTCGTCCTCGCCGTTGCAGAGCTCCGGCGCGCCCGGGTAGACGTTCGGATCCGTGTCGTCGCAGTCGTCGCCACCGCACCGACCGCCGACCGCGAAGCCGTCGTCGTCGTCGTCGCGCGGCGGGTTCTGGCAGCCGACGCCGGGCTCGCAGAAGTCTTCCGTGCACGCGTTGCCGTCGGCGCAGTTGATCGCCATCGCGCCGAGACAGCCGCGCGCCGGATCGCAGCGCCCACCTTCGAAGCAGACGCCGTCGTCGCAGAGCGCGTCGTTCGGCGTTCGCGAGCACCCACGCGCCGGATCGCAGGTGTCCACCGTGCAGCTCACGCCGTCGTCGCACGCGGCGTCGACGGGCATGTTGACGCAGCCGACGCCGGGCTCACAGCGGTCGGACGTGCAGGGCACTCCGTCATCGCAGCTCGGGGGCGCACCCGTGGAGCAGCCCGTGCGCGCGTCGGGTGCGGCGCCACCGCAGACCTCTTCGCCGTTGCATGCGTTCCCATCGTCGCAGTCGGCGTTCGTCGCGCAGCGCTCCGAGATGCAACCGCGCGTGGGATTGCAGCGCTCGCCGAGCCCACAGAGCGCGTCGTTCGGGACGAAGCGGCACGCGTCGCCCACGCACGTGTCGTCGGTGCACGCGACGCCGTCGTCGCAGCCCGCGCCACAGCCTCCGCCGCCGTCGCCGCCCCCGTCACTGACGGGGCCCGCGTCGACGAGCTCGTCGTCGCCGAGGCGTCCGGGGTCGGTGTCGACGAGCGCGCTGCAGCCGAAGCCGAGCGCGATCGCGCACGAGAGAACGAAGGGATTCGAAGCGCGTACGAGGATGGACATCAGAAGCTCCTCCGCACGAGGACACCGCCCGCGTTCGGGCCGGCGATGGGGGCCACCTGGGTCCGCGCAACGTCTTCGTCGCCGCGATCCCAGAGAAGGAAGAACACCGTCGCGCCGGCCGCGAGCACCGTGGTGACGGCGAGGACGTCGGTCGCGATGGAGAGGCGGGAGGCACGTCGATCCGCGTCGCGTCCGTCCGCGCGCGCCTCGTTGCGCTCCGCCGCGGTGGGCGCGCTCATGCTGCGTTCGACCGCGTCGTCGAAGTCCGACTTCGCGCCGAGCGCCGCCACGCCGAGCCCGATGGTGGTGCCGAGGAGCACCACCGTGGCCGCTCCGGCCGCGATCGTCGGCGCGTCGAAGTGGAGCCGGCGTCCTCCGCCCGCGTCGTCCTCGAACGCATCCTCGGTGTCGTCGGCCGTGTCGTCGGCCGTGCCGTCCGTGCCCTCGTTCGAAACGTCGGCGTCGAGCACCTCGGGGGGCGGCGTCACCACCTCCGGCGCCGGCACGAGCGTCACCGTCAGCTCCACCCGATCGCCGCCTCGCACCTCGACGTCGCGCGTCTCGGTGCGGTGGCCCGCGAACGAGACCTCCACGCGGTGCGTGCCGCGCGCGAGCTCGATTGGCTCCAGAACCGGCGCGGTCCGCATGACGTTGCCGACCCGCACCGTCGCGCCGTCGGGCTGGACACGCACGAACACCTCTCCGACCTGCTGCCGCAGCCGCCGCACCGCCGCGCGCACCTCGCGCTGCTGCTCCGGGCTCGCGTTCTCGGCCTCCGCGAGGAAACGCTCGAAGTGATCGAGCGCTTCGAGCGGCCGCTCGAGCCGCTCGTAGCAGTTGGCCATGTTCACGCGCACGCTCGGATGCGGCGCGATCCGGTAGGCCTCCTGAAAGGACGCGAGCGCCTCTTGGAAGCGCTCCGCCGCGTACGCTTCGACGCCGCGTTGGAAGGCCGCCCGCGCCTGCGCCCGCTCCGCTTCGGTCTGGGCCGAGACGATCGACGGTCGCGCGAGAGAGGGCAGCACGAGCACGACGCTCGCGAAAGCCAAGAGAAGAACCCGAAACATCCGCACCTCCGGCCGCTCGGGAGCGACCACGAGCCGACCCGAGCCAGCTCGACCACCTAGCTAGCGCGACGCGCCCGTCGCGAGCGAGCAGGATACGAACGCGCGTGAACGTCCGTCAAACGTGGGCGGCGCGCGACGCACGAGCGGCAAGGCGATCGGTGCTGCCTTCGACGCGCGACCGGGCGTCTGTCGGGAGCAGTTCATCAAGTCCGGGTCATGAGCACTTAGAGATGTCCGCCTACGACCGGGCGTCTCGCGGACGCCCGCCCAGTCGTGCGACGCTCGGAGCGTGCGCCTCCTCCTGGCCCTCTCGTTCACTCTCTCGTTCGCGCTCCCCGCGTCCGCCCAGAGCACGGGGTCGAGCTTCGGCAGCAGCGACTGGGGCTCGACCTCGAGCGGCGGAGACTTCTCGAGCGGCGGCGGAGACTTCTCGGCCGGGTCGGCGGGGTCAGCCGCCGACTTCTCGAGCGGTAGTTTCGGAGACTCGAGCGGAGGCAGCTCGGGCGGCGGTCCACTCTCCCCAATCGTCGGAAGTCTCCTCCTGGCCGGGTTTCTCATCGGCCTCGGATGGGCTTGGTGGAGCGCAGAACGCGAGATTCGAGAGGCGGATCCCAACCGCATCGACCCCGGCCTCATCGACGTCGCGCTCGTCTCGATCGCGTTGGGTGGCCCCGCGCGAGAGCAGCTCCAACGACGACTACCCCGCGTGGCGCGTGGCCTCGGCAGCGCACGCGCTCGCCACGACGCGCTGCGCGACGTGGTCCAAGCCCTGCGCGAAGCGAAAGACGCGTGGGTCTACGGGCGCATCGTCGACCACCTCCCGCGCGCGGCCGGTCACGCGCGTCGCGATCTCGAACGCCACGCGGCAGAGCTCCGCGCGCGCTACCGACACGAGCTCCTCCGCGGCACCGACGCTCGCGCGACCGAACGCTCGGCGCCGGAGCCCACGCCACGCGCGGAGGAAGGCGACGGGCTCGTCGTGGTCTCCCTCGTGGTCGCGGCGCGCGACACGATCGAGGACGCGCGTTCCGTCACCCTCGAACGGATCGATCGCCTGCTCCAGCGGCTCGCGGACATCCCGATCGACCGACTCGTCGCGCTCGAGGTGACGTGGTCGCCGGCGAGCGATCGCGATCGGCTCTCCAGCGCCGAGCTCGAGGTCGTCTACCCGGAGATGGTTCGCCTCGTCGATCGCCCGCTCGGGCGGGTCACGTGTGCCTCGTGTGGCGTCGTGAGCGCGGCGGAGCTCGCGTCGTGTCCGTCGTGTGGAGCGCCCCGACCCACGGCGCCTCCGACGCCGGGACCCGCCGCCGAGGCCGCGCGCGAGGACGCATCGAAGGCGGGTGACGACGCGCCGAAGTCCCTGCGCGAGATCATGCGCGCCAAGCGTGGGTCTTCGTGAGGCGAGCTCGTGGCATCGGACGACGACTCGCCGCGCCGACGATGACGCCGCTCACGCTCCACGATTGAGTCGCCTCACCCGAGGCGTGATGCTCCGGGGGCGATGAAGATCTCCAAGATCCACCACGTGGCCTACCGCTGCAACGACGCCAAAGAGACCGTCGAGTGGTACGGCAAGCACCTGAAGATGGACTTCGTCCTCGCGATCGCCGAGGACCGCGTGCCCTCCACGAAGGAGCCCGATCCCTACATGCACGTCTTCCTCGACGCGGGGAACGGCAACGTGCTCGCGTTCTTCGAGCTGCCGACGAAGCCGAAGATGGGCAAGGATCCGAACACCCCGGAGTGGGTGCAGCACATCGCGTTCGAGGTGCCCGATCGCGAGACGCTCCTGGCGTTTCGTGCGTCGCTCGAAGCGGCCGGCATCGAGGTGCTCGGCGTCACGGATCATTCGCTCTTCCACTCGATCTACTTCTTCGATCCGAACGGACACCGCATCGAGCTCGCGTGCCCCGATCCGGAAGAAGAGGCGAAGCTGCGCCGCCTCGACGCGGTGAAGTGGGAGATGCTCGAAGAGTGGTCGCGGACGAAGAAGGCGCCGCGCCACGCGGCGTGGATGCACGAGAAGCAGCTCGCGGACTGACGGACGGGTCGCTCCTGACGGCTCGGAGGCACGAAGCGCAGCGCGCCGACGGCCGCGCGGGTCGCGGGCCACTCGGATGCACGAAGTGCTGCTCGCGGATGCGGACGGCGCAGCTCACCCCTCGAGCGCGCGGCCACGTGAGGCTCGCGTGCTTCGCCGCGAGACGAGCCACGCGACGAGCGCGACGAGCCACGCCGCGCTCTGCGGAGTGCTCGCGCTCACCGCACACCCTCCCCCGCTCGCGCCGTCCGTTCCTGCGTCCGTCGCGACGCCGGCGTCGAGCAGCCCGAAGTGCTCGCGGTTGTGCGCGTCTTCTTCGACCGCACAGCGCGTGAGGGTCGGCGCGTCGTTCGCGCACGCGACCGGACCCACGACCTCGTCGAACGCGAGCACCGACGCGAAGCTCGCGCCCTCGTCGTTCGAGCGTCCCACCACGAACGGGCTGGGCGTCCCGAAGCACGCGTAGAGCCCGTCGTCGCGCGCTTCGAGACACTTCACCTGCGCGTCCGAGAACACGTGCGCGAGCGGCGCGTCTGCCTCACCGCGCCAGAGCCCGACCTCCCGCGGCGGCGCCCCTGGCACGCCGATCGGCGGATCGCCGGGATCGCGACCCCCGACGAAGAGCGTCTCTCCCACCCGCGCGAAACCGCCGAAGAGTGGCACCTCGAAGCGCGTCGTCCACGTCGCGCCGCCGTCGCGGCTCTCGAGCACACGCTCGGGGATCGAACGAATCGACGGATCCCGCAGCGTGCGCGCGAAGAGGCGCGTGGGATCGTCCGCGTCGACTTCCAGCAGGAGCAGCGTCAGCTCGCCTTCGTCGAGCGGCACGCGGTGCTCCACGAAGCTCTCGCCGCCGTCCACGCTCGCGAGCACCGACGCGTCACGACGCTCGCCGGTCGTCTCCCGAGGCACGAAGCCCGCGACGTAGACCGTGCGCGGATCCGAAGGCGCCGTGCGCACGCGTTCGTAGAGCGGTGGTCGCGGCAGCGGCGCGTGTGCTTCCCACACGAGCCCGTCGGCGCTCCGCCAGAGCGCGTTGCTCGCGGAGCCGTTCGAGGTCACCGCCCAGAGCACGCCGTCGCGACCTGCGTGCACGTCGAGCACGACTTGGCGCCGCAGCGCTTCGACCGCCTGCATCGCGCAGGGCTCACCGACCACGATTCCGTCGAAGCTCGCCACCACGAAACGCTCATGCGCGAAAGCCCAGATCGGATCTTCTTGCAGACGCAGGCCGATGCCCGCGCGGCAGGTCCAGCGCCAGCCGTCGTCGCTCGGCACGAGCAGCCCGACCGTGCTCGCGACCGCCACGAGCTCGGAGCCGTCGAAGAGGAGCTGCTGCGTCTCCGGAAACCGTCCCGCGTGCGCGTGGGCGTGCGTGTGGAGCCCGAACGCGACGTACGCGAACAGCATCGCGCGAACGATCGATCGACGCGACGAGCGCGCGAGAGCGCGCGAAGAAGTCGGCGGTTGACCCCGCCGACTCGGTCGAGAAGATCGCGAAGCAGGCGAAGTCGAGCCCGACGTCGAAGACACGATCGACTCCGACGACCGACGCTTGCTCACCACACGCTCGCGTGGTCCTCGCACACCCCCATCACCTGATCGATCTCGATCCCGGCGACCTTCCCGCGGAAGAGCCCGTAGGGCTGCACGAAGTCGCTCTTCACGAGCTTCATGTCGAGGTGCTGCGCGCGCGCGCCGAGCGGCGTGAAGGTGAGATCGACCTCGTCACCCACGCGGCTGACGATGCGCCAATCACCGACCCCCGGCTCGCGCGGCACCTCGAAGCTCACGCCACCCAGCGGACGCACGCGACCGTCGAGCCAGAACGCGTTCTCGAGCGAGTCGCCGTTGGCATCGTCGTAGACCTCGGCGGAGAGGTTCAGCCCGACGTTGCGACCGCCCGCGCGCCCCGCGAAGCTCGCCCACTTCCAGCGCGTCTCGCGCGAGGCCAGCGAACGTGTCCAGTCGATGGTCGCGAGCCCGCCGCCGAGATCGACCGACTCGTCGCCGAGCCGCAGCGAGCCCGTGACACGAAGCCCCGCGGACTTGTGGGTGTACGCGGGCCGACCGCCGCCGAGATCGACGAGCAGCGCGAGCGACTCCGCCGACTCCACGTGGAAGCCGCCCGCCACCGGCAGCTCACCGAGCACCACGTCCACGCGTGCATCCCAGCCGCCCGCTCGCGCCGCCACGCGGATGTCGGCGTCGCGGTGCCGCCAGATCGTCTCACCCTTCGTCGAGCTCTCCGCGAAGCGCAGGTGCCGACCGAGCACGGAGAGCGCCTCGTACTCGCGCGCCACCGTCGGCTGCTTGCGATCGACGAGGTACAAGAACGCGTTGGCCACGTAGCCGAGCTGCACGAGCCCGAACGCGAGGAAGAGCCGCTCGCTCGCGACCGAGAAGTAGTGCCACTCCTTCAGGCGCATTCGCCGCACCACGCCGGTGCCGAGATCGGGCGACGGAATGGGCAGCCGGTAGCGACCCCACTGCCACTCGCCGTTCACGCGCGCCGCGCTCGGAGGCTCGGGCAACGCGGGCGGCATCGTGCTTCGACGCATCTCGGTGTCGGTCACGCGCGGACCTCCTCACGTCGCTCCGCGAGCAACGACTCCAGCTCGGCCACCTCCGGATCGGAGAGCGCCTCTCGCAGCGCTTGGCCCACGAGCGGCGTCGGCGCCACCTTCGCGCGCATCGCGAGCGCACGATCGCCCGCGTCCCGCAGCCGCTCCGCGAACGCGGCGTCCTCGCTCGCACGTCGCGCCAACGCGTCGCGCGCCTCGAAGCACGCGTCGACGTCCTTGCACACGAGCAGGAGATCACAGCCCGCCTCGATCGCCCGCACCGCGCTCTGCGCCACACCCCAGCGGTCGGCCACCGCCTTCATCTCGAGGTCGTCGCTGATCACCACGCCAGGGTACCCGAGACGTCGCCGCAAGAGATCCGTGACCACGCGCCACGAGAGCGTCGCGGGCACCTCCGCGTCGAGCGCCTCGAAGAGCACGTGCGCGGTCATCAACGCGGGCACCCGCGAAGCCGCTGCGAAGGGCGCGAGCTCGACGGACTCGAGCCGCTCGAGCGTGTGCCGCAGCACCGGCAACGCGAGGTGGCTGTCGGTGTCGGTGTCGCCGTGGCCCGGGAAGTGTTTTCCACACGCGAGCAGCCCCGCGTCCGCGAGCCCGTCCGCGAACGCGAGCCCGTGCGCGATCACCGTCGCGGGATCGCGCCCGAAGCTCCGATCGCCGATGACGGGGTTGTCGGGATTGGTGTCGACGTCGAGCACGGGTGCGAAGTCCATCGTGAAGCCGAGCGCGCGGAGCTGACGGCCGAGCACGCGAGCACAACGGCGCGTGAGCCCGACGTCGCCCCGCTCCCCGAGGGCCCGCATCGGCGGCAGCTTCAGCACCGGCGCTCCGAAACGCGCGACCCGCCCGCCCTCTTGGTCGACCGACACCAGCAGCGGCTCCGGGCTCTCCAGGCTCGCGATCGACGCCGCGACCGCCTCGGGACCCTCCACGAGGTTCCGTTTGAAGAGGATCACCCCCGCGAGCGACCCCTCTCGGAGGGCGTCGCGAACGATCCGCGGCGGCTCGGTGGAGGGGTATCCGACCACCAGAACTCGCCCGGCGAGGCTCTCGAAATTCATCCCTTGGCTCCCGGGGGCCCGTCCGAGCGACGATCCGGCGCCCGAGCCGATCGGGCGGTCACGAACCGCGATCGCGGCCAACCGCCGGAGATTACTACAAATCAGCCGGATGCAAGCCTCGGTGCCCGGCGGGGTCCGGTGGGTCGCCCCACATTCCGACCTGCGCGCCCCACCCTCGGCGGGCTATCTTCGGTCGACCGTGGACCTCCACGCCGAGCTACCCCCCGAACCCCTCGACGACGACGACGATCTCGACGCCGAGGCGGACCTGTCGCCGACGCTCCTCGCCGGACCGACGCCCGCCATCTATCCGATCACCTTCCGGGAAGAGGATGTCGACCCCGACGCGGTGAAGGTCATCCGGCGGCTCACCCACTACGGCCACCAGGCCTACCTCGTGGGCGGCTGCGTACGCGACCTGCTGCTGGATCAGCACCCGAAGGACTTCGACGTCGCGACGAGCGCGCGTCCGAGCGAGGTGCGCCGGCTCTTCCGCAACTGCCGCGTGATCGGCAGGCGATTCCGGCTCGCGCACATCCTCTTTTCGGGCGGCAAGATCATCGAGGTCGCGACCTTCCGCCGCGATCCGGGTCAGACCTTCCGCACGAGCTCGTATGCGGAGCGCCCCGCGCGAGCCCGCGCCGATCTGCCCGAGCCGGTGAAGCTCACGCCGATCTTCGCCGCCACCGACGACGACGCGGACCTCTTGATCCGCAACGACAACGTCTTCGGCGATCCTCACGAAGACGCGGTGCGCCGCGACTTCACGATCAACGGGCTCTTCTACGACGTGCGGCGCGGCGAGGTGATCGACTTCGTGGGCGGCATGGAGGACATCGCGGCCCGCACCGTGCGGACGATCGGCGAGCCCGACGTGCGCCTGCGCGAAGACCCGGTGCGCATCCTGCGCGCGATCAAGTTCAGCGCGCGCTGCGACCTCGGGATCGCGCCCGACCTCTACGACGCGTTGGTGGACTTCCGCGGCGAGCTCGCGCGGGCGGCGCGGCCGCGCTTGCTCGAAGAGCTGCTTCGTCTGCTCCGCGGCGGCGCGGCGCATCGCTCGATGTACCTCGCGTGGGATCTCGGTGTGCTCGCGGAGCTGCTGCCCGAGGTCACGAGCTTCCTCGACGACGACGCCCCCGGCGCGCGCGAGCTCTGGGGTCGGCTCGAAGCGATCGATCGGCGCAAAGCGGCAGGCGAGCTGCCAGACGACGCGGTGCTGCTCGCGGCGCTGCTGCTCGGTCCGATCGAAGAAGCGGTCGACGGGGCGCGCGATCCGAACCTGGCCTTCGACGAGTTCATGGAAGAGCTCTCGCTGCGCCTCGCGGTGCCGCGCCGGATCAAGGACCGCATTCGACTGCTGGTCGGCAGCCAACGACGCCTGCGCGCCGGCAAGGTCGGCACACTCGCGCGGCGCGACTTCTTCCACGACGCCGCCACCCTCTTCGCCCTCGGTGAAGAAGCGCGCGGCGGTCGCCTCCCGACCTGGGCCGAGCCCAGCGTCGCGCCCGCGGAAGCGCCGGTCGAGGACGACGAGCGCCCGCGTCGTCGTCGCCGTCGACGCCGTCGCCGAGCCGGCGGCGCGGACTGATCGCGCGGACGGCGCGTCGTCGGTGTGGGCCCAGCGGTTGCGTGGACCGCTCCGAGGTGGTGAGGGAGCCCCATAGGCGAAGCCCGAGGTCACTCGCGTGGCCTCGGGCTTCTCGGGGTGCTTTGGGTGTTGTGCTTGGGTGTTTGGGTGCTGGTCGGGTGCGAGCCACGAGCCTCGTGGTCTCGGCCCTCGAGCGACCCGGAGCGAGCTCCGAGCCCCCGGCGAGCCCGTCCCCCGACGGGCCCGCAGAGTCGTGTCGTGTCGTCGGTTTGTGCGACGATCGTTAGTAACTCACAGAAGAGTTACTCCGTTCGTCCACTCGCGCAAGCGGTTTCGACGAGTCCGGCAAAAATGGTGGATCCTTCGCGTGCAGTGGATCCTTCACGTGCAGCAGATCCTTCGCGTGCGGCAGGGTGGAGCCTTCGCGAGCAGCAGGATCCTCCGCACGCAGCGGGGTTCCAGCAGAACCTTCGCTCGCGGCCCCCGCGACGGTTGGACGCGCCTGTCACGCACTGGCGTGCCCCGACGTTGGCTCGGCCCGTCGCGCTCGTGAGCGGTTCTCGAGGAGCTCCGCGGTCTGCGAAGTAGGTGCGGGGTCCCGAGGAACGGCGACGTCAGCTCGTGAGCTTCGACAGCCAAACCGCGAAGTCGGGCGCGTCGACGAGCGCGGTGAGCACACCTTCGCCTTGGACCCGCAGGTACGCGCGCACGTCCGGCAGCGCGCCGGCCTCGTCGAGCAGCTCCGCGACCGTCCGCTCGCCTTCGACCTCGAGGAACGCGGCCAGCTCCGCGCGCACGATCGCGTGACCGAGCGCGGAGCGGAGGTCGTGCTCCACGATCGCGGGTGCGAGCTTCGCGACCTCGCGCCACGGCAGCGCGTCGAAGTCCGCGAGGATCTGCGCGAGCGGGACCTCGGCGACGTGCCGGAACGCGTGTCGCCGCAGCTCCTCCACCAGCGCGCGGCCCTCGTCCGAAGCGAGCCGCGCCGCGACCGCGTCGCGCAGGGTCGCGAACGCCGACTTGCTGAACTCCGCCGCGATCGCCTTCGCGCCCGAGAGCGCGCCGCCCGCCGCCTTGCCGCCGACGCGCGCGAGCGCGCCGAGCGCCCCCACGCCGGGCAGCTTGCCGACGAACTGCATCAGGATCTCCTGAAGCACCGGCGAGAAGAGCCGCTCGAGCAGCTTCGGATCGATCGCGTCTCGGGCCCACTCGAAGCGCGGAAAACGCGTCGCGAGGAGGAGCCGCTCGAGCTCGAGGCGCGCATCGTCGGGGAGCAGCTCGCCCACGCGGGTCTCGCGCCGCGTCGTCTCGTCGCGGAACCGGTCGAACGCGGGCAGCACGTGCTCGTCCACGCCGCGCGCGAGCGGCGGACGAACCACCGCGACCTCGAGCAACGCGAGCAGCCCCGTGACGTCGACCACGTCGCGCACGCGTCGCGCGAGCAGCGCGTCGACGACGATCGCGACCCCTTCGCGCCGGAGGTTCTCGTCGTGGCGGAGGCGATCGATCGCGGTCACGCGCGCTCCGTAGAGGCAATCGCGTCGACGCGCCAGCAGCGAAGCGTCGGCGCCGCGCTCGCACCGCGTCACGCGGCGACCCGTCGTCGTCGCGACCCCGAACGGGCGCGTGAACGCGCGAGCTCGTGGCTCGTGAACGCGCGAGTGGGTGAACGTGGGCACGCGCGCTCCGTGAACGCGCGCGGCTCGTGAACGCGCGAGCCCACGCGATCAGCCGCGACGAAGCTCAGCGGTTCGAGCCGTAGAGCGCGAGCGCGACGCCCGCCACGCACACCACCGCGCCCGTCGCGCGCAGCGCGTTGACGGGGATGCCCTCGACGAGCGCGTCCCACGCGAGGCTCGCGACCATCTGCGCGGCCACCGCGACCACGAAGACCTGCAGCGCTCCGACCCGCGCGATCGCCCACGGGAGCCCCGTGATCAGCGCGAAGCCGAGCACGCCCGGCACGAGCCACCACCACGCGAGCTTCGCGTCGCTCGACACCATGCCCGGCACCCAACCGCGGCGCGCAGCGAAGTAGAACGCGCCCGCGCAGACCGCGACGATCGCGCCGTTCAGCAGCACCGCAGGCGCGAGCCCGATCTGACCCGCGATGCGCCGGTTCAGGCTCGCCTGCACGACGGCGACACAGCCGAGCGCGAACGCGACGAGAGCGGCGGGGTGGAACATCGGCGGCTCGGCGTGACGCGCGCGCGCGGTGGGGTCAAGCGCGCGCGGGCGGCAGATAACGAACCGCGCGCTGCGGCACCGGCGGTGGCGTGCCGACGAGCTTCTCGGCGAGCACGAGGCGCGTGCCGAGATCGATGTTCGTGAAGCGAAGCCCGAGCGCGTAACCTGGATCGCCCTCGCGCCAGCCTTCGATCACCCGCGCGACCTCGGCCTCCGCATCGAACCAGGTGTCGAGGTCGTCGCCGAGCTGGAACGTCACGATCACGGCGTCGCCGACCTGCGCCGCGTCGTTCGCGGCCAGCATCATCCCGTGCGGCGAGACGTCGAGCACCCGCTCTCCGAGGCGGCGAAACCCGTCGAGCGCGACCGCCTCGCAGCGACCACGGAGCGCACGACGAAGGACACGGCGACGGGTGAGGTAACGACGCATTTCGAGACTCCTATCCGCTGGCTCGCCACACGACTCGGGTGCCCGACTCGGGTGGGTCGATGTAGGACACGAACGTACTCGGGCGGATCCGATGTCCCAAGAAAGCGGCGCATCGCGACGGGAGGACCGCCGTGAGCCGTGAGGTCGACCGCTTGGAGGCGCGGGTTGGATCGGTCACGTTGCTCGGGTGGTGCGTCTTCTCTTTCTCGTTTCGTTCTTCGCGTTCGCGTGTGGTCCCCGCACCGAGCCGACCCCTCGACCGCTCGATCCCTTCGACGCTGGCCCCCCTCGCCCCGTCGACGCCGGACCTCGCCGCGACGTGATGGAAGTCGACGCCGCGATCTGCGGTGGCGACTGCGACGACGGCGTGTTCTGCAACGGCCCCGAGATCTGCACGCTCGAAGGCTGCGTCTCGACGGGTGTGGTCTGCGACGACGGCGATCCGTGCACCGAAGACCGCTGCGTCGAGCGCGGCGCACGCTGCGAGCACGTGATGGTCGACGTCGACCGCGACGGCGACGGAGTGACGACGTGTCGGGGCGACTGCGACGACGCGAACCCCTCCGTGTTCCCCGGCGCGATGGAAGTCTGCGACGGCCTCGATCAGGACTGCGACGGCAGCAGCGACGAGGGTGTGCTCAGCGAGTGCGGTGACTGTCGCCCGTGTCAGATCGTGACGCTCCCCGACGAGGTCGGGATGAGCTGGGACGACGTCGCGGAGGAGCGCGCGGGCGTAATCGTGAACCCCGACGGAACGCTGCAGCTCGGCGCGGAGAGCACGGAGACGACCTTCGGTTGGATCGCGAACACGCGCTACGGGACGATCACGAAGCTCGATCTGCGCACCGGTCGACAGACGGGCGAGTACGACAGCGTCCGCAACGACGGCACCAACAACGCGCCGCCCGCGAACGAGGAATGCAACGACGACGGCACGGCCGGGAACTGCCCCTCGCGCACCGCCGTCGATCTGCGCGGCGCGGTCTACGTCGCGAACCGCGCGTTCGGCGGTCAGGGCACCGTCACGAAGATCGCGGGTCGCGAAGAAGACTGCGTCGACCGCAACCGCAACGGGCGCATCGACACGAGCCGCGATCTGAACGCGAACGGGATCATCGATCGTTCGGGCGGCGAGTACGTCGGCCAAGACGACGAGTGCATCCTCTGGACGGTCGACGTCGGGAGCATCGAAGGCATCCCGCGCGCGATCGCGATCGACGCGCGGGGCGACGTCTGGGTCGGACTCTTCGGCGAGCAGCGCATCGTGCGACTCCGCGCGAGCGACGGTCGCGTCACACGGAATCTCTCCACGTTCCGCGAGGAGTTCCGTCCCTACGGCGCCGCGATCGGAAGCGACGGAATCCTCTGGATGACCGAGGCCTTCAGTGGTCGAATCTTCGGCATCGACACCGTGACGGGCGCCGCGGTACGCGACACGCGCGTCGTCAGCTCCGCGACCGGCTGCAACGGCAGCTACGGCATCGCGGTCGACCCGCGCAATCGCGTTTGGATCGCGGGCATCAATTGCACGAGCGTGTTCCGCTTCGATCACGCCACCAACGAGTGGTTCGAGGTCGAGCTGCCCGACAGCGGCGCGACCCGCGGCATCGCGGCCGACGATCGCGGCTTCATCTACGTCGGCGCGTCGAACACGTACATCCGTCTGCGCGTCACCGGACTCGACGCGGGCCCCGCGATCGCGCGGCTCACGCGTTTCCGCGCGGACGACGGCGGCGACATCCGGATCTACGGGACGGAAGCTGCGCCCTTGCCCGGCCTCGGGTCGGTGGGAGTCGGCCTCGACTCGCAGCGGAACGTCTGGATGATCAACCAGGTCAGCAGCACCGCGACGCGCGTGAACCCCGAGACGGGCGAGGCGCGCGAGTTCCCTGTCGGCGACAGCCCGTACACCTACAGCGACTTCACGGGCTTCGCGCTCCGCACCTTCACGGTGCCGAACGGGTTCGTGCGCACGGTGATCGAAGGCTGCGCGAGCGGGCCGACGGAGTGGGAGGAGCTGAGCTTCGACGCGACGGTCCCCGCGGCGACGCGGGTCGAGATTCGTCTGCGCAGCGCCGACACCCGCCTCGGCCTCGCGGACGCGGCGTGGCTCGGCCCGTTCACGCGTTCCCCCGCCGACCTGACGATGGCGCCCGGCCCGATCCCGCCGCGGCGCTTCCTCGAGGTCGAAGCCACGCTGATCAGCGAGGACGAATCGCGCTCCCCGCGCCTCGACACCGTGAGCGTGCAGCTCAACTGCCCCGCGGGGTGAGGGACGCGGCGTCGATCCCGCGCGGAGGACCGGGCGGAAAGTGACCGCCACGCACCGGAGCGAGACCGTGATCCCGTGGTAGAAACGCCCGCGGAGGTGGCCCTTGCTCGACTGGTTGCTCAAGCTCATCGGCGGAAAAGACGAGATCGACATCGCGGAAGATCGGATGAAAGAAGACGCGAAGGATCCGCTTCACGCTCGTGTCCACGGTCTCCTGCTCATCAGCGAGCCCGCCGATCCGGGCCATCGCCCAGACTTCGCGAACCAAGCCGTACGTGAGTGGTACGGGTGCGCGGACCGCGCGGCCGTGCTGCAGAAGATCGAGATGTTCGCCGCGAGCGCCGAGGGCTACGACGTGTTCCGCGCGACGTTCCTCGCGCGAGCGGCGGCCGGTGCGGGGCTGCTCTCCCCGGAGGAGAGCTGGTCGCTCTGCCAACGCACCCTCGCGACCGCTCAGCGCAACTTCGCGACCTGGCAGGACTACGGTGACGCGTACATTCGTGGTCACCTCTGGTACCGCCGCACGCAAGGCGACGACGAAGCCACGCTGGCCGGATACGAGCAGAACCTGCGCAAGACGATGATGGAGCTCCAGACCAAGGGGGTATGGAGCCGGGTGACTCTGTTGGGTTGAGCCGTCGGGGTCGAGCCCGCGTGCGGTCGAACGACACCGCGCTTTCGCAGAGCGTCACTCCGTCATGTCGAACGTGAGCGTGCCGCCCTCCGCGAGCGCTTCGTGCCCGATCCAATGGGCGTCGAAGGGCGCGTCGTTCCAGCGCACCTCGCTCACGCGCCACGCGCGGTCGCTGCTCTGTGGGGCGTCGATCACGAGGGTGCCGCCGCTCGGGAGATCGACCTCCGCGCGCGTGACGAGCGGGGCGGCGACCACGTACTCGTCCTTGGCGGTGATCGGGTACACGCCGAGCGCCGCGAAGACGTACCACGCACTCAGCGTGCCCGCGTCGTCGTTGCCCGGGAGGCCCGCCGGCGTCTCGTCGTAGTAGGTGCGCGCGACCCACCGCGACCAGCGCCACGTGCCTTCCGGAGCGCCGACCGCGGCGAACGCGAAGGGCGCGTGGATGTCGGGCTCGTTGCCGTGCCAGTACCAGCGGTTGGGAAAGAGCACGGAGGTGTCGCGAGTGGATTCCGAGAAGAAGCGCTCGAGACGCTCGAGGTAGATCTCCTGTCCACCCATCACCTCGGCGAGGCCGTCGAGGTCGTGCGGCACGAAGAAGAGGTACTGCCAGGAGTTGCCCTCCGCGTAGTAGTCCTCCCATTGGTTCTCTCGTGTGGAAGCGAAGCGACCGTCGACGTAGCGTCCGACAAGGAACTCGCTCTCGGGATCCCAGAGGTTTCGCCAATGATCGGCGCGCGCGTCGTAGGTCGCGGCCAACGTCTCGTCGCCCACGTGCTCGGCGAGCCGCGCCATCGCGAAGTCGGCATACGCGAGCTCGAGGGTCCAGCTCGCGCTGCTGCCCGCTTCTTCGATGCCCACCCAGCCTCGCTCGATGAAGGACGCGATCCCTGCGCGACCGCCGAACGGAGCTCCCTCGGGCGTCGGGGCGTCCGCGGTGATGCGCGCGAGGCGGAGCGCCTCGTCCCAGTCGATGCCTTCGACGCCCTTCACCGCCGCGTCCGCGAGCTGCAGCGCCGCGCCGTCTCCCACCATGCCGCCCGTGTAGTTCGTCCCGAGCGGCCAGCGCGGGAGGTAGCCGCCGTCGATCGTCATCTGCATCAACGACAGGACCATGTCGCGCTGCAGATCCGGATAGAGCCACGAGAGAAGCGGGATCTGAGTGCGGTACGTGTCCCAGAGCGAGTGATCGGTCGAGTAGCGGAACGACGGCACGTCCTCTTCCGTCAGCGGGACTTGGTGCACGTCGTGATCGAGGCCGCGGTAACGACCGTCGACGTCCATGGCGAGCGTCGGCATGAGCAACGAGCGGTAGAGCGACGAGTAGAAGATCCGCAGCTCCTCGTCGCTGCGCGCCGAAACACGCACGCGCGAGAGATGCGCTTCCCAACGCGCCACCGTCGCGGCGCGGACGTCGTCGAAGGGGGCGAGCTGCGCGTCGAGGTTGGCGCGCGCTCCCGCGAGATCGGTGAAGGAGAGGCCGACCGCGACCTCGACGGTGGTGTCGCTCGGGTCGAAGCGCGCCCACGCGCCCGCCGTGTTTCCCTCGCGCGTGGTCTCGCCCTCCGCGAGCGTTCCGTCGACGAAGACACCGTGCGCGGCGAAGTCGCGATCGAAGCGCGCGACGAAGTACACGCGCACGCCTCCACGACGTCGCGCGTAGCCGCCGCCGCCGAGCACCGAGCCCCAGACCTCGCGCGCCTCCGGATCGACGTGCACGTCGGCTTCGAGGATCTCCACGTCGCCGAGGTGGTGGCCGAGGTCGACGATCACGGTGGGGTCGGTCTCGCTCGGGAAGGTGTAGCGGTGGAACGCGACGTGGTCGCTCGCGGTGAGCTCGACTCGGACGTCGTCGTCGAGGGTGACGGCGTAGTAGCCGACCTCGGAGGTCTCGTCGTCGTGCGAGAAGGCCCGCCGGTAGCCGGCGTCGTTCGTCTTCGCGGCGCTCATTCCGTCGGTCGGCATCAGCGCGATGAAGCCGTACTCCGCGATGCCCATGCCGTGCGCGCGCACTTGGCTGAAGCCGTCGATGAGCGAGTCCTCGTAGTAGTAGCCGGCGCAATGATTGAAACCGGGTGCGCCGTCGGGCTCGGTGGTGTCGGGCGCGGGGCGCGCGAAACCGAACGGCGTCTGCGGCGCCGGGGAGACGCTGCCGACTCCGAAGCCGAGGCCGCCGGTACCGATGAGCGGATCGACCCATTGCACGAAGGGCGCGGTCGCCGGTCGGCTCGGTCCGGGCTCGGGTCCCGCG
>CALJLK010000353.1 GCA_937982655.1 uncultured Sandaracinus sp.
AGCGTGCTCTCGGGCATGGCGGTCGGCGTGCGTGGCCCCGAGATCGACACGAACGTCACGATCCCCGGATCCACGACCGGCCTCTCGATCCCGGGCTTCGGCGTCGTGCTCCAGGCCGTCGCGAGCAGCGGCGACGCGAACATCCTCTCCACCCCGCACATCATCGCGATGGACAACGTGCAGGCCGAGATCAACATCGGTCAGAACGTCCCGCTGCAGACCTCGGGCATCGCGCCCGGCGCGCTCGGCGGGCTCGGTGGGCTCGGTGGCCTCGCGGGTCTCGCGGGCGGGGCACAAGGCGGCGCGCTCGGCGGCCTCGGCGGTCTCGCAGGCGGCCTCGGCGGTGGGTTCGGCGTCCCGCGCCAGGACGTCGGCACGATCATCCGCATCACGCCGCACATCAACCAACACGACGAGATTCGAATGGAGATCGAAGAAGAGATCTCCGACGTCGGGAGCCCGCAAGGTGACCTCGGCGTGGTGCCGATCAATCGTCGTACCGCGAAGACTGAGGTCATGGTCCGCGATCAGCAGACCGTCGTGATCGGCGGCCTGATGCGCGAGACCGTGACCAACAGCGAGTCGAAGATCCCGATCCTCGGCGACATCCCGCTGCTCGGCGCGCTCTTCCGCAGCACCACGCAGCAGCGACAGAAGTCGAACCTGCTGCTCTTCCTGACGCCCTACATCATCCGTGACATGGCGGATCTGCGCGCCATCTACGAGCGCAAGATGCGCGAGCGCCAGGAGTTCCTCGACCGCTACTTCGTGTTCGGCGATCACGACTACGAGCCCCCGGTCGACTACTCGCGCACGCGCGGCCTCGTGGCCGAGATCATCGGTGAGCTCCGCGAGCTCGACGAAGAGGCCGCGCTCGAAGCCGCGCTCGAAGCCGAGCCCCCGCCCGAGCACGTCGCGCGTCCACCCATAGGCGCGTACGAGGGCCCGTCGGAAGGCAGCGACGGTGACGTGATCATCACGCCGGATGGCGAGGTGATGGAGCCTCCCCCCGAGCCTCAAACGGTCGAGACCCCATCGATCGGCGAAGCGGTGAGCGACGAGAACTGACATGGAAGTCGGGTACTTCGGCGAGATCTTGGTTCGTCACGAGCTCCTCTCTTCGGAGCGCGTGCGCGAGCTGGCGGCGACCGCGGACGAGCGCGGCGTGCAGCTCTCGGACGTGGTCCGGGCGACGCGCGCGATCGACGAGGCGGAGCTCGTGAAGGCGCTGGCGCGCGAGGTCGGTCTCGACTTCGTCGCGAAGATCGAGCCGAGCGGAGTGCCGGAGAGCGTGATCGAGCTCGTGCCGATCAACTTCGCACGCCAGCAGAAGATCCTGCCGATCGGCGAGCGCGGCGACGCGGTCATCGCGGCCATCGCCGATCCGCTCGATCCCTCCGCCGCCGACGATCTGCGGGCGCTGCTCGGACGTCCGATCGAGCTCGTCGCCGCGCAGAGCCAGACGATCGACGACGCGATCAACCGCGTCTACGAGCGCAAGGACGAGGCCTCGCTCGGCGAGAAGAACGACGACGACGCGGTCGACGAGATCCAGGACCTCCTCGATGCCGACGACGAAGCGCCCGTCATCCGCTTCGTGAACAACCTCTTCTACACCTCGGTGCGCGAGCGCGCGTCCGACATCCACATCGAGCCGCTCGACGACAAGGTGATCGTCCGATACCGGATCGACGGTCGCCTGGTTCAGCGCAAAGAAGCCCCGAAGGGCGCGCACGCGTCGATCATCGCGCGCGTGAAGATCGAGGCCGGCCTGAACATCGCGGAGAAGCGCCTCCCCCAGGACGGCCGCATCACGAAGAAGATCGCGGGCAAGGTGATCGACGTCCGCGTGAGCACGATCCCGACCGCCAAGGGCGAGAGCGTGGTCATGCGTCTCCTCGACAAGGAGAACATCGCGCTCGATCTGGCGGATCTCGGCTTCGCGCGCCGCGAGCTCGACGTCTGGAACAAGCTCATCCAGCGGCCGAACGGGATTCTGCTCGTCACGGGCCCGACCGGCTCCGGCAAGACGACTACGCTCTACGGTTCGCTCAACCGCATCAACACGCCGGACAAGAAGATCCTCACCGCGGAAGAGCCGGTCGAGTACGAGCTGCGGGGCATCAACCAGCTCCAGGTTCATTCGAAGATCGGCCTCACCTTCGCGTCCGCGCTCCGCGCCTTCCTCCGTCAGGATCCGGACGTAATCATGGTCGGCGAGATCCGCGATCACGAGACGGCGGAGCTCGCGATCCAGGCGTCGCTCACGGGTCACCTCGTGCTCTCGACGCTGCACACGAACGACGCACCGGGCGCGATCACGCGTCTCGTCGACATGGGCATCCAGCCCTTCCAGATCAGCTCGACCGTCCTGGGTGTGCTGGCGCAGCGCCTCGTGCGCCGGCTCTGCGTGCACTGCCGCGAGCCCTACGTCGCGACGCCCGACAAGCTGATCGAGCTCGGGATCGATCTCGACCGCGTGGAGGAGACGCTCGCGCAGCTCGAAGAGGCCGCGCGCAGCACCGTGCTCGGACGCAACTCCGCGCCGCCTCCGACGCCCGGCGAGGACGAGCTCTCGGAGGGGGATCTCCTCGAGGACGAGCCCACCGGGGTCCACGATCTGCGCCGTATGGAAGGTGCGTTCGACGAGGACACGTCGCGTTTCGGCGACAAGGCCGAGCTCGCGGGCATGCTCCGCGAGGCCTCGAGTCCGATGAAGGCCGCGCAGGCCGCGAAGGCGGCGCAACCGAAGAGCGCGCACGGGATCCAGATCCGTCGCGGCGCGGACGGGATGCCGATCTTCTACAAGCCGGTCGGCTGCGAGGCCTGCACGCACACCGGATATCGCGGCCGCCTCGGCATCTTCGAGCTGATGATCATCGACGGCGCGGTGCGCGCGGAGATCCTCAAGCAGAGCGACTCGAAGACCATCGGTCGCGCGGCGGCGAACAGCGGCATGCGCATCCTCCGCGACGACGGCGCGCGCCAGGTGCTCGCGGGCGTGACGAGCGTCGAAGAGGTGCTCGCGGCCACGCAGGAGGCGGGTGACTGATGGCCGTCTACGCGTGGCGCGGCGTCAACGCCGCCGGCAAGGCCGTGAAGGGGGTCCGCGACGCGGACAGCCCGAAGCAGCTACGCGCGCTCCTCAAGAAGGACGGCGTCCTCGTCACGGAGCTGCTCGAGTCGAGCGAGGCGGCGAAGAAGCGCGGTCGCGAGATCGATCTGAAGCGGATGTTCAACCGCGTCGGCACGCGCGAGATCGCGGTCTCGACCCAGCAGCTCGCGGTGCTCCTCCGCTCCGGCATCCCGCTCGTCGAGGCGCTCACTGCGCTCATCGACCAGCTCGATCAGCCGGAGCTCAAAGCCGCCTTCACCGACACCCGCGACAAGGTCAACGAGGGTATCAGCTTCGCGGACGCGCTGCGTAACCACCCGAAGTACTTCGAAGATCTGTACGTGAACATGGTCGCGGCGGGTGAGGCATCCGGCACCCTCGAGGCCGTGCTCCAGCGCCTGTCGGAGTTCCTCGACGCCCAAGCCAAGCTCAAGTCGAAGGTCCAGAGCGCGCTCGCCTACCCTCTGTTCATGGCCTTCGCGAGCACGATCATCATCGGCGTGATGATGACGGTCGTCGTGCCGAAGGTCACCTCGATCTTCCAGGACTTCAACCAGAGCCTGCCCTGGTACACCGAGCTCCTCATCTGGTCGAGCGACATGATCAGCGGCTACTGGTGGCTCATCTTCACGCTGATCGGCGGCGGCATCTGGTACTTCCGTCGTTGGAGAGCGACCGAAGAAGGCAGAAAGAAGTGGGACCGCTTCGAGCTGAAGATCCCGCTCTTCGGACAGCTCTTCCTCATGGTCGCGGTGGCACGTTTCTCGCGCACGCTCTCGACGCTGCTCACGAGCGGCGTCCCCGTGCTCCGCGCGATGGAGATCACGCGCAACGTGCTCGGCAACACCGAGCTGATGCGGGTGGTCGACGAAGCGCGCAACAGCGTCCGGGAGGGCGAGGGGCTCGCCAAGCCGCTGCGCGCGAGCAAGCGGTTCCCTCCGATCGTCACGCACATGATCGCGATCGGTGAGAAGTCCGGTCAGCTCGAGGAGATGCTCGAGCACGTTGCCCTCGCCTACGACCAGCAGGTCGAGGTCCGCGTCGCCGCGATGACCTCGCTGCTCGAGCCGCTCATCATCGTGGTGATGGGCGGCGTGAGCGGCGGCATCGCGTTCTCGATCCTCATGCCGCTCCTCCAAATCAACGAGTTCGTCGGATGACCCGCGCTCGGCACATCCCTGCGCCGCACCGCTCCGAGCGGCGTCGCTCCGAACCATCGGGGAAGGAGCGCAGCTGATGGTCCGTCGCAAGAGCGGCGCGGTGGCGCTCCCGTGGGAGAAGCGCGGGACGTGGCGGCAGCTCTTCGGCGGCTCGCGGTGGCGGATTGCGCTCGCGGCCGGGGCGGTGGTCGCCGTGATCTACGGGCTCGTGCGCTACTCCAGCGAACGCCACGCCGAGCGCGAGACGCTGACCGTGATCGGCGAGGTGCGCCACGCGGTCGGGCTCTTCCGCGCCCACACCGGTCGCTGCCCGACCACCCTCGACGAGCTGCTGCACCCGCCACGCACGACGCCCCGGTTCTTGCGGCGCACTCCCATCGACGGCTGGGGACGCCGCTTGTTTCTCCGCTGCCCCGGTCGCTTCGATCCCGACTCGGTCGACGTCGTGAGCGCCGGACCGAGCGGCGACTTCTTCGTCGACGACAACGTGCTCTGACGCACTTCCGCACTTCGAGCCCGCGAGGGCGACGCCCAGACCGAGAGACCACAGGAACGACACCATGACGAGCACCCGCACCCTGCCGATCACGAACGCGCCGATCACGACGCCGACCCCGACCCGTCGTCGCCGCCTGCGCCGCACCGAGGGCATGACCCTCGTCGAGATCATGATCGTCGTGATCATCATGGCGCTCATCGCGACCGCGGTCGGCGTCGCGGTGGTTCCGCAGTGGCGCAAGTCGCAGAAGCGCCAGACGCTGACCGACGCGCAGGCCGTGAAGGCGGCCGTTCTCCTCTACATGACGGATAACAACGGCTGTCCGTCGAGCTCCACCGAGCTCCAAGAGGAGGGCTACCTCGACCGCAGCAAGCGCGCGACCGACGCCTGGGACAACGACTTTCAGATCGAGTGCGAAGGCGACGACATCTACGTCGTCAGCGCGGGCCCGGACGGGCAGTTCGGCACCGAAGACGACATCGACGGCCCGGAAGACGTCGAGTGATTCGGCGCCACTCTCTGGATTGAACGCCCACCTCCACACGTTCTTTCGTCGTTCGACTGCCTCGCCATGAACCGAAGCTCCCACCGACGCGCTCGCGAAGAAGGCGTCACGCTCATCGAGATGATGATCGTGGTCGTCCTGCTCGCGCTCGTCGCGGTGGGGGTGTCCTACGGTATCGGCGCGCTCCACCGGACGAAGCTCCGGAGCGCCGCGATGGACGTCGTGAGCGCCTCGCGCTTCGCCTACCACCGCGCGGTCACACGCAGCAACACGGTGCGCATCGCGTTCGATCTCGACGCCCACACGATCGCGATCGAGGAGGCGCACGGGCACGTCACGCTCGACGTGAGCGAGGACGCGGACAGCGACGAAGAAGAGGATCGTTCCGCGTCCGACCCGTGGATGCGCGCGCAGGCGCGCCTCGACGGCTCGATGAGCGCGCAGCTCGGCCGCAGCGCGTTCGGACCCATCGAGGGCTCGGACGGAGAGCCGATGGAAAAGTACCTCCCGCACCGCCTGCCGGTCGTGGAGAGCGGAATCGTCGAGGCCGCAGAAGGCGATCCTCGCGCCGCGTTGATGGCGGAGGGCGATCCGCAGGTGCGCATCTTCCGCCTCGTGACCCCGCACGAGCCCGAGCCGCGCGAGACCGGCCGCGGCTACGTCTACTTCTTCCCGGGCGGCCGCACCGAGCACGCGTACGTCTACATCACCGACGACGACGGAACGAACGCCTACACGATCGAGATCCACCCGCTGACCGGGCGCGCCGTCGTGCACCGCGGCGAGCTGGAGCCGACGGAGATGGCCGACGAAGGCGACCTGAGGGACCCGGGATGAGCGCGCGTCGACGACCCACGACCACGCACGGCTTCACCCTCATGGAGGTGATGGTCGCGGTCGGCATCCTCGCGCTCGGCCTCACCGCGATCTTCTCGAGCCAAGGACAGGCGATCCGGGTCGGCACCCGCGCGCAACACATGAACGTCGCGGCGTTGATGGCGCGCTGCAAGATGAGCGAGCTCGAAGAGCAGGTCATGAAAGAAGGCCTGCCCGCCATCGACGACTCCGGGCGCGACGGCTGCTGCGAAGGTGCCGAGCTCGAAGGCTTCGAATGCGAGTGGCGCCTCGATCGGGTGGTCCTTCCGGACGACGCGCTCACCGAGGAAGGGCTCGAGGGCGAGGACGGCGAAGGCGGCGAGAGCGCGGGCCCCGCGGGAATCCTTAGCGACGAGAACGCGCAGACCGGCGCGATCGATTCGATGCTCGGCGGAGGCGGTGGCCTCGGAGGCGGCGACGGCTTCGCCGAAATGGCCATCGGCATCGCGTTCCCCGTGCTGAAGCCGGCCATCGAGGAGCAGGTCCGGCGCGCGTCGGTCGTCGTGAGATGGCGCGAAGGAACCTCGACCCGCGAGTTCGACGTCGTGCAGTACCTCGTCGCCGAACAGCCGCCGCGCGTGGAGGAGCCCACCCCATGACGGCATCGTCGACGACAGCTCGGAGCGACCGCCGCGCGCTGCGCTCACGCGGCATGACGCTCGTCGAAGCGATGGTCGCGATCGCGATCCTCAGCGTCGTCTCCGTGATGGTCTGGGGAGGCTTCGCGCAGACCTCGCGCAACAAGGAGCGCGTGGAAGCGGACCTCGAGCGGAACCACATCGTGAGCTCGGCGCTCGCGCGAATGCAGCGCGAGCTCTCGATGGCGTACGTGTCGGCGCAGGTGAACCCGAGCCCTGCGCTCGTGAAGACCAAGACGTGCTTCGTCGGAACCGATCGCAGCGGCGGCGATCGCCTCGACTTCACCTCGTTCTCGCATCGGCGCCTCTACCGCGACGCGCACGAGAGCGATCAGAACGAGATCAGCTACTTCGTGACGCGTCATCCGGAGGACGCGCGGCGCAAGGTGCTCGCGCGACGTGAGCAGCGCCGCATCGACGACGACCCGCGACGGGGGGGCTCCGTGCAGATCCTCGTCGACGACGTGACGGACCTCGAGCTCGAGTACCTCGACCCGCTCACCACCGAGTGGGTCCGCTCGTGGGACACCACGCAGCTCACCGGGCAGCCGAATCGCCTGCCCGCGCAGGTGAAGATTCGCCTCACGGTCCCTCACCCGCGTCAGCGCGGGCGCACGATCACCTTCGGAACCCGCGCCGACGTGCCGATCCGCTTCGGCCTCAACCACGCGATCTACAACCCCTGACGCAATCCGCGACTCCGTCATGCTCTCCGCCTTCGCCGCCTCCTCCGACTCCCACGGCTTCCGCCGTGCGTCGCGGCGTCCGCGCGTGGCGAAGCAGCGAAGCGCGCGCGAAGGGCGGCGTGGCGTCGCCCTCATCATCGCGATCACCGCGCTCGCGATCCTGGCCGTGCTGCTCGCGGACCTGCACCAGTCGACCGGCACCAGCTTCGCCATCGCGGCGACGCAACGCGACCAACTCCGTGCGGAGTACATGGCGCGGAGCGGTCTGAACCTCACCCGTCTGCTCGTGGCGGCGGAGCCGAACATTCGACAGGTCGTGACGCCGTACTACGTCGCGCTCGCGGGTCGTCCGCCGCCGATGTTGCCCGTCTGGCGGATGGCCGACTCGCTCCTCAAGCCCTTCTGCGATTACGAGGCCACGCAAGCGCTTCAAACCGGGATCGACTTCGGCTCCGCGCAAGGCCTCGGCGAGACGAACGGACGCTGCACGATCGTCTCCTTCGCGGAGAACGCCAAGATCAACGTCAACGCGCCGCTCAACTTCAGCGGCGATCGTGCGCGTCGCTCGATCGCGATGCAGCTCTTCGCGATGATGGGCGGCTACCAGATCGAGTCTCGCTACGATCCGCTCTTCCAACAGCGTGATCGCGACGGTCAGTTCACGAACCGACTCGACGTCGTCGCGTCGATCATCGACTGGTGGGACTTCGATCTCGATCGAACGGTGTTCGATCCGGGTCGCGCCGAGGTCACCTCCAGCGGCAGCGAGGACGACCTCTACCGGCGCCTGGACGATCCGTACGACACGAAGAACGCGCCTCTCGATTCGCTCGAAGAGCTCCGAATGATCCGCGGAATCGGCGACGACTTCTGGGCGACCTTCGTCGAGCCGACTCCGAACGATCCCGACGCGCGAATCGTCACGATCTACGGGTCAGGCGCCGTCAACCCCAACGAAGCGCCGCCCGAAGTCATCCTCGCTCGTCTGTGCAGCTATCTCGAGGGGCAACCGCTCTGCAGCAACCCCGCCGAGGCCGCGAAGTTCGTGCAGTTGCTCTCGACCGCGCGCGCGCTCGTACCCCTTCCCTTCTTCTCCCGCGTGAGCGACTTCCTGGCCTTCATCGAAGGCCGTGGGGGGCCGCGGGATCTCTACCCGATGCTTCAGGGCTTCCTCGGCGCCGACAACCCGCTCCTCTTCCAGCCCGTCACGATTCCCGCCGGAATCCGCACCGAGATCGACAACAGCTTCGTCACCGCCGCCCGCATTCTCACCATCCACGTGACCGGCCAGTCCGGCTGCCGTGAGATGGACGACTTTGGCGAGTGTGTGGGTGGCTATCGCGGCGAAGTTCGACTGAACACCGTCGTCAACTTCCACGAGCTCTGGACGCCACCACCGCCGAATGCGGGTCGGATGCCCGGGCTCGGCGTCTTCCACTACTACCGCGTGGAGTGAGATCACGTCATGGCACGCATTCTCGGTTTGGACATCGGACGCAGCGCGTTGCGCGCGGTCCTCGTGCGCACCTCGATGCGCCACGTGGAGATGGATCGGTTCATCGAGGTGCCGCTCGCGCCCGCGACCGATCCTCAAGGACGGGCCGAGGCGCTGGCCGCGGGGCTCGCGGAGCTGGTCGCGATCGTGGCGCGTCCGGCCGACGAGGTGATCGTCGCGCTCGACGGCCGTGAGGGCTCGCTTCGCGTCGTGGAGCTTCCAGCGGGCGCAGCAAAGCGCATCGGCGAAGTTCTGCCCTTCGAGCTCAACGACGTCCTGCCGTTCGAGACCGCCGACGCCGTGGTCGATCACCAGCCCATCGACAAGTCCGACACCATCCTGCGGGTGTTGGCGGCCGCTGCACCGCGTGCACGCGTCGAGACGCTCCTCGCGGAGCTCAAAGCGTCGGCGATCGATCCGAAGGAGATCGCGGTCGGCGCGGCGGCATTGGACGGGCTCCGACATCTGGTTCCCGAGCTGAACGCGCCGGGGCCGCTGATGGTCGTGTGCATCGGCGTCGACCGCACGGACGTCTGCGTGCTGGAGAAGGGCGCCTGCACGTTCGCGCGCACGACCGACGGAGGGGTGGAGCTCCTCTCGCGTGGGCAGCAGGTCCAGCTCGCGAGCTCGCTCAAGCGCACGCTCGCGGCATACCGCGCGGCTGGTCACCCGCCGCCGTCGCGTGCCTACCTCGGTGGCGACGCGGCGCAGCACGCGGACTCGATGTTGCCGTGGCTGCAAGAAGCCCTCGGGATCGAGGCCAGCCTCGTCGCGGTGCCGGATCGACGAGAGCCGGCGACCAAGCGAAAGCCGGGCGCCGCGGCGCAGCCATCGCTTGCGGACGCACTTGCTACCGAGGCGAACGAC
>CALJLK010000354.1 GCA_937982655.1 uncultured Sandaracinus sp.
GTCCGAGTCCGAGTCCGAGTCCGAGTCCGAGTCCGAGTCCGAGTCCGAGTCCGAGAGATCGAGAGGGCGGCTCGTGCGTCCGCACGGGCATGTCACGTCTCGCCCTCGCCTTTGCCCTGCTGTCCCTCTCCGTTCCTGCGTTCGCGCAGGACGGTGACCCTCCGCCCGTCCAGCACGACTTCGCCGACGCCGACGAGGTGGTCGGTGCGGTGCAGGCGCCGCTCGTGGAGCGCCTGAGCTCCCGTCGCCGCAGCGCGCGTGGGTCGCTGGTCCGGCCGCGCACCACCTTCGTCCCCGAGCTCTACGCGTCCGTCGAGAACCTCTGACCGTCCGCGTCGCGGTCCCGCGCGTCGTGCGCAGAACGACCGGCCAAACGAGCGGGCACGAAGCGTCGGAGGTCGTCGAAAGACGCATGGCCGCCAGCGATCGTCGACATGCTCCTCGGAGGGGTCACGCCCGAGACAAGTAGGCCAGACATCCCTCGTCGAAGCCCGACCCCAGGCCGAAGGTATGTCCGACATACCTCCGCGAAGGGGTCACGCCCGATCCAAGTAGGCCGGACATGCCTCCCTGGAGTCAGCCCCAGGCCGAAGTATGTCCGACATACCTCCGCGGAGGGGTCACCCCTCCGACAAGCATGTCCGACATACCTCTGCGGAGGGGTCACCCCTCGACCCAGGTATGTCCGACATACCTCCGCGGAGGGGTCACCCCTCCGACAAGCATGTGCGACATACCTCTGCGGAGGGGTCACCCCTCGACCCAGGTATGTCCGACATACCTCCGCGGAGGGGTCACCCCTCGACCCAGGTATGTCCGACATACTTTCGTGGAGGGTCACCCCTCCAAACAGGTATCTCCGACATGTTTTTCGAGGGTCAGCCCGACTACCACGGATGTCGGACCCACTTCGCGCAGAAGACGTGCTTCCGCCGAGCATGACCGGCTTCCGGTTCGGCGGGGTGAGCGTCCGCCGAGGCACGTCCCGGATGTCGCTCGAAGGGCCCTCCGCTTCGCGGCGCATCTTCGGCCTCCCCGAGAAGCGGCGGCCCGTGCTCCAGGGCATCGGCGGCATTCTTCCTGCGGACTGCGCCGTCGTTCACGGCAAGTCGGACGCCGACACGCGACCCCGACGCGCTCGTCGCCTCGGAACGGCATCGGCGATCGCCGATCACAGCCAATGGGAGTCGACGCTGGGCGCGTCTTGCTCCTCGAGCGGCTCCGAGGCCCACGTCTCGACCCGCCGCACGCACCGTTTACACGAACGTGGCTCATCCGCGGCTTGACCGCCCCGCCCCCTTCGGCTTTCTTGGAGCCTTCGCGGCTCTCCCCCGAGCCGTCGTTCGCCTTCGCGAGGTTTCATGTACGCGCTTCGGGTTCGGGGCTCCGCCCTGCCGCTTCTTCTTTCGTGCTCTCTCCTCTTTGCCCTCGGCTGCGGCGACGACGACCGTCCCCCCGAGGACGGAGGCCTCCCGGACGGGTTCGTGCCCGATGGGGAGATCCCGGACGGGTTCGTGCCGCCCGACGGCTTCGTGCCCCCAGACGGCGACGTTCCCGACGGCGGCGG
Source organism: uncultured Sandaracinus sp. (assembly GCA_937982655.1). Taxonomy (GTDB): domain Bacteria; phylum Myxococcota_A; class Polyangia; order Polyangiales; family Houyiibacteriaceae; genus JACKEH01. The sequence continues at coordinate 1,568 of CALJLK010000354.1, forward strand.
GATGCCGAGCGACCTCTTCCCGCCCCCGACCATCACCACCTGCGCGGGCGACGCTCTCCCCGCTCCGGCTGAAGGCCGCTGCACCGTCACCGCCGGCGACACCGGGATGCTCATCACGGGCGACATCCTCACTCCGGGCGAGGTCTTCCGCGGTGGCCAGGTCCTCGTCGGGACCGACGGCCGCATCGCGTGTGTGGGCTGCGACTGCACCGAGACCGCCGGCGCCTCGACGGCCACCCAGGTGGTGTGTCCGGACAGCGTGGTGAGCCCGGGTCTCATCAACGGCCACGATCACGTCACGTTCTCCGGTGCTCGCCCGTACACCCTCGAGGGTCAGGGTCCGTTCACCGACGAGCGCTACGAGCACCGCAACGACTGGCGTCGTGGCATCCAAGGTCACACGCGCATCTCGTCCGGTGGTGGTGCGCCGGCCCCGACCGAGTTCCAGCACTGGCACGAGCTCCGTCAGGTCATGAGCGGCACGACGAGCGTCTTTGGCAGCGGTGGCCCGACCGGTCTGCTCCGCAACCTCGACGAGTCGACCGACAGTGAGATCATGATGGAGCGCGCGACGTATCAGACGTTCCCGCTCCGCGACTCCGGCAACGGCGACCTCAAGCGCACGGACGACTGCAACTACCCGCTCTGCTCGGGTGGCGTGTGCAACCTGACGACCACGTCGCGCCAGTTCGTTCCGCACGTCTCCGAGGGCATCGACGAGGCGGCTCGCAACGAGTTTCGCTGCCTCAGCACGGGCGCGCTCGACATCATCGAGCCCTACACCGCGATCATCCACGGAATCGGCGTCGTCCCCGCGGACATCGCGGAAGCAGCGGCGTCCGAGGTCGAGCTGATCTGGTCTCCGCGCACGAACATCACCCTCTACGGCGACACCGCGCGCGTCACCGAGTGGGCGCGTCTCGGCGCGACCATCGGCCTCGGCACCGACTGGACCCGCAGCGGCTCGATGAACATGCTCCGCGAGCTCGCGTGCGCGGACTCGTTCAACCAGGCGCACCTCGACGGCTTCTTCCCGGACGAGCAGCTCTGGTTGATGGCGACGCGCAACAGCGCGCGCGCGCTGGGCTTCCAAGACGTGATCGGCACGCTCGCGGTCGGCTTGATCGCCGACATCTCGATCTACGATGCGTCGACCCACGCGAACCACCGAGCGGTGCTCAACGCAGGCGCCGACGACGTGGTGCTCGTGCTCAAGGGCGGCCAGCCGCTCTTCGGTGACGCTGCCCTCATCGAGACGTTGCGCACCGGGTGCGACCTCGTGACGACGGCTGACTACGCGGACGTGTGCGGCGTCGCGAAGCGCGCGTGTCTCCAAGACATGCGCTGTGGCTCCGCCCGCGGGCCCTGCTCGTATACGAACTTCGCGGCCCTCAACACTGCGACGAGCACCCGAGCCCCGGAGTTCGTGCAGTACCCGCTCTTCTACTGCGGCGCCGTGGAAGGCGAGCCCTCGTGCGTGCCCGAGCGCATGCGCATGACGGCGCCGGACGCGAGCGAAAACGGCTCGAGCTATTACTCCGGAATGTCGTCCGCCACCGACATGGACGGCGACGGAATCGAAGACTCGGTCGACAACTGCGAGACGATCTTCAATCCCATTCGCCCGCTCGACAACGGCGAACAAGCGGACGCGGACGATGACGGCATCGGCGACGCGTGTGACGTCTGTCCGCTCGGCGGCGACGACGACCCGGCGACCTGCATCGCGTTGGATGTCAACGACCGCGACATGGACGGCGTTCCGAACGACGACGACAACTGTCCGACGATTCCCAACCCGGATCAGATGGACATGGACGGCGACGGCAAGGGTGACGCCTGCGACATGTGCCCGACCGAAGCGAACCCCGGCGCGATGGCGTGCCCCGCGGTCGGAAGCACCGTGTACGCGGTGCGCCGAGGCGAAGCGACGGGCGAGGTCCGTCTGACGGGTCTCGTCGTCACGGCGATCCGTTCGACGGGTTACTACGCGCAACAAGCGGTGGGCACGCCGGACTACGACGGAGCTCCTCTGAGCGGCATCTTCATGTACACGGGGACCCGACCCACCGATGTCGTGGTCGGCAACCTGGTGACCGTCGAAGGCACCGCGGGTGACTTCCGCGGCTGGGCCCAGCTCAGCTCGCCCACCACGACGGTGACCGGAATGGGCACCGTGCCCGCACCCATCGTCGTACCGCCGGCCGACGTCGCCATGGGCGGCGCGCAGGCCGAGAACTACGAGAGCATGTTGGTCCGCGTGGAGTCGGTGACCGTCGCCTCGGCGTCCGGCTCCAACTTCGTCGTGAACTCCAACCTCAACGTGAGCGGCGCCAGCTACGCGGTGTCGCCCCCGCTCAGCGCGGGGGCAGCCCTGACCTACGTCCAGGGTCCGCTCACGACGGCGGATGGCGTCACGAGCATCGAGCCGCGCGACGCACTCGACGTCGGCATCGACGCGCTTCGCCTGAGCCCGGGCAGCCTCGCGACGCTTCCGAGCGGTTCTCTGACCGTCACGGTCGTGCTCCCGGCGCCGGCCCCCGCAGGTGGCGGCACCGTCACGATTGCGATCGCGCCAGCAGGCTTGCTGACGGGACCGGCGAGCATCGTCGTGCCCGCAGGTGAGCTCACCGCGACCGCGACATACGACGCGAGCGCATCGGAGGGCACCGGACTGCTCACCGCGACGTATGGCGCGTACACCGCGATGGCTCCCATCACGATCGTGTCCGTGCCGCCTCTCTTCTTCTCGGAGTACCTGGAAGGCGCGCCGGGCAACCAGAAGGCACTGGAGCTCTACAACGCAGGTGGCGGCCCGGTGGATCTCTCGATCTGCTCGGTCCGTCGCTACACGAACGGCGCATCGTCGCCAGGGTTCACGCTCCCCCTCGCAGGTGAGCTCGCGGCTGGCGAGACCTTCGTGGTTTGTCACGGTGAAACGGCTGCCGCCGGGGCGCCGTGCGACCTCACGTCGAGCGACATCAACCACAACGGCGACGACGCGTGGGAGCTCTTCTGCGGAGGAACGACCGTCGACGTGTTCGGGCGAATCGGCGAGGACCCCGGCACGGGCTGGAGTGGTGGTGGTCTCAACACGGTCGACTTCGTCCTTCGCCGCGCGTGCTCGGTGACGGTCGGCGACACCAACGGAGCCGACGCGTTCGATCCCTCCGTTCAGTGGACGGGCGCGGCGTTCGACCGCGACACGCTCACGGACAACTACACGGGCCTCGGCAACCGCGACGAATGCGATTGAGCGACCAGCCGCTGGTGGGGACGCACGAACGAAGTTTCGTTTGAGCTCCCCTCCGACGTCCTTCATGAACGAGCCGGCGCGTCCCCACGCGTCGGCTTTTTCTTCGTCCGGGCGCAACTCGTCGGAGGCGCGTCCGATGGTTGCCGCCATGAAGAACTTCGCTCTCGCTCTCGTTCTCGCCGCGCTTCCGCTCGCGTTGGCTTGTGAAACCACCGAGGTGAGCTGCGGAATGCTCATCCGCGACGAGGCGCTCGGTGCGTGCGTCTGTCCGCCGGGCGTCGAGGTGGACTACGAACGTTGGCTCTGCCTCTTTCCCGACGCGGCCGTTCCGATCGACCCGTTCGACGCGGGGCTCGACGCTGGGGTGACGACCGACGGCGGCCTCGACTCGGGAGTCGACGGCGGCGTCGATGCGGGCTCGGACACGGGGCCGTCATGCACTCCGACCGACGAGGTCTGCGAAGGATCGGTCGACGAAGACTGCGACGGCGAGGTCGACGAAAGCTGCGACTGCATCAACGACGAAGAGCGTGCGTGCGGTCCCGACCAAGGGGTCTGTGAAGCAGGCCTCCAAGTCTGCGCAGCGGGTATCTGGGGCGAGTGTATGGGAGAAGACGTGCCCGGCACGGAGGCCTGCGAGGGATCCCTCGACGAAGACTGTGACGGCAGCGTCGACGAAGGCTGTGCATGCGCGAACGGCACGACTCGCCCCTGCCCGGGCAACGTCGATACAGGAGACTGCGTTGCCGGCACCCAAACCTGCGTGAGCGGTGCATGGGCGAGCTGCGTCGGAGCCGTCGGGCCCACCGCCGAGGTCTGTGATGGTCGCGACAACGCCTGCGACACGGTGATCGATGGTGCGGACGCGAACGCGAGTTGCGGGCTCGCCTCGAACGCCACGCTCGCATGCACCGCGGGTGCTTGCAGTATCCAGTCGTGCGCGACGGGCTTTCGCAACTGCGACGGCGCGATCGCGAATGGCTGCGAAACCGACATTCGAACGAATCGGTCCCACTGCGGCTCGTGTGGTTCTCCCTGCGGTTTCGACCGCGTCTGCGAGGCGAGCACGTGCGTCTTCGCGCCCGCAGTTTCCCATGTGTACCAGGACAGCTCGGCCTATGGATTCAACGAGGTCGGTCCCGATCGAGATCCGGATCAAATTCCGCGAATCGCCGCCGATGATGCGCAGAACGTTCTCTTGATGGATCCCGGCGTCGACCTCGCGGCGGGTAGCTCCATCATCCATTCCTTGAGCTCGTCACTCGTCGCTCGATGGGCGGTGGATGACGACGTGAGCACCACGCGCCGACCCGTTTGCGGAGCCAGTGAATGCAGCGTCGTCGCATCCGCCGGCTCGGATCGGCTCCAGCGACGAACGTACTCGCGTCCGATTCCGTTGGTGTCGTCGGCGGGTGCGATTCCGGGAACCGCGACGTTCGGCTCACCGATGATTCTGTCTTCTGGGACGTACGTCATCCCGGCGACGACGTTCAGCGAAGCGCCGGCGGCCCCGGACGTTGGACTCGCCGCACAACTCGACGGACGCATCGCCGTCGCCGGTCGCTCCGACGTGGTGTACCTGTCCGACGGGACTCGGGTCCGTGCCTACACGACGGATGGGCTGCCGCTGTGGGTGTGGCAAGCCGGATCGGGGGCCACGCTCGTCGACATCGAGCCTTCCGCCGGCGTCGAGGTGGACGCGACAGGAAGGGAACGGCTGGTCTTCGTCGCGTTCACGCGAGGAACTGGTGCGAGCACCAGCTCACACATCGCCTCGTTGAACGCGGCGTCTGGCCTGGAGAGCGACCGCATCACCCTCGCTTCCGGGAGTGTGATTGCCGGTCTCGCGTTTGCGCAGGAGGAGTCGCTGTACGTCGTTGGGCACTGGCAGTCGGGGAGCAACTCCGCTGGCTTCGTCGAGTTGCGCGACTCTTCGCTCGGCGAATTTTACCGACGTGTGTTTCAGCCCGAACGACCGGGGAGTCAATTGCGCTTCACCGACGTCGCTGCGCTGACTGGGTCGGAAGCAGCAGTAGCTGGCCTCTACTTCGGAGATGGCTCGCTGTCGCTCGGCCGCGTGTCGGTGACCGATGGCGAACAGGGTCAGGTCTTCGTCGTGCGCATGCGATTCCAGTGACCGCCGCGCGTTTGGCCGGGTTGCGAAGGTCGCGTTGAGCGCCCGCTCACCCGTTCGCGAGGATCGGTTCCAGATCCAACCCCAGCACGTCGAAGAGCTGGGTCGCGTCGAAGGGTTTGCGCAGCCAGCGGTCGGGGGCGTGCTCGGGCTCGGTCTCGGGGAGCTGCGGGAGGCCGGACATCGCGATGACGCGGGTGGCGAGCGCGCGGGCGCGGAGGGTGGCGACCACGTCGAGGCCAGAGACGTCGCCGAGGGTGAGGTCGACGAGGGCGACGTCGAAGGGCTCGTGGAGGTGGTCGACGTCGCTCGCCGCGCGGACGGCGTGTACGTCGAGGCCGCGGAGGCGGAGCGTGGTGGCGAGGAGGTCGCGGACGCCGTCGTCGTCGTCGACCACGAGCACGCGGAGGATGACGGCGCGCGCGTGGACGTGGGAGGTGGCGCTGCGCGGGCGCGCCTCGGACACGGCGCTCGGCTCGGGGGCGTCGTCCTCGGGGAGCTCGACGCGGAAGCGCGCGCCGCGGCCCGGCGCGGTGTCGAGGCGGAGCGTTCCGCCGTGCTCGGCGAGGAGACGCCGCACGCTGACGAGGCCGATACCGCGCCCGTCGCGGCGGGTGGAATGACCGCCTTCGCCGAGGACGCGGAGCTGGGTGCCGCGGTCCATGCCGGGGCCGTCGTCCGCGACCACGAAGCCGCTGTCGACGACCTCGATGCTGACCCGACCGCCGCTCGGGACGATCTGGATCGCGTTGAGCACGAGGTTCCACGCCACGCGGAAGGCTTGGGTGCGCGGGCAGCGGACCCACGTCTCGCGGTCGGCGGTGGCGGAGAGCTTCACGCCGCGTTCGCGGGCTTGAGGGGCGAGCAGTCGCACCAGATCGTCGGCCAACGCCGACAGCTCGGTGGGGCCGGTCTCTTGCGGATCGCCGAGCGCGTCGAGCGCGGTGCGATGGGCCGTTTTCGCCGCCGTCTCGATCGCGGCCATGGCCTCGTCTGGGGACACCGCGCCTTCGCGGACGAGCCGTGCCCAGCCGAGCACCGTCACGAGCGCGTTCGCGATGTCGTGCGTCGCGGCAGCAGAGAGCTCGTCGGAGGGTTGCGTCGCCATGAGAAAGCTTCGGCTCGGTCGAAACGTATATCTGGGTTCACTCTTGCCCGTCAAACCCCATTCGGGGACCGCCGCGCCGGGTGGGGCCTCGGAACTACGGGGTTTCTGCGTGCGGGATCGCAATCAGGAACGAGATGTCAGGTCGGGGCCCGCGGAGCGAATCGGGCGGAAAACTCCGGAAAACCGGTCAGTCGGTCCAGACGGCCGCCCGTTTCGCTCGCGAACGTGCGTCGCCAGACACTCGCGGCGCGGAAGCGGTCGCTGCTAGCATCCGTACGCTCGTTGCACTCTCGTGTTTCCACGTCGGCAGCTGACGCCGCCGACCCACCGACCACGTCGACCGCGGCTCGCATCCCGAGTCCACCGGCCGACGAGCTCACCAGGTGAGCTCCCAAGACGTATTGTTCGCGCTGCCGCACCAAGACCACGAGTCTCCGTTCGGTGGCGAGACCTCCTCGCTTCCTTCCTCGTGCTCCGCCTCGGCGGGGTGAGCCCTTCCTTCTTCGTCCCGCCTCCTGGCGGTCGTTCGCGGAGCCTCCATGCGTCTCGCCTTGGTCTCGTCGCTCTTCGTCTTCGTCTTCGGTTGCGCGTCCGGCGCCGGAGGGCGTGAGGACGGTGGTCGTCCGCCCGGAAACGACGGTGGGACGGACTCCGCGATGCCGCCCGACGCCGGCAATGGGTGCGGCATCTCGTGTCCGCCCGGCGAGCAGTGTCTCGACGGCGAGTGCGTTCGCGTGGAGTGCGGGCCGGACAACCCGTGCGAGCTCGGCCAGAGCTGCTGTAGCGGCCTCTGCTCGGTGCTCCCGTCCGATCCGGGGAACTGCGGGATGTGTGGGCGCTCGTGCGGCACACGAGGCTTCCTCTGCCAGGCCGGTCAGTGCCGCTGCGGCGACGGACCGCAATGCGCCGAGGGGCAGACCTGCTGCGAAGCCGGATGCACCGACACGGAGGCCGACGCTGCGAACTGTGGCGCGTGTGGTCGCGCGTGCGAAGCGGGACAGGTCTGCGAGGCGGGCGCGTGCGTGGTGCCGCCCTGCGAGCCGGCGTGCCGCGAAGGGGAGACCTGCGACGGTGCGACCCGCACCTGCCAGTGCGGAGCCGGTCCCGCGTGCATGGCCGGCCAGGCGTGCTGCGGCGGCGCGTGCGTCGACGTTCAGACCAACGCTTCGAACTGCGGAACCTGCGGAAACGTCTGCGGTGCGGGCCTCGTGTGTTTGGCGGGCGGATGCACGGACGACGTGCCTTGCGAGCCGGCGTGCCGAACGGGCGAGACCTGCGCGGCGGGCGCGTGCCGCTGTGGGGCGGGTGCCGCGTGCACGGGCACCCAGGTCTGCTGTGGCGGCACGTGCGTCGACACGTCGTCGAGCGTCGGCAACTGCGGCGCGTGTGGGCGCACCTGCGCCGGCACCGACAGTTGTTGTTCCGGCGTGTGCATCAACACGCGATCCAGCTTCGACAACTGTGGCAGTTGCGGCCGCGCTTGCGACGGTGACGTCGCGGACGGTTGCACGGACGGGGCCTGCACCTGCCGAGGTGGTGCCGAATGCTTCGGAGTGGCCTGTGTGTGCGCGCCGCCTCCCTTCGGGGGATGCTCGGGATTGTTCTGCATCTGAGCGCTTCCGTGCCGCTCGGATTCCGGCTGGGAGAGACCCCGGTCTTCCCGGCCTGAAGAGAAGCTCGGCCGATTTCGCAAGCCGCCCTACAGACGGCGCGCAGCGAACGCAGGGAGCGGTTCGAAGTGGAATCGTTCGAAGCGCAGTGGACGAAGTCCATGGAGCCGA
>CALJLK010000355.1 GCA_937982655.1 uncultured Sandaracinus sp.
GAACGAGGCGCCGAACGAGGCGCCGAACGAGGCGCCGAACGAGGCGCCGAACGAGCGCGAGGAGCTCGCGATCACTCCGGGCGGCGACGACCGCTCTCGCGCAGGCGGCGCGCGAGCACGCGAACGATCTCCCGCATGGCCTTCGGGCGACGCTCGAGGAGCTCGTCGACGTCCGCGCCCCGCAGGCGCAGGAGCACGGTGTCCGCGGTGCAGAGCGCGTCGGCGCTGCGGGTCTGGTGATCGAGGACCGCGAGCTCGCCGAAGAGCTCACGCTCGCCGAGCTCGGTGAGCGTGGTGTCGCCGTCGACGATCGCGACGCGGCCACGCACGACGAGGTAGAGGTCTTCGCCCGGATCGCCCTTGGCGAACACGAGCTCGCCCTGGCGGCGCTCGAGCTGCTCCACGCGTTCGGCGAGCTGGAGCACGTCGTCGCTCCCGAGCTCGCGGAACAGAGGCACGCTGCGCAAGAAGCGGAGGCGTTCGTAGAGCGGGACCATGGCGTCGTCGCGATCGTCCGCGGCTGCCCCCGCGGACCGGGCGTGCTCGCGGGGCCAACGCGCGCCGTAGGTGAGGCGCGCGCAGCGGCGGAGGTGAGGATCTCCGAGCGCGAGGATCGCGTCCAGCGGGCTCTCGAACGCGCGCTCGTCGAGCAGGCGCATGCGCGACGCGGCCTCCACGCGCTCGCGGAGCGAGAGGCGCTCGAAGAGCGGGACCACGCGGCGCGCGAGCTCGCGTGGGAGACCGAGCTCGAGCAACTCCGCGACCTGCGCGTCGCGCTGCGCGGTCGGACGTCGGCGGCCCACCTCCACCGCGTCCACGAGACGGCGCTGACCGGTGAGCACGAGCAACGCGAGCACGTCGCGACGGGTGCGTTCGATGCGCAGCTCGACCTCGTGCGCGAGGAACGCGAACTCGTCGTCGACCTCCCAGTCGGGGTGTCCGTCGTCGTGCGCGAGGCCGGCGAGGATCGAGTAGAGGTGGTACGCGCGCTCGAGCTCGCGTTCGAGGAGCGGCGTGACGAGCTCGGCCGCGAGCGGCGGTCGTGCGCCTCGCGCCACGCTCGCGCCGAGCGCTTCGACCGCGTGACGACGGATGTCTTCGTCGGGGTGTTGGAGCAGTCGGAGCACGAGGGCTTCGGCGACCGGCGCGTCCGCGCGCTCCGCGAGCCGACCCGCGAGGCGGCTCATGCTCGCGTCCATCGTCGCCGCGCCCGCGCGCGCCGGACCGACGAGGCCCTCTTCGCCGAGGCTCGCGAGCAGACGCGCCGCTGGCGCCGCGGTGCGTGGATCCTTGAGCAGACGAACGACGTCGGGGAGCAACGACGCGAGGCGCAGACGGATCGCGGTCGCGGCGACGAGGAGCGCGGCGTCGGGATCGTTCGCGGCGTCGGCGAGGCGACGCGCGAGCTCCGACTGCACGCCGCGCGCGGAGACGCTCGCGAGATCGAGCGCGTCGAGGGCGGGCGCGAGCGATGAAGCATCCGCGAGGAAGGGACGCAACGCCGCGCCGCGCGCTTCTCCGTCCAGCTCGCGCTCGAGCAACGCGATGCGCGCGGTGGTCGCGAAGATCGGGTCGTCGTCGCGCGCGCTCGCGAGGCGGAGCGCGTCGCGCGCGGAATCGTCGAGGCGCGGACGCGCGCGGAGGGTGCGCAGCGCGTCGCGGCGGACGTCTCGATCGTCGTCGTCGAGCGCGTCGACGAGGTGCGCGTCGAGCTCCGGATCCGCGAGGCGCGTGTGCGCGCGCAATGTGGCCCGACGGACCTCCGGATGCGGATGCTCGCGACCCGCGCGCAGGGCTTGGGGCGCCGTCTTCGCGGCGGAGAGCCCGAGCACCTCGGCCGCGAGCGCGGCGCGATCGGGATCGTCGCGCGCGAGCTCTTCGCCGAGCGCGTGCACGGCGTCGGCGTCGAGGCTCGCGGCCGAGGGCGCGCGACCGGGGCCGAGGAGCACGCGGCGCTCGTCGATCGCGCGGAGCAACGCGCGGCGGTAGACGCGGTGGGCGCGCAGGGCGACCGCGAGCGCCATCGCGAGGGCGGAGATCAACACGAGCGCGGCGAGCCAACGCACGTCGAGATCGGCGGGCAGCGCAGCGAGCGCGAGCGCCGAAAGCGCGTAGCCGGCGGGAGCGAGCACACCGCGCACGGCGGCGCGGGCTTGCGAGCGACGCACGCTGGGCAGCGGGGTCTGGAGCTGCTCGTTCGCGGACGACCAGATCGACTGCTTGAGGATGCGCCCGACACCGCGGAGCACGACGACCGCGACGAGGCCGGGGACGATCGTCGCGAAGAGCGCGGCGAAGAGGATCACGAGCGGCGCGACGAGGAGCGAGCGCGTGACGCCGAGCGCGGCGAGCACACGACCGGAGGCGCCGGCCAAGAGGAAGAGCCCGACGAAACTGGTGATCGCGTAGTAGTGACCGAAGAACGCGGAGAGCGACTCCGCGGTGTCGAAAGACTTCTGCGCGGTGGCCATGAGCGCGAAGTCGAGGAGCTGTTCGTTGAGGAGCCCGAGCACCGCGAGGAGCGCGACGAGGCGCATCAGCGGATCGCGGAGCACGAACTCGAAGCCGTCGCGCCAGCTCGCGAGCAGACCGACGCGGCGACCGCGGCGCGCGCGGGCGTCGAGGTCGCGGTGGACGATCGCGCGGAGCACCGCGAAGGCGGCGACGAGCACGACGGGCGCGAGGAGCAGCAGCGCTTCGGCGCCGAGCGCGTGCCCGAGGGGTCCCGTGAGGAAGCCGGCGATCGTCCACGCGAGCCCCCCGCCGAGACCGACGAGCGGCAGCAAGCGGCGCGCGGTGCGGGCGTCGCAGCCGATCGCGACCACCGCCCAGAGCTGCACGACGAGCACGCCGCTGACCGTCTCGACGATCACGTAGGTGAGGAAGTGCGTGGCGGGGACGTCGTGGACGAAGAGGACGAGGCGCAGCGAGAGCAGCGCGGCGATGGAGACCGCGAGGCTCGCGGAGGCGAGGCGCGCCGGGCCGAGACGCGGGGCGAGACTCACGCAGAGGGAGCTCGCGAGGGCGAGCACGACGGCGCTGACCGCGAAGGCCCAAGGGATCGCGGAGCGCTCGAAGGCTTCGAGGAAGAGGCCGCTCTGCGCGGTCTTGAGGAAGGCGAGGCCGACGTTGAGCAGGAAGACGAGGCCGACCAGGCGCGCGGCTTTCGCGCCCGTTCCGTCGGGGACGTCGAGCCAACGCAGCGTGCGCTCGCGGAGGCCCGGCGTGGGCTCGAGGCTCGGGCGAGGAGGGGTCAAGGCGCACTCGGGCGAGAGAGGGTCAAGGCGCGCTCGGACGCATGGAAGGCGTCGGCGTCGACATCGACGATGGCGGTGTCGACGGAGCAGTCGGTGACGGTGTCGTCGTCGGTGTCGGTGACGTCGTCGGTGACGGTGACGCCGTCGGTGTCGGTGTCGGTGTCGGTGTCGGTGTCGTCGTCGGTGTCTCGCGCGGGCGGTCCCACTCCGGCGGCGGCTGCGTCGACCACGCGGGTCGCTCGGTCGCAGGATCACGGCGCTCGCAGCCGCGGTTCTGCACGATCGGTCCGTCCGGCACGAGGAATCCGTCGGTGATGCCGGGCATTCCGGTCACCTCGGTCGGACCCGGACAGCCCTGCGCGATCCACGCGCGCACGATCGCGATCTCGTCGTCGGGGATCGAAGGCAGGCCCATCGGCATGCCGAGCAGGTGCGAGCGCGAGACCTCGGGGTAGTCGGGGCGTGCGTGATCGGCGAAGGGCTCCTGACGATCGCGTCGCTCCTCGCGGCGACGCGTCATCATCGCGAGCACCAGCGGCGACTCCGTCTCGCCTTCGCGCGGCACGAGCACCGAGTAGCGCTCGCCGGTCACCGGATCGACCGCGCCGCGCACGAGCATTTCATACGTGCGCATCGCGAGGCGCGTGCCCGGCCACCCGAAGCCACCCTCGTTGCCGGGTCCGAGATCGCGCTCGTGATCGTTCATGTGGCAGTGCACGCAGATGCGACCGAGCACACGATCCTTCACCTCTTCCCAGCCGACCTCACGCGTCGCGGCGGGGGGCGGCGTCAGCGAAGGCTCCGGCGGCATCGGCGCGAGCGGCGCTTCGGCGTGCAGCAGGAAGTCCGCCACGAGCTCCGCCTCGTCGTGCGTGAGCTGCAGATCCGGCATCGAGGTGCCAGGGCGCAGCGCGGCGGGATCCTCGATCCATGCGACCACGAGATCGCGCGCCATGCGCTCGCGCGTGAAGCGGAGGTTCGGCGCGAGGCGCGCAGGCAACCCAGCCGCGCGCAGATCCTCGGCGGTCTTGCCGGTGTCGAGGTTGCCGAAGGTGTGGCAGGCCACGCAGCCGCGGGTGAGGAAGAGCTCGCGACCACGCGCGAGGCGTTCGTCGGCGGGGCGCGCCGGAGCGGACGCACGCTCGGTCGTGTAGGGATCGGCGACCGAAGCGGCGGCCGCGAAGAAGCGCACGATGGCGCGACGATCGTCCTCCCCGAGCCGCAGACGCGGCATCGTCTCCTCCATCGCGGGGCGAAGATCCGTCGGCTGCTCCAGGAAGGTGTCGATCCACCCGGGCTCCAGGCGCCGCGCGATCTGCGTGAGATCCGGCGCCTCTTGGTAGTGATCGATGTTGTTCTGGTAGCGGCGGATGACCTCTTCGCCGTAGCGCGAGGACAAGAGATCGAAGTGCCGATTGCCGGGCCCCATCGCCTTCAGCCATTGATGGCAGCTCGTGCAGTGATCGGAGCGCCCGGCCGGCGGCACGTGCTCGGCTTCGCCTTCGGCGCCGATCGTGTGGCAGCGGTTGCACTCGTGCCGCTCGAGCGCGGCCCGTCCATCCGTGAGCGCGCGCGTGCGCTCCGCGTCGTCCCAGGTCACGCGGTGACGCGCGAGGATCGTCTCGACGTCCGGCGGCGGAGGCACGATCGGCTCGGGGGTCGGCTCGTCGCCACCACACCCCACGAGCACGCACGCGAAGAGAACGAGAAGCACGAGAGCTGACGCCCGCATCGTGGCGCGAGGATACTCCGGGGCGCGCGTTCGCTGGGCAGGTCGATGCACGGCGGAGAGGACGCGTCGGCGAGCGCGAAAGTTCCCGCCGCGGCGCACCAGCCCGTTGAAGAACTCTTCGAGTCCTTCAACGG
>CALJLK010000356.1 GCA_937982655.1 uncultured Sandaracinus sp.
GTCGCCGCCGGAGGCCGCGAGGCTTCAAGCATCGCGAGAGTGGTTCCATGCGCAGCTCCAGCGCGTCTCGACTTCGTTGGACTGTCATCGCGCATGCTCGCCGTCCTCCGTGCGGGTGGTCCCAGCTACCTCAATTGAGGTAGACGATTTCGTCGAAAACGGTTGATTCCGCTGACGGTGCCAGGCGAGAACGAGGAGTGTCAGGGGGCTGTGTCAGAGTTGCCGTCTCGTGGGCGTCCACGGGTCAAGCCCGATGTCCCCGACGAGAGCACCGTCCTGACCATGACGACCATCGATCTCGCCTTCCCAGTTCGCGGCACGTCGGTCCCCGTCGACCACGGATATCCGCTGTATGCGGCGCTCTCCAACCTCGTTCCCGAGATTCATGCCGTCGCGTGGTTGGGGGTTCATCCGATCTCGGGACGACGACAGCATCCCGATCGACTTCGGCTCGGTCCGCGCGGAGAGCTTCGACTTCGACTTCCAGCGGAGAAGATCCCGACGGTCCTTCCCCTCGCGGGCACTCGGCCACGCGTGGACGACGCGTTTCTGACGCTCGGTGCGCCGTCCGTGCATCCCCTCGTCGGGGCCCCATCGCTCGACGCTCGCTTGGTCGTCGTGAAGCTCACCGATGTCCCGAAGTCGGACGATGGAGCCATCAGCAGGGAGCTGTTCGCGGAGCGCTACCGACAGGAACTGGCGCGCCAGATGGAACGTCTCGGAGTTCGAGGGTCGCTCTCCCTCGAAGGCCGTCGTGGACTGAGCGTGAAGGGTAAGCGCGTCATCGGATTCAGCGTCCGCGTGTCCGATCTATCCGACGCGGACTCCGTGACGCTTCAAGCGAACGGGCTCGGTGGGAAGCGCGCGATGGGCTGCGGGATCTTCCGACCGACGAGGGGCAAGCGAACGTGACCGCTCTCCTCGCGAAGTCACGAGACCCACGCTTTCCGCCGGACGCGCTGACCCTCGTGGGGCACTCGCTGCGGGTCGAGCGTGCCGCGCACGCGTTGATCGAGGCTTTGCTTCCGAGCCTCGTCGAGAGCTTTGGTCTGGACGCCTTCGAGTCCGAGAAGCTCCAGCGACTCGTCCCTTTGGCCGCGCTGCTCCACGACGTCGGCAAGGCTTCCACCAGCTTTCAGGCCACGGTCACCTCGGATCAACCAGGCAAACATCCGTGGCGGCACGAGTTGCTCTCCGCCGGAGCAACCGTCGCCCCGGAGTTGCTCGGGACCTGGTTGCGCGCAGCGCTCGACGACGTGGAGCTCGCGCTCGTCGCGATGATGATCGCTGGCCATCACCTTCGCGCCGACGGAACGATGACCGAGCCGCGATCCTCGCGCGATGAGGTGTTGTTGCTCGACTCCGCCGACCTGCTCCCCGTCTGGCGGCGGGCCGGTGAGATTCTCGGTCTCGAACAGCTCCCCACGCCGCCGAAGATGTCACTCACGCCGGGCGAGGGAGCGGAGCTCGTGGGTACATACCGAGCGCGCGCGCAGGCCTCCTACCGTCGCCGCGCGCGCACCAACGTGCTTCCGCTCGGGAAGGCGCTCGTCATCGCGGCGGACATCGTCGGATCGGCTCACCGACGCGAGGACGCGGTCGAGACCTGGGTGCAAGAGCTCTTGGGACACGGCCTGGCCTCCGAAGATCTCGACCGAGTGGTCGCCGATCGATTGGCGGGGCAGCCGGCCCGCCCATTTCAGCAGGCGGTAGCGGACAGCACGACACATGTGACCGTCGTGACCGCGGGGTGCGGGAACGGGAAGACTCTGGCGGCCTACTTGTGGGCACGCGATCGTGCGGCCGGACGCCGATTGGCGTTCTGCTACCCGACGACGGGCACCTCCACCGCAGGCTTCACCGACTACCTCCTCGCGCAAACGGATCTGGAGCGTCGCCTCCTCCACGGTCGCGCGCGAGTGGACGTCGAAGCCTTCGAGTCGTCGCCGGACGACGATCCCGACGCGGCGATGGAGCTTTGGGCGCCCGACGTGCTCGATCGCTGGGCGGCGAGCGTCGTCGCATGCACCGTCGACACCGTCCTCGGCCTGATGACCAACTGGCGCAGCGCGCTCGCGTCGCTTCCCCTGTTCACGCGATGCGCGTTCGTCTTCGACGAAGTCCACAGCTACGACGCGCAGCTCTTCGGTGCGTTGCTCGAGTTTCTCCGCACGGTCCGTGCGCCCACGCTCGTCATGACGGCGAGCCTCAGCCCTGCACGCCTGGCCGCAATCCGCGAAGCCACCGGTGAGGCTCTCGAGCCGATCCGCGGCGACGCTGCGATCGAGTCCGCTCCTCGGTATCGGATCGAGCAGACCGAGCCTGTCTCCGCGCTCGAGGCTGTGGTTGCGGCGGTGGCGAGTGGAGAGAACGTGCTCTGGGTCGTGAACACCGTGGCTCGCGCCCAAGTCGCCTACCGCGCGGTGCGTGAGCAACTCGGCGTCGAACGTACGTGCCTCTACCACAGCCGTTTTCGGTACCGCGATCGCGTCCAGCGGCAGGGGGAAGTGCTTCGCGCGTTTCGGACCGCGAACGGATTCGTCGTCGTGGCGACCCAGGTCTGCGAGATGTCGTTGGACATCAGCGCGGACCGACTCGTCACCGAGCTCGCCCCCTTCCCCTCGCTCGTGCAACGACTCGGACGACTCAACCGTCATCCCGCCATCCCCTCCTGCACTAAGCCTTGCCTCTGGTATCTGCCCGAGGGCGAGCTTCCCTACGACGCTGCGCAGCTCGCGGCCGCGCGGGAGCTGTCCAATCAGCTCCCCACGGAAGTGAGCCAGCGTGATCTTGCAGAGGTGCTGGAGCGAGTCACCGAGCGCGTCGAGACGCGCGAGGTCGCGTTCCACTCGCAGTCGTTCACGACGACCTCGCAGCCACTTCGCGACGTGTCGGTCTCCTGGACAGTGGTGCGCGCGCAGGACCTTGCGCGCCGGAACCGTGCGGAGGTGATCGAGAACGCCATCTCGATGACTCCGCGACGAGGTCCGGTGCCCTCGTGGGTTCGGTTGCACGGCGCTCTGGTCGTACCCGACGGCGAGCTGACGTACTCGCAGGAGGAGGGAGCGTCATGGGCCAACTGACGTGGACGCTCGGTGATCCGGATCTCGACGTCCTAGGCCGCGTCGGGCTCGGAGCGATGGCGGGCGTGATCTTGGCGGCCGAAGAAGAAGGGCACTCGTTCGGGCCGCTGCGCGCGAAGGTCGACCCTCGCACGATCACGTTGGCGTGGGACGACGACGTCACCGACCAAGACGCGTTGACGCCACTCGTGGAGTACGCCTGGCAGACCAGGAACGCGACCGCGGGCGGACTCGGGATCTTCTACTTCCCAGCCGTTCACGCGAGCTCGAAGGACGACTTCGTGGCACGGCTCGCCGAGCACTCGGGGGTTCTCAGCACCTTCCTCCAGCACCCTCGAGTGCAACCGAAGACCAAGCCCGTCACCACCGAGGTACGCCTCGATGAAGAGCGAGTCGTCGCCGTCCGCTTCGTGGAGCCGACGGGCGGAGTCGCCTATGTGAAGGGCTTCGCGAGCGACCTCTTCAAACGCAAGAAGTTGATCGACGGCGAGGTCCTGTTCAGCTCCTATCTCCGTCCCGGCGCGACATCGCGCCACGCGGGTGAGAAGTCCTGGCAGGGCTCGGTTCACGAAGCGATCCCGCTGATGTTCGCGCCGACCGCGTGCTTCTATTTCCGCGTCCACGGCTCCGATTGGGTCGTCGTCGCACCCGACGTGCGTGACCTCGAGCTCTTCGCGATGCTTCGGCAGGACTTGCGCTTCGACCCACGGGCCAGCGAGGTCGCGTCCGCCTCTGACGCCGGGCTTCGCGTACTCACCGCGCTTCGTGCGCGGGCCTTGAACGTGCTTCGCCAGGAGGGCGCCACCTCGGGCACGTGCGTGGTGCTGCGCGTCGGCGGTGTGGCGTGGAACACGAAACAACGCGTCCGCAACCGTGCGTTGGTGCTCCGGCCCGACGAAGTGTCTCTGCGCGCGTTTGAGAGGCTCGACGCTCACCTCGCCAATGCGGTCGTCCCTCGCAAGGATGGAAGCGGGGTGTTCGTGAAGGTGCCTTCGCCTCGTGCGTTGCTCGCCGAGAACCTCGTGGATCGCGCGTACTGGTACCGCGGGCTCTTCGACGTTCCGAGGGAGCAGCGCGAAGACGTGGAGAAGAACCGCAAACAGGGAGAATCCGCGCAGCGTGTGTGGTTCCGCTGGATTCGTCGCTACCGGAAGGAGCTGAGCGAACTGATGGCCGATCTCGAACAGTTGGGAGTCGACGGCGCGACGGGGATCGACGTGATCTTCCGCGCGACGTTCCACGAGACCTTGAGGCGTCTGTACGGACGCGAGGTGGACCAAGCCAAGCGAGGTTCGCGCGACGTGCGGGAGCGCCTCGCTGATCGCACGGAAAAGATCCGCCGCGACCTCACGAAGGCTCAGACTTCGCACCACGTGCGGGGCGTGCTGGCCGAGCTCTTCGCCGAAGCCGGACGAACTTCGTCGCTCCAACAGCACGCCGACGCGATCTGGCGCTTCATCGATCACCCCGAAGAGTGGCGCCGCGCGAGGGACCTCGCGCTCTTCTCGTTGGCGACTTACGCGAGCACACGGACCTCGGAGGCCGACGAGATCGAAGCAGACGACGACATGGACGACATGGACGCAGCGCACGACGACGCGAAGAACGACGAGGGAGTGGAATGACACAACATCTTTTCGGAGCCGTGCTCACGCCGGAGGGCGTGGCCTCGAACAACCGTGGCGAGAACGCGGGCAACGTCTCCACGCTGCAGAAGCTCCTGCGACGAGGGGAGACCTTCACCACGGTCAGCGCGGAGGCCATTCGCTTCGCACTTCGCGAGCACTGGACCGCCGTCGGCGAGAAGGTCAACCGGAACATCGACGGTGATGGAGTCGCAACCTGGGCGGACGCCTCGTTCAAGAAGTGGAAAGACCACCTCGACGACGACGTGCTCGGATACATGGACCCCAAGAAGGACACCGTGAAGCGACGGGGGCGTCTCGAGCTGTCGCGCGCCATCTCCACCCGGCCTTGGACCGGCGACGTGATGTTCAACGTGGCGAGCCCGGGAGCGCACCCGGCAAAGAAGGACGGCAAACCGGCCCCGTACTCGGTCGAGGTGCACTGCACTCGCTACCAGTACGTCTTCGGTCTGACGCCCGACTCGCTGCACGACCGCACGCGCGCACGGCGCGTGCTCGACGCGATCGCGTCCGTGCATCGAGTCGCAGGCAACCACGGCCGGTACCTCTACGAGTTCGCTCCGGACGCGGTGGTGCTGCGGTGGACCCCCGATCCGGTGCCGAGGCTCATGTATTGCTTCGACGAGGCCGACGACGGTGTGGTCTCCGTCGACAAGGTGCTCCGCGGGCTGGAGTCGAAGGACCTCGATCCGACCGAGGTGGTCCTCGGCGGCGCGCCGCTTCGGCACCTCGCGGCGCGAATCCGGGACCTCGGCGCGACGTACCACGAGGGCGTGAAGAGCGCGTTCGCCGACGTCGGCGGCCGGCTCGAGTCGAAGTCATGAGGTTCTTTCGCCTCGACGTCCCGGTCGCGGGGTTTCGTCCGTACGACGCGCGCGAGTACCAGCAGACGTACGAGCTCCCGCCACCGTCCACCGTCTTCGGGTGCCTGCTCTCCGTGCTTGGGGTCGAAGCGAACGACGCCTCGCCCTTCTTCGGGACGCGACTCGCGCTCGGAGGACGGACCGGTGAGCGCTCCACGATCCTGCGCAAGATGCGCCGCGACCCGAAGGCGGCGGGAGGCAAAGCGGAGCCGCAGTTCCGACCCGAGTACCAAGAGCTGCTGACCGACTGCGAGCTCTACGTCGGGCTGGAGATCGGAGCCGCGGAGCGCGATCTCGGGGAGATGCTCGAGTCCGCGCTGCGCGATCCGACCACGGTCGCGCGCCACGGCGTCGTCAGCCTCGGCGAGAGCGCGTTCATGGTCGACGTGATCGCGCGCGTCGCCGCCTCACCGACTGACATCACCGTGCTGCGCCCGAGCGACCGCGGCGACCTCACGCTGACCACGTGGGTCGACTTCGCCGATCGCTCGCGGACGCGGAGCGCGCTGTTCGCGTTGTGTGTGGATCGGCTCGCGGCGACGGACGCGGTGCACGTCGGTCCGTCGACGGTCGCGCCGTGAACGAGCCGCTCGTCTCCGTCGCCGGACTCCATGCGCTCGTCTACTGCGAGCGTCTCTTCTACCTCGAAGAGGTCGAGCGCATCCGGGTGGCCGACGCGAGCGTCTTCGCGGGCCGACGGCTGCACGAGGAGGTGACGGAGACCGACGAAGGACAGTTGCGGCGCATGACGTTCGAGAGCGACGAGCTCGGGATGCGCGGCACCGTAGACGTGCTTCGTCGACGTGACGGGGTGCTCGTCGTCTACGAGCACAAGCGGGGTCGCTCGGCGCCGAAACGGGAGGCATGGGAATCCGATCGCGTGCAGGTCGGAGCGTACGCGATGCTCGTCGAAGACGCGCTGGGCCAGAGGCTCGAGGAAGGCAGAGTCCGGTACCACGCCGACAACGTCACGGTTCGGATCCCGATCGACGACGGTCTTCGAGAGCGCGTCCGTACTGCGGTCGCGCGGTCGCGCGGGCCCGTGCGCTCGGCGTCAGCGTGCAGCGCCCACCCGTCACGGAGCATGAACAGCGTTGCGAGCGGTGCAGCCTCGCGCGGGTTTGTCTGCCGAAAGAAGCGCGGCTCGCCGCCGACCCGAAGTTCCGGCCGCTCCGGCTGCTACCTCCGCATCCCGGCGGCATGGCTCTTCACGTGACGAGCGATGGCGCGAAGGTGGGACGCGAGGGGCGCATGCTGGTCGTGCGACCCCGAGAAGGTGATCCGCAGAAGGTGCCGATCGCGGAGGTGGAGTCGGTGGTGATCCACGGGCTCGCGCAGCTCTCCACGCAGGCGCTCCGCTTGTGTGCCGACCGAGACGTACAGGTGACGTGGATGACGAAGTCCGGGGGACTGGTCGCGGCGACCGCCCCGCCCGCGCCGTCGGGACAACGACATCTTCGGCAATTCGAGGCGCTTCGAGAGGAAGGGTTTCGCCTCTCTCTGGCGCGCCGCCTCGTGATCGCGAAGCTCTCCGCACAAATTCGTTTCGTGCTGCGCGCCTCCCGCGGAAACGATCGACGTCGGGACGTTCAGACATCGCTGGAGGGACTTCGGCTCGCGTTGCGTCAGGCGGACGGCGCCGACGACCTTTCGAGCCTGCGCGGCCACGAAGGAGCTGGCGCCGCAGCATACTTCCGTGCCCTTCCATCGCTCACCGTCAAGGAGCTCGACGAGCGTCTGAAGCCATCGTCGCGATCACGGCAGCCGGCGCGTGACCGCTTCAGCGCATTGCTCAACTACGGTTACGGGACGCTGTACCGGGAGGTCCTGAGCGCGATCCTCGCGGTCGGCCTGCACCCTTCAATCGGTTTCTTTCACGCGCTCCGAAGCTCCGCGCATCCGCTCGCGCTGGACGTGATGGAGCTCTTTCGAGTCCCGATGGTGGACCTGCCACTCCTCGCTGCACTCAATCGTCGAACCTTCGATGCGTCGGCTGACTTCGATGACATCGAGGGGCGCGTCAGCTTGTCGGACACCGGGCGCGCGAAGCTCATCGAACTGCTGGAACGACGCCGTCACGAGACGTGGCGGCACGACGTGGTGGGCTACAGCCTCAGCTACGGCCGGATCGTGGAGCTGGAAGTTCGGCTCCTGGAAAAGGAGTGGTCTGATGAGGCGGGGCTCTTCGCGAAGCTGAGGATCCGCTGATGAGTCATGCGGACAAGCGCTGGCGCCTGGTGTGCTACGACGTCCGTGACCCCAAGCGGTGGCGCGACGTCCACCGAATCGTGCGCGGACATGGTCGGCGACTCCAATACAG
>CALJLK010000357.1 GCA_937982655.1 uncultured Sandaracinus sp.
GTGTGGACGAGCGCTTTGACGTCCTTGGGGAAGCAGCTCCCGCCGTAGCCGGGGCCTGCGTAGAGGAACTTCGGCCCGATGCGGTCGTCGCTGCCGACGCCGAAACGCACCGCGTGGATGTCCGCGCCGACGCGCTCGCAGAGGAGCGCGATCTCGTTCATGAAGGAGATGCGCATCGCGAGCATCGTGTTGCTCACGTACTTGGTGAGCTCCGCGCTCGCGGGGTCCATCCAGACGATGCGGTCCTTGTCGAGGCTCACCGGGTGGTAGAGGCGCGACATGATCTGCTTGGCGAACGCGTCGTCGGCGTCGCAGCCGACCACGATGCGGTCGGGGCGGAGGAAGTCGCCGACCGCGTCGCCCTCCTTGAGGAACTCGGGGTTCGAGACGACGTGGATGGGGAAGGGCGCGTCCTTGACGATGCGGCGGACGCGGGCGTTGGTGCCGACGGGCACGGTGCTCTTGAGGACGAGCACCATCTCGCGCTGGCAGTTCTCGGCCACGGTCTTGGCGACCGCATCGACCGCCGAGAGGTCCGCGCCGCCGTCCGCGCGGGGCGGGGTGCCAACCGCGCAGAACACTGCGGTGGCCTCGCGGATCGCGGCCGGCACGTCGCTCGTGAAGGAGAGGCGCCCCTGCTCGACGTTGCGGTCGACGATGGCGTCGAGGCCCGGCTCGAAGATGGGGATACCGCCCTCGTTGAGGACCTGGATCTTCTTGGGGTCGATGTCGGCGCAGACGACCGTCTGGCCCGTCTCGGCGAAGCACGCGCCGCTGACGAGGCCGACGTATCCGGTTCCGACCATGCAAAGCTTCATCGAAGTCTCCGTGACCCGAGGTGGCTTCGTTGCAGCGCCCCCTCCGAGCGTTCGACTTCGTACCGTCCCGCGGGCGGGGGCACAAGCGAGCGGTGCGTCACGTTCGGTAGTAGTCGCGGTACCAGTCCACGAACCGGCGGATGCCCGTCTCGAGCGAGGTGGATGGCTTGAAGCCGACGTCTCGGACGAGGTCGTCGACGTCGGCGAAGGTGGAGGGGACGTCGCCGGCCTGCATCGGGAGGTACTCCTTCTGGGCCTCGACACCGAGCGCAGACTCGAGGGTCTCGATGACGTGGAGGAGCTCGGCGGGCTGGTTGTTGCCGATGTTGTAGAGGCGGTAGGGCGCGTGGCTGGTCGCGGGATGGTCGCCTGTCCACGTGGGGTCGGGGACGGGGGCTCGGTCGAGGACCCGCACGACGCCTTCGACGATGTCGTCGACGTACGTGAAGTCGCGCTTCATGCGGCCGTGGTTGAAGACCTGGATCGGGCGCCCTTCGAGGATGGCCTTCGTGAAGAGAAAGAGAGCCATGTCCGGGCGGTACCACGGGCCGTAGACGGTGAAGAAGCGCAGGCCCGTGGTCGGAATCGCATAGAGATGGCTGTAGGTGTGCGCCATCAGCTCGTTCGCCTTCTTGGTGGCGGCGTAGAGGCTGAGCGGGTGATCCACGTTGTCCCGCACCGCGAAGGGCTGTTTCGCGTTCCCGCCGTACACCGAGCTCGACGAGGCGTAGACGAGGTGGTCCACGGCTTGGTGGCGACACTTTTCGAGGATGGCCAGGAAGCCGACGATGTTGGAGTCGACGTAGGCCTTCGGGTTCTTCAACGAGTAGCGGACGCCGGCTTGCGCGGCGAGGTGGACGACGCGCTCAGGTCGGTCGGCAAACGCCTCGTCGATCGCGCGCTGGTCCTCGAGGGCACCGCGCACGACGCGGAACCGCGTGCTGGCCATCAGACGCGCGAGTCGCGCTTCCTTGAGCTTGGGGTCGTAGTAGTCGTTGAGATCGTCGAGTCCGACCACGTCGTCGCCGCGAGCCAACAGACGCTCTGCGACATGCATCCCGATGAACCCGGCCGCACCAGTGACGAGCACACGCATGCCTGCGCCGTACCGCTTCGCGATTCGGACTTCAAGCGATGGGCTCGCGATGCCGACGCTCCGACCGACCGCACCGTCTCTATGCGAAGAGCTCGTCGAGGCTCGAAGCCGTGAGGATGCGTTCGGTCCAGCGATCGAGGGTTGCCTCGTCGGCGGCCTCGAGGCGGGCCTGGGCGGCGGGAGTGAGGGGGCCGAAGCGGAGCTGGATCAGCTTCCCGAGTGTGGACCGGCGTCCGAGCAGGGTGCCCTCCACGCGTCCCTCCACGCGTCCCTCCACGCGTCCTTTGGCGAGCCCTTCGTCGATGGCTTCGTCCCAGAGCGAGCGGAACTTCTGTTCGGATTCGGTTCCCATGACGTGCCTCACGGATTCGTAGAAGACGGTGCCACCGCCGACGACTTGGAAAAGGTAGCGCATGACGATGTAGGTGGCCTCCGCCGAATAGGCGTCGGCGAGGAGTGGGCCGAGCCAGTCTTGGACGTGCCGGAGCCAGGCCTCGAGCGCTTCACGGTCGACGTCTGGGCGGGGGAGGCGGCGGGAGTCGCGCAAGCTCGCGAGGACCATGCGGACGTAGGCCGATTGAAAGCGTGAGCGGAGCTCGTCGTTGGAGATGTGCGAGACGTCGTAGAGGGCCACACGCCAGCGCGGGACGTAGTCGACGACGCCACTGGAGCTCGGGTACGGCGTGGGGACGTCGAAGAGCTCTTGAAGGTCGACCGCGTTACGCCAGCCGCGGTCCGAGTGGTGGAGCACGCAGGGGATGACGACGGGAAGATGCTTGGGGCGTGGTCGCTCGCGCGCGGCGCCGTCCCAGATGCGAGTCGCGTATCGCAAGAGGCGGAGCGGCATCCAGCGATCCCGCGTGCTCTGGTGCTCGAAGAGGAGGTAGAGCAGCGCCGGATGACCGGCGAGCTCCGCCGAGAAGAGGATGTCACTCTCGCGTTTCGCGAGGTCTTCGTCGACGAAAGTGCCCGGGCGCAGCATCAGCGACGACCAGTCGACCTGCGCCGCCGCAGCCTCGCCGAGGAGGCCGCGAAACATCGCCTCGGCGTTCGCGGGATCCGAGAACACGTTCCGGAAGAGCGAGTCGTGCGGCGTCGGCATGACGGGCTGCTCGGCAGCTCGGGGCGTGAAGTGCGTGGTTGGGCTGGAAGCGGTTGGTCGCAGCGGCGCCAGCCGACTTGGCGGTCTCGGTTTCGGTCTCGGTTTCGGTCTCGGCCTCGGCCACCGACTCACCGCTCACGCGCTCGGAGCCGCTTCGCGCTCCTCTCGAATCTTTCGGATTTCGATCGGCGTCAGCGGGCCCTTCAAATAGCTCATCGCCCACCTCGGGCGGAGCATGGAGAGCTCGCTGGTCTTGGCGTCTCGCACCACGAACCAGCGGTTTCCGAGCTGCTTGACGAGGGCGCCGAGCTTGCTCTTCTTCTTGTCCTCACCGAGGCCTTCGAGGACGCGCGCGCGGTCGGCGTCGGTCTGGAGGCGGCCGATGCACCAGGTGCCGGCGTTGGAGAGGGCGCGGTAGTCGAGGTCCATGGGGTTCTGGGTCGCGAGGACGCAGCCGATGCCGTAGGCGCGGGCCTGCTTCATGAGCGCGACGAGCGGGCGCTTGGTGGGCGGGCTCGCGGGGTGCGGCGGCAAGAAACCGTAGAGCTCGTCGAAGACGACGAGGCCCTTGAGGCGGCTGGTGCCGGGGAGGCTGCGGACCCAGGTGAGGACCTCTTCGAGGATCACGCCGAGGACGAGAGCGCGTTCTTCGTCGTCGAGGTGGGCGACGCTGATCACGGTGGTGGGCGTGCGGCCGTCGACGGGGCGCATCCACGCGTCGACGTCGAGGCTCGGGCCACGACGCCAGGCGAGGAAGCGTGGCGAGGTGAGCAGCGTGTTGAGATCGGCGGCGAGCTCTTTGCGCGCGCGGAGGCTGAGGAAGTCGTCGATCGCGAGCGCGCCGACGTGATCGAGCGGCGGCTCGAGGAGGTCCGGAAGGAGCGCTTCGAGCGGGGCGTGCTGGCCGCGGATCAAGCGTGCTTCGGCGAGGACGCTGAGGAAGGCGTGCTCGCGGCTGCGGCCGGGATCGCCAGTGCGACCGATGAGCTGGAGGACGAGCGAGACCGCGGCGGAGAGGTTGGCGCGTGCGCCGTCGAGGTCGTGATCCCAACGCGAGGAGCGGCGCTCGAGCGCGGAAAGGAGATGGAGCGGCTCGCCCGCTTCGCTGCCCGGCGTGATGACGCGGACGAAGGTGCGCGCGGCGTAGTCGGCGAGCTCGGGCGCGCCGATCGCGTGCTGCGCGAGTCCGTCGCGACGCTGGGTGATCGCGGCCGAGACGAGCGGATCGTCGGCGATGCCGTCGTCGTCGTTCGGGGCGGGCTCGATCCACGGGCGGTGGGAGTCGGCATCGAAGTCCGGGAAGGCGAGGGCGAGGTTCGGGAGATCGCCTTTGATGTCGAAGACGATGGAAGGGATGCCGGCGCGGAGGGCTTCTTCGACGAGGACGGTGACGAGGCCGGTCTTGCCGCTGCCCGTCATGCCGACGACCACGGCGTGCGTGAGGAGGTGGTGGGAGGGCAGCTCGAAGGCGGTCGTCGGACGACGGCCGTCGAGGCGGGCGCGGGTGCCGAGGAGGAGGCGCATGGCGTTGGCTTTCGGGGGGAAGTGACGGGGCCAGACGGCGTTTGGAACGACAGATTCCGGAGTCCGAGACCGAGACGGAGTCCGAGACGGAGTCCGAGACGGAGACGGAGTCCGAGACGGAGACGAGGCCGTCGCGAAGCGGCGGAGAAGAAGGACGGACTCCGAGCGCGTGGGGCTCGTGCTCGGAGTCCGGTTGGCTCAGGCGTCCGCGGGCGGGTGGTAGAAGGGGTTGACCTCCGGGTCCTGCGGGAGGGTGGGATCGTTGAGGGGACCGGCGAGGGTCGGGTCGGTGCCGTCGTCCTCTTCGAAGTCGCCCTCCTCCGGCTCGACGTCGGGGCTCGGCTTGGAGCCGGCCCGGGTGTCGACGCGGAGGGTGTCGAGCGGCTGGAGCGCGGCGAGGAACGCGCGGACCGCGGGCTCGTCGTCGAGGTCGAGGTTGATCGCGAGGGAGCGGGCGTAGTTGGCGACCGCGTACGCGAAGAGCGCGTTGACCTCGGCCAGGGTGCGCTCCGCGGTCGGCTTCGAGGCGCCGTCGATGCCGAGCACGGTTCCGAGGCGGCCGCGAGCGGCGCGGACGGCGTCGAGGAGCGCCGGGATGACGAGGGTCCGGATGCGCGGCTCGAGCTCGTCTTCCTCCATGCGCGCGAAGAGGAGCTGGGTGTCGCTCCAGAGCGCCGCCGCATCGCCGTTCACGAAGGCCAGACCGTTGGGGAAGAGACGCGAGAGGATCGCGGTCGCGTCGACGGCGTGGCTGCCGACGTCGGGCGGGATGCTCGCGAGCGCGGAGAGCGAGGCGTGCAGGGCGGACCAGGCGTTGATCAGCTCCTGACGCTGCGCACGGACGCGCGGGGCGACGGCCGCGTGGCGCTCGCGACGAACCAGATCGACCGCGGCGGCGCGCTGCTGGACGAGGTCGAGGGCCTTCTGCTGGGCGGGGTCGAGGTTCTTGGGTGCGCGTGCGAGGAGCAGATCCGCGACGGTGCGCGCATGACGGCTCGCGAAGCGCGAGGAGGAGGTGTAGCTGCCGATCTTCGCGGCGACCTTGTAGACGTTCAACATGACATTCGTTCCGATGGTTCTCCGGGTTCCCCCGTGTTTCTTCCCCGGTCGATCCGGGGCTCGTCCGACACCACCTCGGTGACGAACGCGTGGGGTCTCGGCGCGACGACGGCGCAGTTGTGCGGAGGGCGTGCGCACGTGTGGGAATCCGCACGCACATCGGCGCGGGTCGGTCCGCGTTCGAGATGTCGTGGTTCGAGCGGCGTGCTCGATGCGTCGCGCGGAGCGCGGTGCGGTTCCGCCCGGTGAGAGCTCGGGCTCGGAAGCGGAAGCTCGCCTTGCTCTCGGACTCGCGGAGCACTGCCGGGAACATCCCCAAGTTCTCGGGAGAAGAGCGAAGGGGTCGAGATTGTTGCTCCGCGCTACTCGGCGGAACGTGCAACGGTCCGGCCGGCAACCAGGAGATGTCCAACGGAGGCGTCGCCCTCAGCGAGAGATGCCCGAGATTGGCACGTGGAGGGGGCACCCCTTCCGAGATGTATGCCCGACATACCCAGATGGAGGGGTGACCCCTTCGGATCTGGATGTCGGGGGTACTCGGGCTGGGACGGAGGTCTTCGCCAGGTATGTCGAAGATGCCGAGCGGTAGAGATCCCCAGCAGAGGAGGATGTCGACCCTCTCTCGATGGACGGGCTCGCCGCGGCGGAGGATGTCGAGCATCTCGCGGGGATGGGGGACCCTGCTCGCAGGAAGGTGGCGCTTGCTCGGCGTAGGTCCGGGCCTCTCGGAAGAATCTCCAGCATCGTTGGAGGCGGTCGGGCATGCGGCGGTCCGGGCGAACGCCGCATGCGTCCTGGCGTCGGCGCGGCGGCGACCCCAGGTCTCGCGGCATGAGCGAGCGCGTCCGCCCGGGGCCCGGGCAAGAGTCGGTGTGGGACTACCCGCGGCCGCCGCGCCTGGTCGCTGACACCCGTCGCGTGCGGGTGGTGCATCGCGGCGTCGTGATCGCCGACACGCGGCGCGGGCTTCGGCTGCTCGAGACGAGCCATCCGCCGACCTGGTACCTGCCGCCGGAGGACGTCGCGCTCGAACATCTACGCGCGAGCGCGGGAGAGAGCTTCTGCGAGTGGAAGGGCGTTGCCGGCTACCACGACGTCGTCGTCGCCGACGAGGTCGTCGCGCGCGCGGCGTGGTCGTACGAAGCGCCGACGGAGCGCTACGCGGCGCTCGCGAAGCACCTCGCCTTCTACGCGAGCCGCCTCGACGAGTGCTGGGTGGACGAGCAGCGCGTCGTTCCGCAGCCGGGCGCGTTCTACGGCGGATGGATCACGCCCGACGTGGTCGGTCCGTTCAAGGGAGGCCCGGGCACGACGGGGTGGTGACGCGTGGTGGCGAGGGCGCGGGACGCCGCGTACAACCATCGGCGTGTCTCGCATCGCGAAGCTCGCGCAGAACGTCTGGGACGCGGACGCCGCAGGCCGCAGCTGGGAGCTCACCCTCGTCGCGGGGCGTCGCGGGCTCCGCGTGCGCCGGGAGGACGGAATCGAGACGAGCTTTCTCGACGCGGCCGAGGAGGTGGAGCTCACCGCGCTGATCGCGAGCGGCCAGCCAGCGTTCACGCTGCCGGGCCTGCCGGTCTGCACGTGGAACGGCTGGCGTAACGTGTTCGTCGGCGTCGAGCCCTCAGCGGGCGAGCCCGCCGTCGATCCGGCCGGCATCGAGGTCGTCGTCGACGCACCGCTTCGCGAGCCGGATCGGGACGCCGACGCGCTCGCGCGCGCTGCCCGCGCCTACCAACGCGTTCGCGCCCGCCTCGACGCCATCCGCGTGGAGGTCGCGACCCACCTCGAGGCCAGCGCCCGCACGTGGGGCGCGAAAGGCGAGGTCGCGCGACGTTTTCGCGTGACCGCGATCCACCTGAGCGGCGCTCCGCAGTACGCCGACCGCGCGCACGCCTACCTGACCGACGGGGGCGTCTTCAACGGCCACACCGTGGAGGTTTGGCTCGACGCGGACGCGACGGTCACCGACGCCGCGATCGCGGGCTGAGTCGCGCTACGGGACGCGCTCCCTCGAAGGACCAGGCGAACGCCGCCGTCCACCACGATCGACCGTCTCGGCCTGCTCAGTCGGCCAACAGTTCGTCGAGGGACGAGGGGGAGACGCGGTCGAGCCAACGCTCGAGGTCGGCCACGCTGGCGCGTGCGATGCGATCGAGGCTGGCCGCGTCGAGCGGGCCGAAGCGAGCCTCCGCTTGGCGTTGGACGGCTCGTCGGAGACCTTGCTCGAGTCCCTTCTCGAGTCCCTGCTCGAGTCCCTGCTGCAGACCCTTCTGAAGGCCCTTCTGAAGGCCCTGTTGCTCGCCACGGGCG
>CALJLK010000358.1 GCA_937982655.1 uncultured Sandaracinus sp.
CGCTCCTCGGATCGTTCGCGACCAACGAGGGCCTCAAGCGCCTCTTCGGTCGCCCGCGTCCGAGCCTCGTCGACCGCATCACCGACCCGTACGGGCTCTCGTTCCCGAGCGGGCACTCCCAAGCGACGATGGCCTTCTGCCTCACGCTCGTGCTCGTCGCACAGCATCACCCCGCGGTCGGTCCACGTGGCCGCCACCTCGCGTGGCTGCTGCTGATCTTCCCGGTGGTGGTGGGCTGGAGCCGCAACTACCTCGGCGTTCACTACCCGACCGACGTGCTCGCCGGCTGGGCCTTCGGCGCAGGCTGGGTGCTGCTGTGTTACGCGGCGTACCTGCCGCGGTTGGCGCCGGGAGGGGCGGGATTTCTGTCGACCCAGCCCGCAACGACCCAGCCCGCAACGACCCCGCCCGAGGTCTCCGCGGAGCGGGATGCGTGAGCTGCTCCTCGAGCTGATCGTCGGGCTCGGCCTCGTCGCCGTCGGCTTCGCCGTGATGTGGCTCGTCGGCGGCGAGTGGAGCGCCACGACGGCGTGGCTCGTCGGCGTGGGTGTGGTCGGCGGAGGTGGCGTGGCCGTGCTGGCGACCCGCGAAGCGCTGCGAAAGCGCCGATAGAAGCGTCAGCTCGTCCAGCGCGCGTTCCACACGCAGTGGTCGGCGCCGGCGTGGATGCAGCTCGGGTGGCGTACGGAAGGCGCGCGCGCTCCGACGAGACCCAGCATGGTGTCGAACCAGCCGGGGATGCCGTGCTGGCAGAGGTAGCGTGGCATCACCACCTCGTGCAGGTGGACGTCCGCGTCGCGTTCGCGGGTCTCGCACACGAGCGAGCCGCGACGGAAGTACTGGCTCCAGACCATCCCGATCTTGGAGAAGACGAAGCGCGGCGTCGCGAGCCGGAAGAACGCGCGGTAGACGCCGTTGACGTCGTACGTCGCGATCTCGCCCCCGAACTCGCGCATGCGCGCGTACGAGAGGTTCATCGGCCCTTCGAAGATCGCGCGGTCGATCGCGACCACGGTGGCGACGTCGCTCCAGCTCATCGGCAGCGGAGGCTCGAGGAACGCGCGTCGGGTCGCTTCGGTTTCGAGCCGCGACGCGACGTCGCGCACGCCCGCATCCCCGAAGTGGCTCTCGACGTAGCGTCGCCGCGCGGCGAGCCAGTTTGCCTTGCAGGCGACTCGGTCCAGGTCGGTCAGCAGCTCGCGTCGTCCGTAGAACTCGTCGGTCGTCGTCACGGCGGCGAGAGATTCGTGGGCGCGAAGGCGATCGTCAACGGTCGCCCGACGGTTGCCCAACGGTCGGCCGACGGTTGCCAGAGGGGTCGCGTCGGAGGTACGGCACCTCCATGAAGCCGGTGGTCGGGCTCACGGGAGGGATCGCGTGCGGGAAGAGCACGGTGGCGGCGCAGCTCGCGGAGCTGGGCGTGCCGATCGTCGACGCGGACGCGCTCGCGCGGGAGGTGGTCGCGCCGGGGACGCCGGGGCTCGCGGCGATCGTGGAGCGCTTCGGGTCCGACGTGCTGCTCGCGGACGGGTCGCTCGACCGCAAGAAGCTCGGTGAGCGTGTGTTCTCGGATCCCGACGCGCGACGCGCGCTCAACGCGATCACGCACCCGCGCATCGCGGCGGCCGGTCTGGAGAAGCTGCGCGCGCTGGCGGATCATCCGGCGCCCTAC
This sequence comes from uncultured Sandaracinus sp., assembly GCA_937982655.1. Classification (GTDB taxonomy): domain Bacteria; phylum Myxococcota_A; class Polyangia; order Polyangiales; family Houyiibacteriaceae; genus JACKEH01. Next base: position 1,673 of record CALJLK010000358.1, read on the forward strand.
CGCGTCTACGAAGCGGCGCTGCTGGTGGAGAACGGCATGGCGAAGGCGTTCGCGGCGCTGGTGGTGGTCACGGTGGACGAAGCGACGCAGCTCGCGCGGCTGATGGCGCGTGACGGATCGACCGAGGACGAAGCGCGCGCGCGGATCGCGTCGCAGCTCCCGCTCGCGAAGAAGGTCGAGGTCGCCGACCACGTGATCGACAACTCAGGCGCGCCGGAAGCGACGCAAACCCAGGTGCGCGCGCTGCACGACGCGCTCGTCGCGCGTTTCGGAGGTGGGGCATGACGACGCTCGTCACGGGTTTCCCCACGAGCTTCCTCGCGGTGCGCCTGGTGCGGCGCCTCCTCGAGACCTGCGAGACGCCGCTCGTGTGTGTGGTGCAGCGCAAGTCGATGCCGCGCGCGGAGGCGTGGCGACAGAGCCTGCCCCCGGCGCGGCGGGCGCGGCTCACGTTCCTCGAAGGCGACGTCGCGTCGCTCGACCTCGGGCTCTCCGGCGCCGAAGTGCGCATGCTCGCGCGCGACGTGACCTGCATCCACCACTGCGCGGCGGTCACGTACCTCGGGGCGACGCGGGAGATCGCAGAGCGCGCGAACGTGGGCGGCACGCGCGAGGTCGTGGAGCTCGCGGAGATCGGCGAGCGGCTCGAGCGGCTCGTGCATTGGTCGACCGCGCTCGTGAGCGGAAGCCGACGCGGCGTGGTGCTGGAGGACGAGCTGCCGCGCTCGGGCTTCCGCAACTGCGTGGAGGAGACGCGCGCGCGCGCCGAACGCATCGTGCGCGAGTCGATGGAGCGTGTTCCCTCGGTGGTGCTGCGGCCCTCGATCGTCGTCGGCGACTCCGTGACGGGCGAGATCGATCGCCTCGACGGACCGTACTTGCTCGTGCAGCTCCTCCTCGGCTCGCCGACCGATCTGCGCATCCCGATGCCCGGGCGCGGCGACGTGCCGCTGAACCTCGTGCCGATCGATCACGTGGTGGACGCCGGGCTCGCGATCGCGGGCGCGGAGGGCGCGGTCGGGCGCGGCTACCACGTCGTCGATTCGTCGCCGCCGACCGCGCGGCGGGTGTTCGAGCTCTTCGCGGAGGCCACCGGTCGCCCCATCCCGCGCGGCTTCGTGCCCACGAGCTTCGCGACCACGCTGATGCGCACGCCGGGGCTCGAACGCTTCGCCAACGTGCCGCGCTCGTTCCTCGAGCAGCTCGCGACGGACGTCATCTGGGACGACCGGCACGCGCGCGCGATCCTCGGCGCGAAAGGCATCGCCTGCCCGCACTTCGAGGACTACGCAGGCGTGCTGGTCGAGTTCGTGCGCGCGGAGCAGGCGCGCCGTCGCGAGCGCGCGGAAGAGCTCACGTTCGAGATCGAGGATCTGCCGCTCGGGTGAGCTCGCATCTCGGCGGCGGACCCGATCTTCACGGCCAGGGCGGCGCCACCAACCGACGCTTTCCGTCCGCGCTCCGAAGGCCGTCCGGGCTCGGGCTCGCGTGGTCGCGGTCCCAGAGCTGACACGTCACTTCGCGGTGTTTCTGGTCGAGCCCTTCGCAATAGTTCGTGAAGAGGCAGCGCCGGACTTCTTCCCCTCTTCCTTCGCGAATCTTCCGAAAGAAATCCGGATCGGCGAGCGCCTGACGCGCGCACGCGACCACGTCGGCCTCTCCGCGTTCGAGGATCGCCTCCGCTTGCCACGGCGACGCGATGCCACCCGCGGTCACGACCGGCGTGTCGAAGCCGGCCGCGCGGAGATCGGCGCGGATGGCCACTGCGAGCGGCACGTTGCGACCGAAGGGGCCGGGCGGGCCGATCTTCGTGGTCGGCATGCACTCGTGGCCGCTCGGGCCCGTGTAGGGGTACGCGGCCTCGCCGATCGGCGGCTGCTTGGCGTCCTCGAACTTGCCGCCCTTGGAGATCGAGAGGAAGTCGAAGCCCGCGCGCGCGAAGCAGAGCGCGTAGAAGCGCGCGTCGTCGAGGTCGGAGCCGCCCTCGATCTGCTCGTGCCCGAGAAAGCGCGCTCCGACCGTGAATTGCAGCCCGACGGCGGCTCGAACGGCGGCGTGGACCTCGAGCGGCAGCCGCACGCGACCTTCGCGATCGCCACCGTAGCCGTCCGCGCGATCGTTCTTGCGCGAGAGGAAGCTCGCCATCGTGTACGCGTGCGCGTAGTGCAGCTCGACTCCGTCGAAGCCGGCGCGGCGCGCGCGATCGGCCGCGGCCGCGAAGAGCCCGGGGAGCACCCGCGGCAGCTCGCGCACGTGCGGGAGGTGGACGTCGGTCACACGCTCGCGCTGGCCCATGCGCAGCGACTCCAGCTCGCGCGCCGGGAGCCAGCGCGCGTGATCGTCGGGTGAGGCGACGACGAACGCTTCGCGGAGCTCGGGCTCGGGGAGGTGCGCGAGCTCGGCGGGTAGGCTCGAACGCAGCGTGTCGTCGATCTTCAGAAAACGTCGAAAGAAAACCGCGGGATCCGGGCGTCGTTTGATCGAGAGAAAGTCGATGATCTGCAAGAAGAGACGGGTTTGACCGTTCGAGGCTTCGCGGACCGCGCGCACGAGCCGCTCGAGGCCCGGCAGGAAACGATCGTGCCCCACGCGCAGCAGCGGCCCGCTCGGGACGTCGCGGATGCCGGTCGCCTCGACCACGATCGCGCCCGGACGACCTTCGGCGAAGCGGCGGTACCACGCGATCACGGCGTCGGTGACCTGGCCGTCCGGGCTCGCGCGCCAGGGGACCATCGCGGGGATCCACGTCCGCTCACGAAGACGCAGTCGACCGACCTCGAGCGGCGAAAACCAGCGCGACGCCGTGGCTTCTTCGCGCGTGGGCCAACGCTCGATCGGCAGGAGGGCGAGGCGGCGTCGGTCGACCATGCGGGCGCGGGACTATCAAGCCGCGGTCCTCGCGCGAAGGGTGCTTCTCACAGCGCGGCGGCACGCTTCGGCGCGATCACGGGTACGCGAGATCGATCTCCATCCCGAGCCGCACGCGGCGGACGCGAGGACGGCGGCGGCGCGGCGTGCGGCGGGGCGTCTCGCTCGCGGCGCTCACCTCGGAGCCCGGAGTCTCGGGCGTCGGAGTCGTCGCTTCGGCGACCTCGGGCGTCGTCGGCGGGGCGCCCTCGGGCGCGGGCTCGGGCGTCGTCGGCTCGGGCGTCGGAGTGGGCAGAGCGAGCGTGGGCAGTCGCACCTCGGTGTCCCGACGGAAGATCCCGTCGTAGCGCCAGACCTCGCGCTCCCCCACCAGCGCGCGCACGTGGTGCACTTCGTCGCTCGGGAGCACCCGGAGCGCGTCGCCGTCGAGCTGCCCCCCGTCGACCTCCAGCACGACGCCTGCGGGCACGTCGAGGAAGCGCACCGTGACCGGCTCGGGAGCCGTCGGGGGGGGCGGGACGGGGGGCACCTCGACGATCACCGGAGGCGTGGCGACTGTCGCCTCGGGCCGCCGCACGGCGAGCACGGTGACACCGAACGCGAGGCCGACGAGCGCGATCGACGCCGTGACCAGCCCTGCCGCGCGGCGCGTGGGGCGCGGAGAGATCGTCGAGGTGATCTCCGGCGGAGGCGGCAAGGGCGCCGACGGATCGCGACGCTCCTGCGCGCCCGAGGGCGTGTGCTCGACACCGACCAGATGGAGCTCGTCGGTGGGGATCGGCTCTGCTTCGTCGTCGCGCCCGCGATCGGCCGCGTAGAACGCTTCGTCCTCCTGCACCGGCACCGCGTGCGCGAGCAGCCCGCGTACGAGCCGCGCTTCCGAGCCTCCGTCGACCGAGGCGAGCCACGCCCGCAGCGCGTTCGCGAGGCTCTCGCAACTGTCGAAACGATCCGTCGGGCTCTTGCGGAGCGCCTTCATGATGATGCGCTCGAGCACCTCGGGGCACGGACGCACGGTCGACGGCTTCGGCGTCTTCTCGTGGAACATCGCCTGCATCGTCAGGATCGGATCGTCGCGCGCGAAGAGTCGCTGACCGGTGACCATCTCCCAGAGCACGATGCCGAGCGCGAACTGATCCGCACGACCGTCGACGTCCTTTCCGCGCGCCTGCTCGGGCGCCATGTACGGCAGCTTCCCCTTGATGACGCCGCTCTCCGTGCGGGTCTGTTGGTAGGCGCTCTTCGCGATGCCGAAGTCGAGCACCCGCACGTGCCCCTCGCGGGTGAGGAAGAGGTTGTGCGGAGAGATGTCGCGGTGGACGAGATCGAGCGGCTGCCCCGCGCGATCGCGCTTGCTGTGCGCGTAGTCGAGCCCGGACGCGGCCTGCGCGATCACCGCCGCCGCGGCCTCCGGGGGCACGGCCTCGCCGATCGCGCCGAGCCGCATGAGGACCGTCCAGAGATCGCGCCCCTTGAGGAACTCCATGACGAGGCACGGCCGCCCCTCCAGCCGCGTGACGTCGTGGATGTGCACGATGTTCGGGTGCGAGAGCATCGCAGCGACGCGCGCCTCGCGCAGGAACATCTCGACGAAGCGTTCGTCCTCCGCGAGGTGCGGGAGGATCGCCTTGATCACGACCGGACGCGTCAGCGCGTCGCCCATGCGTTGGGCGGCGAGGAAGACCTCGGCCATGCCGCCCGTGCCGAGCTTGCGAACCAGGCGGTACTGCCCGAGCGATTCCGCCTTGAACGCCGACATCGTCGTGATCGGGATTTGCCGTTTTGGAGCCGACCGCCAGGTCGAGCGACCCGCGGCAACGTGAGCGTCGCCGTCAGGCGACCGAACCATGAAACTGCCGTTTCTGAGCCGGCCGCCAGGCCGAGCGACCCGCGGCAGCGTGAGCGTCGCCGTCAGGCGACCGAACCCTCGAACTGTCCGTGAGCGGCGCTCGGAAGGCAAGCTGGTGACGAGTCGGGGGCAGGTGCGGCCGACATTCGGCCGGAGCGCCTCAGGTTCGGGGGCGATCGGCCGCGAAGGCTCCCCAGCTCGGCAGCGCGTGGCCTGCGGCCTGCGCGAACAGGCCGTCGAGCCACTCGCACGCCTGGCGTGGGGTCGCGAAGGTCTGCATCGGCACCGGCGGCGGGGTGAGCCACGTGATCGCGGTGACCATCCCGCGGAGGATCGCGGACTCGAAGACGAGCGCGTTGGCGACGTTGAAGCGCTTCGAGAGCGCGGCGTCCTCCGCCATCACCTCGGCGGCGCGTTTGCGTTGGGCGGCGCTCGGCGTGCCCGCGCCGCGCGCGTCGGTGAGCGTCACGTAGCGCTCGCGACGCGTGGGGAAGCGGCGCATCTGCGCGAGGTAGGCGTCCCACTCCGCATCCGACCACTCCGCGGGCAAGGAGACCACTACGAGCGGGAAGCTCGATTCGTCGACCCGAATCACGCCGACGTCGTACCGCGGCTCGGCGCGAGAGAGAAGCGCGTCGGTCGAATCTGTCGTTCGCCGACGAATCGCGGTATGGGAAACGCGATGACCGAGCCCACCGAGGCGACCGCGTCGACGGCTTCGACCGGAGCGAGCCCTGCCGATCCGTCCGACGCGCTGCTGACGATCCGACAGCTCCGCACCTACTTCCACTCCGACGAAGGCGTGGTGAAGGCGGTCGACGGCATCGACCTCACGCTTCGTCGTGGGCGCACCCTCGGGGTCGTCGGCGAGTCGGGCTCCGGCAAGTCCGTCACGAGCTTGTCCGTGATGCGGCTCTTGCCCGAGATCGCCGGTCGCATCGAAGGTGGCTCGATCTCCTTCCTCGGCAAGGACCTCGTGAAGCTCCCCCGCAAGGAGATGCAGAAGCTCCGCGGCAAGGAGCTCGCGATGATCTTCCAGGAGCCCGGCACCTCGCTGAACCCGGTGCATCGCGTGGGTGATCAGGTCGCGGAGTCGATCCGGCTGCACCTCGGGCTCTCCAAGAAGGACGCGCGCGATCGCGTGGTGAAGCTCTTCGAGGAGGTCGGCATCCCCGACCCGGCGCGGCGCCTCGAGAGCTACCCGCACGAGATGAGCGGCGGCCAGAAGCAACGCGTGATGATCGCGATGGCGCTCTCCTGCGATCCGAAGCTGCTCATCGCGGACGAGCCGACCACCGCGCTCGACGTGACCATCCAGGCGCAGATCCTGGAGCTCATCCGCAAGCTCCGCGACGAGCGCGGCATGGGCATCCTCTTCATCACGCACGACCTCGGCGTGATCGCGGAGATCGCGGACGACGTGGCGGTGATGTACCGCGGCGAGCTCATGGAGGCGGGACCGGTGGAGGCGATCTTCACCGCGCCGAAGCACCCGTACACCAAGGGGCTGCTCGCGTGCCGCCCGCGCCTCGACACGAAGTGGCGCCGGCTGCCGACGGTGGCGGACTTCATGGTCGTCACCGACGAGCCCTCGAAGGAGGGCGGCAAGATCACGATCACGGAGAAGAAGCTCGAAGACGAGACGCGCTTCGAGCGTGGACGCGGCCGCGTACTGCACCCGAAGAAGACGTTGATCGAGCTCGGCTACGATCCGAAATCCGAGTTCGATCCCGGAGCAGACGCGGCCTTCGTCGACGAGGGCGCGCAGCCGCTGCTCTCGGTGCGCGATCTGAAAGTCTGGTTCCCGATCAAGAAGGGCGTCCTGCAGCGCACCGTCGATCACGTGAAGGCGGTCGACGGCGTGAGCTTCGACGTCTACCGCGGGCAGACCCTCGGGCTCGTCGGCGAGAGCGGGTGCGGCAAGACGACGACGGGCCGCGCGGTGCTGCGGCTGCAGGAGAAGACCGGCGGCGCGATCCGCTTCGACGGCGTCGACGTCCACACGCTGACCGGCGACGCGCTCCGCAAGTGGCGGCGCCGCATTCAGATCGTGTTTCAGGATCCTTACGGGTCGCTCAATCCCCGCATGCGCGTGGTCGCGATGCTCACCGAAGCGATGCAGATCCACGGGCTCGGCGTGTCGCACGAGGCGCGGGTGAAGCGCGCGGAGAAGCTCCTCGACGAGGTCGGCCTGAAGAAGGAGCACCTCTCGCGCTACCCGCACGAGTTCTCGGGGGGCCAGCGGCAGCGCCTCGGCATCGCGCGCGCGCTCGCGGTGGAGCCCGATCTGATCGTCTGCGACGAGAGCGTCTCGGCCCTCGACGTGAGCGTGCAGGCGCAGGTGCTGAACCTCTTGCGCGATCTTCAAGAGCAGCGCGGGCTCACCTACGTGTTCATCAGCCACGACCTGAGCGTGGTGAAGTTCATGGCCGACATGATGGCGGTGA
>CALJLK010000359.1 GCA_937982655.1 uncultured Sandaracinus sp.
GGTCAGCCGACATCACCGCGCATTTGGTGTCGAAGCGGCCAGAGCTTCGAGCCGACTGGTTGCTACACGGGGCGGCAGTCGCCGCGGCGCTGCGACAGTCATCGCGACGACTGAAACAGATCAGCAGCGCGATCACACGCTGAAGGTCCCACGTCCGCCGAGGCGCGCGACAGCCGCTCGGAACGCGTCGCGTGCGTCCTCGAAGCCGCGGGGGATGCCGTGCTCGACGATGCGCGCGCCCGCGACCTCCACCTGCCGCACCGCGCGCCCCGAGCCCGCGAAGACCACCGCGTCGGCGTCGGCGCCCGCGCCTTCGAGCGACGCGTCGAGCCCGACTCGATCCTCGTGCTCCGCGCCGTCGAAGCCGATCGACGCGTAGCCCTCGGCGCTGCCGACGCGGAGCAGCTCCGCGCCGTCGAACGCGACCTGGCGAGCCTCGCACCGCACCCGTTCGTCGAGCTCCACCGCGCGCAGCTCCTCGAAGGGATCGCTCGAAGCGTGGCTGTCGGTGCCCACGCAGAAGCGCGCGCCCGCGTCGCGCAGCGCGCCGAGGTCGGGCGCGCCGTCGCCGAGATCGCGCTCCGTCGTGCGACACACACACACGAACGCGCCCCGCAGCAGACGTGCCTCGTGCGGCCGCAGGTGGGTGGCGTGCACGCCCACGAAGCGCGCGTCGATCGCGCCGAGGTCGGCGAGCAGCTCGATCGGGCGGCGCCCGTGCTCGGCCAGGCACTCTCGAAGCTCGCGGCGCTGCTCGGCCACGTGCACGTGAAAGGGCAACCCTCGCTCGCGCGCGAAGTCCGCCGCCTCCGCGAGCCACTCCTTCGGCACCGCGCGCACGCTGTGGGGCGCGACGCCGATGCGCACGAGCGGGTCGCCTGCGTGACGCGCGCGCAGGGTCTCCACGTCCGCGAGCGCGCGATCGATCGAGGGATCGCAGAAGCGCCGCTGCTCGGGCTCCGGCGGACGGTGCGCGCCCGCGCGCGCGTAGAGCACGCGCAGCAACGTGATGCGCAGGCCGGCGTCGCGCGCCGCGCGGATCGTCGCATCCGCGAGGATCGTGCGGTCGTCGTAGGGCGTGCCGTCGGGCTGGTGGTGGACGTAGTGGAACTCGCCCACTGCCGTCACGCCGTGGCGCGCGAGCTCCGCGTAGGCGAAGCGCGCGAGCGCGTAGGCGCCTTCGGGATCGAGGCGGCTCGCGAAGCGGTACATCGCGGCGCGCCACGACCAGAAGGTCGCGCCTTCGGTTCGCGCATGGGTGCGCCCGCGGATCGCGCGTTGAAACGCGTGCGAGTGTGCGTTCGCCAGGCCGGGCAGCACGAGCGTGTCGCCCTCGCGGCGCACGAGCGACGAGTCGCTCGCCTTCGACGCGGGCTCGTGCACGCTCATCCGTCCTCGCCCGCGCCGCTCGAGCCGCTCGCGCCGCGCGTCTCGATCAAGCGTCGCATCTGCTCCGCCTCCGACTCGCGATCGCGCCGCCGCAGCTCGAGGCCGTGCTCAGCCGCGATCGCGCGCGCTCGCTCCTCGCTGCGGTAGCACTCGATCACCTCGCGGCCGCGGTAGAGGCAGTGCGGGCGGAGCACGTGCTCGTTCGCCTTCTCGTAGGCCGCCAGCGCCTCGACGGGCTCGTCGTGGCGCCGATGCTCGCCGCCGAGGAAGCGGTAGTAGTCGAAGCGCACCTCGCTCTGCGAGATCGCGAGCGCGAGCAGCAGGCCGGAGAGCGCGGTCGCCCCCGCGAGCCCGCCGCCCGCGAGCGGGAGCCCGTCGCGGAGCGCGACCGCGATCCCGATCAGCGCGAGCAGCGCCGCGAGCGTGGTCGCGACCAGCGCGCCCGGCAGATCGATCGTGAACCCAGCGAGCGCGAGCGCGGCGAGCATCAGCCCCGCGCGCGCCGGCGTCGGGATGCGCTGCGCGTGGTGCGCGAGCTTGGCGGACAGCTCGCTCCACCCTTCCCCGAGCACCCGGAGCCAGCGCGCGGGCGCGAGCACCACGAACGCCATCAAGAGCATGTAGTAGCTGAACCAGCCGATCTCGAGCACGAGCCCGACCTCGGTCAGCAGGTGGAACGAGAGCGGCGCGAGCGCGAAGAGCGGCAACCAGCGCCGCAGCTTCGTGGAGCTCGGTGCATCCGCGAGCGGCGCAAGCAGGTAGGCGACGCACGCGACGATCTGCACGAGGATCGCGCCCGTCCCGAGGAGCTTCCAAAACGTCGCGGCCGCCATCGTGCCGAAGAGCGGGAGCCCCTCCGTGGTCACGTAGGACTCGAGGCCGAGCAAGAGCTCCGACTGACCGAGGCGACGCAGCGCGTGCCCTTCGCGCCAATCGCCCGTCATCTTCGTGATCGCGGTGTAGAAGTAGACGATCGCGGTCGTCATCGTGAGGAGCACGTAGCCCCACGCGACGGTGTTCGGCGTCGGGATGGAGAGCTTGCGCGACGCGGCGAAGCTCGCAGATCCCTTCGAAGCGTCCTTCCCCGCCTTCTTCGCGACGAGCTCGTCGGCGCTCGGGCTCGACGGAGCCTGCAGCTTGCTCTGCTTCTTGCCCTTCTTGCGCTTGCCCTTCGGCGCCTCGACGCTCGGCGCGATCGGCTCCGCGCGCGGCGCGATCTTCGTGTCGTCCTTCGGCGCTTCCTTCGGCGCCTCCTTCGGGAGGAACGCGAGCAATCCCCCGAGCAGCGCGAGCGATCCACGCACGAGCCAGATCCACGCGGGTGTCGGAAGGTGGTTGCCGGGACCGAAGAGCCCGAGCGGCGTCTGACCGCCCGCGATCCCCACCACGAGCTCGAGGAGGCCGTACGCGAGGAGCGCGCCGCCGACACGAACGCCACGCTCGCTCGCGACCGGGAACACGTCGTCGCGCACCAGGCGCGGGAAGAACGTCATCGCGAGCAGCACGAACGAGAGCAGGTAGTGGTGCTGGTAGCTGTCCAGCATGCTCATCGCCCACCCGTAGGTGTAGAGCGCGAAGACGATGCCGAGGCCGATGCGCGAGGGGCGCGTCATCGCCATCGCGAACGCGACGAGCCCGGCGAGCAGGATCGTGCCGACGTAGATCCCCGGCGAGGGCGTGGGCGCGAGCGCGTCGAGCCAGCCGAAGTGCGCGACGTTGAAGCCGCCGAAGCCGTAGCGCCCCGCGTGCGAGGCGTGGTCGACCCAGCAGTCGAAGGCGAAAAGCACGAGGAAGAGCCGCTGGAGCAGCCAGGGCCGCACCGAGTCGACGCGCGCGAAGAGGTAGCGCTCGAAGAGGGTCATCGGCGCCTCCCAGTCGTCGTCGAGAGCGCGGCCTCGTCGGGCAGCGTGAGCTCACCGCTCTCGCAGACGCGGCGGTAGACTTGCGGCGCGATCGGCTCGCCGTCGGGCGCGGTGCACGCGTTGGTCAGGCTCACCTCGCGCACGCCCTCTTCTTCGCAGCGCGCTTCGAGGAACGCGAGCACGACGTCGCGTCGGTTGCGCGCGAGGTGGTTCACCCACGCTTGATGGAGGGTGGACGAGAGCGCGATCTCGCGATCGGCCTCCCCGACACGTTCGGTCGCGGACGTCCGACACGAGTGCAGGCGCACCGCGCTGAACATGCGCCAGGCGAAGCGCTCGTCGTAGGGGTCGCCAGTGCGGAGGTAGTAGCTGAGCGGCACCACGAGCTGCAGCAGCAGGAGGGCGACGACGAAACGGACGACACGCTTTCGCGTGGGGCCGACGGGGGTGTCGTCGAGGTACGACGCGGGCTCGCTCACGCGCGCGAGCCTTCCGCGCGGGCGCACGCGAGTCAACGACGTCGCGCACCTCCCGGATGGCGTCGCAACGCAGGTGCTCACACCCACCAGTCGACGCCTTCGCTCATCTCACGAACGCCACGTGCGCGTAGGCGCTCGTCGAGCGAACCGCGTCATCCGCGACGTCGCGCCACGAAGCGTCGGACTTGAGTGCGCTGCGACGGCCCCCACGCGCTCGCGGCGTCCGTCCCGTGCGCGCTCCAGAGCCACGCGCCCGCGTAGCCGCGCGACGCCACGAGCTCGAGACGCTGCTCGAGGTAGCAGTGCGGATCCGCTTCGATCGCCCAACGCGTAGGCCCACCGTCGAGCCACCGCATGAAGAACGGGTCGAGCCAACGCCCCGGCGCGAGCGGCATCTCCCCCACCACGATCGGCCCGTAGGGCGAGCGCGACGCGGGCGGGAGCGGCAGCGGCTCGTGCAGCGACGGGTAGTAATGCAACTGATGCAGGTAGCGCCCCTGCCGAGCGAGGCTCGCCAAGCGCTCCCCGGTCGACGCGCGTAGCCAGCGCGGCGCGTGCTGCTTGAAGCCGACCGTCGCCACGAGGCCCGCGTCGACGATGCGATCCACCGCGTCCTCGATCAGCGCGCTCATCGCGTGCGCGGACACCGTCTTGGGCATGCGCTCGACGCGACGACCGTGCAGGCGCACGTGAAGCGGTCCACCGCGCACCACCCAGTCGGGCTCGTTGCAGACCTCGAAGGCCTCGAGGTGCTCGGCGCGCGGACGCGCGACCTCGAGCAGTGGGCGGAGGGTCGCGTCGAGGAACGCGCGAACCCGATCGGCCGCTTCGTCGTCCTGCTCACCGAGCGCGATCGCGCCGCGCCCGCCGCTGACGACACGATGCCCCTGGCGCTCCATGGGGAAGAAGAGCTCGAAGGAACAGAGCACCGGCACGAGCCGCACGCCGGAGCTCGCACACGCGCGCAGCAGCGCCTCGAAGTCGCGGAGGAACGCGTCGGGCAGCTCGGGCACCTCGTTCCGCAGGACGAAGCGTTCGCCGCGGCGCGCGAAGACGTCGTCGGGATCGCGACCCACGGGGTAGTTCACGCCGCCCGCGAGCAGCCAGAAGCGCACGACGTCGATGCCGTCCGCGCGCGCCTCCGCGAGCTCGCGCTCGAGACGGCCCCAGTCGGTCGGCGGCGCGCCCGACCACTCCGGCGGACGCGGCCCGAAGTCGTGCCCGCACTCGATCCACGGCACGTTGAGGCCGACGGTGAAGCTCACGGGTCGGGAGCGTGCGTTCGTTCGCACGAGGGATCAACGGCGACCCACGAGAGATCACCCGCGCGCACCCCTCGAGAAGCCCTCGAGAATCCCGCGGACGCACCCACGAACGAACACCACGAACGAGCACCACGAACGATCACCGACGACACCGGACGCCCCCACCATCGACTTCTCGGGATCGACCGATGAGAATCGATCCTCCCGATCGTCCAACGTGGCGAAGCCACGTCCGAGGGCACCATGGCGACCGTCGAGCTGACCAAACACCTCTTCACGTTCTTTCCCGCCCTCGAAGGTCGGCGCATCGAGGTCGAGGCGGCCACGGTGGCCGACGTGATCCGCGAGCTCGATCGGCTCGCGCCCGGCATCGCGTTCTACCTCTGCGACGAGCGCGGACGCCTGCGCCTGCACGTGAACGTCTTCGTCGGGGAGGAGCGCGTGCGCGATCGACACCGGCTCAGCGACCCGATCGCGCCCGACGCGCGCATCTCGATCTTCCAGGCGCTCAGCGGCGGAAGCGGCGACGACGAAGCTCGCGGCGAGGACGCTCGCAGCGATGACGAACGCGACGGGGCACGTCGTGGATCGACGGAGGGAGCACGATGACGGACACGATTTGGTTGGGGACGCGGAAAGGCACCTTCGCGATCGAACGCGGCGCGGGAGGCCGCTGGTCGGTGAAGCTCGCGGGGCACGCGGGACAAGGCTCGAACTTCGTGACGCACGATCCGAGCAGCGGTGTCGTGTGGGCCGCGCTCGGTCACGGACACTGGGGCGCGAAGCTCTCGCGTTCGGACGACGGAGGCGCGACGTGGCGCGACGCCTCGCAGATCCGCTACCCGGAGGACGCACGTTACCTCGCGCCACCGATGCCTGACGAATCCGGCGCGATGGGCGCGACGGTCCTCAAGGACGCCACGCTGCTCAAGCTCTGGATGATCGCCTTCGGCGCGCCCGGCCACGTCTACGTCGGCACCATCCCCGGCGGGCTCTTCGTCAGCGAGGACGGCGGCGAGAGCTTCGCGCTCAACCGCCCGCTCTGGGATCACGAGTCGCGCGGCGGCGATCTCTCGAAGGGCGCGCCCGAGGACGCCCACACGCATTGGTTCGGTACCCCCGCGTCGGAAGGCGAGTTCGCGCCCGGCATCCACTCGATCGTGGTCGACCCGCGCGATCCGAAGCGTGTGATGGTCGCGGTGTCGACGGCGGGCGTGCTCGAGACGCGCGACGGCGGCGCGACGTGGCGCTCGCGCAACCGCGGCATGATCAACGACTACCTGCCCGATCCGACGGCGGAGTGGGGACACGATCCGCACTTCGTCACGATCTGCCGCCGCGATCCGGATCACGTCTGGCAGCAGAACCACGCGGGCGTCTTCTACAGCGCGGACGGCGCCGACACCTGGCAGCACGTGAGCCGCCCGGAGTCGGGTGTGCGCTTCGGCTTCCCGGTCGCGGTCGACGACGAGGACGGGCGCTGCGCATGGGTGGTGCCCGGCAAAGCCGACATGCAGCGCACCACGATCGACGGCGCGCTCTTCGTGGCGCGCACCCGCGACGGTGGGCAGAGCTGGGAGCCGCTGCGCAGAGGTCTCCCGCAGGACCACGCGTACGACGTCGTGTACCGCCACGCGCTCGACAACGCGGGCGAGCTCCTCGCGTTCGGCAGCACGACCGGCAACCTCTTCGTCAGCGCGGACCGCGGCGACTCGTGGGAGTGCGTCGCGAACTACTTGCCGCCGATCTACAGCGTGCGCTTCGCACGGAGCTGATCCCGACGCTTCGACGCGTGCGTCTCGACCCGCGCGCCGCGACGCGCCCGTCCACGAGGCGGACGACTCCCTCGAGCGTCTCGGACGAGATCTCAGGGCGTCGCGCGTGTGCGACGTCGAAGCGACGAACCGATCCCGTCGTAGCCCTCGTAGATCCAGGACTCGCGGCCGACCTCCACGAGCGCGTCGGCCTCGCGGATCCCGAGGCGCTCGTCGGCGTCCTGGGTGGCCGCGACGTCGGCGTCGATCAGGCGCCAGTGCACGAAGTCGTCGCTCGCGAAGAGCGCGCTCCGCCACCGCGTGCCCCGTCGGATCGGCAGAACCACGCGGTAGGTGTCGCGCTGCACGAAGAGGTCCGGTGCGCCGAGCGCGTCCGCGTCGAGTCCGTCGGTGGAGATCGCACCGACCGGCGTGAAGCTCGTGCCGTCGAGCGCGACGTGGGTCGACACGCGTCCGGTCTGGAGGGCGACCAAGAACGTGCGCCCTTCCCGCTCGATCACCCCGAACCCCTCGACGGGCCCGCCAGACACCGCGAGCGGCACCGCCGCACCGAGCGCACGCGCGTCGGCCGAGAGCGGATGACGCGTGATCCCCGAGGTGATCTCTCCCGCGCGAACGTAGAGCGAGAAGCCCCCATCGTTCGCCACGAGCTCGACCTCGCTCGCATCCGAGACGAGCGCGGGTCCGTCGAGGCCGTTCGCCGCCGTCGGAACGAAACGCGACGGCGCCGCCGGATCGGGCGCCTTCGCCGCATGCACCGCGCCACGCTCCACGAAGACGAGCGTGGGCACGCCCGAAGGGTCGAGCGCCACGCTCGGCGACGAAGGCGCCGTCACGTCCCACGACTCGAGACCCCGCTCGAAGCGGATCGTCTCCGGCGTCGACCACGCGGCCGGCATGTCGCAGCGCTCGCTGCGGGTCGAGAACGTCTCGATGCGCGCGGACGCGATCGCCGTCGCGGACGGATTGCGCGAGTGCCCGTAGAGCACGACCCGCGCCGACGCATCGCGCGCGAAACGAGCACCGTCGTGCACCACCGTTCCGTCGCGCGCGACGCTCGCCGTTCCGTCGGGCGAGAGCGTGAGCGTCCACGGGCCGGGGCTCGCTTCGAAGCGCGCGAGCGTGGCGGTGCCGATCACCAGCGCGACCTCGTTTCGAGCGCCCGAGAGCACGAGCGCCGCGATCGGAACGACGTGATCGGTCTCGCCGAGCGCGCGCGCGGCCGTCACGCCGAAGGCCGCCGACTCGAGGCAACCGGAACAATCCGCCGGCAGCCCGAAGCGCGCGCTCAATCGCAGAACGTCCGTGCGCAGATCGTAGGTCGTCGGAAAGAGCAGCCCGCTGTCGTACGCGGCGTCGCCGCCGAGCGCGAGCGTGTCGCCTTCGACGAAGGGCGTGGGCGATCCGAAGAGCGTCGCGCCCTCGAAGCAGGAACCTTCCGCGCACGCGTCGAAAGTCGGCCCCGCGAGCGGGGGCCCACACTGCGTGTCACGCCCGATCCAACAGCTCGGGAGCGTCGCGCACCCCGGGTCCGCGCAGTCGGCGCCGGGCGAGCTCTCGGCGTCGTTGTCGAGCCCGTCGTAACAGCTCTCCACGCCGTCGAGCGAATCGTCGCGCTCGCCCGGGGACTCCGCGCCCAAGCTCGGATCGAGCGGATAGCCATCCGACGGCGGTGGTGAGGTCCCAGCGTCGGACGGGAACGCCGCATCGATGCCGCCGCCGTCGGAGAAGCTCGGCGGGCCCGCGTCGCCATCCGCGACGGGTCCTCGGTCGTCGTCGTCACCGCACATGCGCAGCGCGAGCAGCACGATCGCGAGACGAATCATCGCGCGCCTCCCGTCGAGAACGTCCCACCCGCAGGCGCGAGTCGGGTTCGAGCAGCGAGGCGTCGACGAACACCGTCGTCCGCCACGTAGAAGAGCTCGATCGAACCTCCGACCGAGAGTGCGCTGCTCGCACGCGCGCCGAGCACGTCGATCGCGCTCGGAGTCAGCAAGTCGTCCTCGACCGGTCGCCACGCCACGAGCTCGTCGCTCGCCACGAGCGCGATCCCACCCCGCGCACCGCGCCGCCAGGTGTGGTGCAGCAGGTACGTGTCGTGGTGGACGATCAGACCCGGCGTGAGCCCGCCGCCGAGGAGCGACGCGTCCGGCACCGAGCCGATGCGCTGCCAGACGCCCGAGGTCTCCGGCCCGCGCACGAAGGCGTCGAGGGATGCGCCGTTGCGCGCGACGAGCAGCGCGTGCCCGCGGTGGAACGCGAGGCTGACGTCGGTGAGACCCACCGGCAGCTCGTTCAACCCGAGCGAAGCGTCCTCCACGAACGCGCCGAGCCCCTCGTCGAAGCGCAGCGCCGCGAGCGAGATGGACAGCTCGGTCGTCCGCTCGACCACGAGGAAGAGCTGGGTGCCGTCGAACGCGAGCGTCGGATGGACGGCGTCCTCGTACGACTCCGGGAGCGCGTTGCGATCGAGCTCGAAGCCCGAGCGATCGCGCGCGACGTAAAGCCGCTCGTTCCCCGAGGTCGCGTCCGTGAACGCGAGCCAGCGCGTGCTCGCCGTGCGTGCGACCGCGACGTCGGTGACGAGCTCGAAGGTACCCGGCGTGGCGCCGTCGAAGACGACCACCTCGCTCGCGCCCTCCCACGCCCGCACCATGTCGCACGTCGCGACCTGCGCACCGAACGACGTGAGGATCACCTGCGGCTCCTCGGGATCGGCGGTGGCGCTCGGGTTCGTCGCGTGGCCGTAGAGAACGACGCGCGCGCGCGCCGGAGCGATCCGCGTGCTCGCGACGACCGTGCGGTCGCGGAGCAGCTCCGCGCGACCGTCCGGACGCACCACGAGCGACCACAGCGCGTCGGGCGCGAAATCGACCCGCGCGACCACCCGCCCCGCCGCGACGAGCGCGATGCCCTCACGCGCCGCCGACACCTGCATCGCGACGAGCGGCGCGACGTGCTCCGAGTCGCCGAGCGCGCTCTGCGTGGTGAGCCCGACCGCGAAGCTCGCGACACAGACGCCTTCACCACACGGGGTCCGCGCGAAGCGCGCGTCGAGCACCACGCGCTCCGACGCGAGCTCGATCGCTTCGCCGACCAAGACGCCGCTGTCGAAGCTCGTGTCCCCGCCCGCCGCGAGCCCGACCGAGCGCACCGGGAACGGCGAAGGACTGCCGAAAGGCTGCGCGAAGACCTCTCCGAAGCAGGTGTCGAGGTCGTCGCAGTCGAAGGTGAGCGCGCTCGGCAAGGTCGACGTCCGAGGCGCGCAGCAGTCGCCTCGGTTCACGCAGCAGCTCGCGAGCCCGCGGCAGTCGTCGGTCTCGCAGTCGAGCAGGCCGTCCGCGTCGTCATGCTCGTAGCAGGCCGCGCGGGACCCCGGCGCGGCCTCGAAGGCATCCGCGAGCGCCTGGTCGCGCGCGGGGTTGGCCGGGAACGCGAACACGTCCTCGGGGGCACCCGCGTCGACCCTGGGATCGCTCGCGTCGGCGCCCGAGTCGGAGTCGCGCGCCGGCCCCGCGTCGTCGCCGGCCGCGCCGTCCGCGAACCCGACGCCCCCATCGGCCGCGGGCGTGGCGGGCGCTTCGAGGGCGCACGCGGCGAGCAGCAGAAGACCGACGGAGATCGGGCGCACGGGGACATCCTATTCCACGTCGCGTGCCGTGGCTGCCCCGAGCGCACGTCCTCGGCACGTGGCGCTTCGACGATCCGTGGAGCGCGCCCCGATCACACACGAATCACGAACGATCGCGAGTCCGTCTCCGCCGTCGCGTCCGCGATCCGCGGGCGTCGCCGTTGCGCCGAAACCTGAGAGCGCGCTCCCCACGCCACGCGCCCCCGCCCTCGAGCCCGTGCCGAAGCGTGTCATCGCGACGAGCTGTCGCGCCCACGGTCCGCTCGCGAGCGTCAGTCCTCGCGTGTCGCTCGCCAGGTCTGATCGAGCGCCATCAGCTCGAAGCGACGCCCGCCTCCGACCAGCGGAACGCGCCGCGTGACCAAGAACCGCAGGCGGTCGACCCGATCGGGATGCCGGGCGACCGCGATCCCCTCGAGCGTGCAGCCGAGGCAGTCCGCGAAGGGCGGATCCTCGCTGCGAAGGACCGGATTGGCCGGATAGGGAACGAGCTCGGGCGGACCGCCGTCGCTCTTCGGCGACCCCAGCGCGACGCCCACGCTCGGCCCCGCGACGTCGTCGAGCCCGAGGAACCACACGCGGTAGACGTTGCCGTCGAGGACCGGCTCCGGCGAGCGCACTCCGTCGCGCGCGAAGTCTCCGAGCTGCTCCGACGTGAGGATCTCGAGGGAAGGCTCGTCCTCCGCCTCGAGCCCACCGAGCCCGACCTCCAACCCGCGCAGTCGAAGGCTCGAACGCCCGAGGCGCTCGCACGTGAAGAAGAGCCAGTACGTGTCCTCTTCGCCCCCCACGCGCGGCACGATCGCGGGGTCGCGGAGCGAGTCGCACTCCGGCTCGTCCGTCGTGGGCTCGAGCAGCAGCGCGCCCGTGAGCGCCGACGTCGTGACGTCGCGTGCGAAGCGCAGCTCGAAACGTTCGGTCGTGCCGCGCTCCGCCGCGTAGACCACGTTGACCTCGTCGTTCGCAACGAAGAGGTGCGGCTCGCGCGCGGCGGGGCGCGGATCGCTGCACGTGCCGTCGAGGCACGACGCCGGGCGCGCCCCGAGGATCGGGCCCTGCGAGGCGTCCGACCACGTGTCCACGTTCCAAGTGCTCTCGAACGCGTAGCCGATCGACCACCCGACCCGCGCGGTGGTCACGAGCTCCGGCTGATCGTTCGTGGCCTCGGCCGCCACGTGCCACGTCGGATCGGTGTCGCCGACACCCAGCAAGCTCGCGGACATCAACGCCTCGTCCGCCCACCGCGGGGTGCGCGCGGGATCGTCGAAGTCGAGGCTCGCGGTGACCACCCCCGGCACGTCGCCCGCGGTGAGCGGATCGAGCTCGCGCCGGAGGAACTCGCCGGGGTTCGTACACGCGAGCTTGGCTGCGCGCGTGGTCGCGACCTCGACGCCGTTCCCCGCGCCCTCGATCGCGAAGCGGAGCCCGGCGCTGTCCGCGCAGGCCGCGCGATCGAAGAGCAGGTTGCGCAGCGAGATGAGCGGCGCGCTCCAGGTCCCGCCGCCTGCTGGGAAGACTGCCGTACCGCTTGCGTTCGTCACGCGCACGTTGGTCCGCAGCACGCCGCGCCCCGCGTCGTCGACGTCCACCAGGAGCTCGACGTCCACCTCGTAGTCAACGTCCGGGGCTAGGGGGTCGAGGTTCGCGGTCGCGAGGAGCGTCGCGTCCTGCGAGATGTCGAGGCGCCCCGACGCGTGCATCGTGATCGCGAGCTCCGCCGCGAGACGCCGAGGCAGGCGCTGCTCCGCCACCGGGCTGAGCACGAGCGCGGCGAAGTGACGGCAGCGCCCTTCCCCGTCGCACGTCGACCGGTCGCCGCGCGGTCCGAAGTCGACCCGCAGGGTGGCTCCGAGCCCGAGCGGAACGCACTGCTCGTAGACCACCGCATGCGGATCCTCGGAGCGCTCGAAGCGGAGCCGGCCGACCTCGACGCGCGGGAAGAGCGGCATGCCGTCCACCCGTCGCGACGCGTCCCAGTCCGCGTCGAGATCGCTCGGCCAGCTCGTCACGTCGAGGGTCGACACCGGCGCGTCGTTGTCGCAGCAGCCGCCCGAAGTGCCACGGTAGCTCGCGCAGTCGAAGTCTTCGCAGTCGACGAGCCCGTCGTCGTCGTCGTCTTCGTCGTTGAAGCACACCTCGGGCGTTCCGCCGTCGCCCGCGTCGCCGCCGTCGCTCGCGTCGGGCCCGCCGTCGAAGTCCGCGTCGGCGTCGGGACCGCCGTCTTCGCCGCCATCGAGCCCGCCGTCGAAGCGCAGTTTGTCCGGGTCGGGCGCGTTCACGATCGTGCAGCCCGCGAACGCGAACGCGAGCACCACTCGGGTGGCGAGCGCGCTCATCGGAAGCGCCCTCCGATTCCGATCCCGGTGGGCGAGAGCCGCAGCTCGAGGCGCGCCGTCTCGTTCTCGTCGCTCGCGTCCGATCCGCCCGAGCCCCGCCGCGCGAAGAGCACGATCGTCGTCACGAGCGACGCCGCCGCGAGCCCGAGCATCACGTCCGCCACGAGGTTCAGCCGCTCCACGCGATCGAACTGCGTCGAACAAAACGTGCCGGCGCTCGGACACCGATCGTCGTAGTCGCTGCGCGCGAAGAACGCCGTGAGCGCGAGGCTTCCCCACGCCGCGGTCAGCGCCGCCGTCGTGCTCGCCAGCACAGCCGGCCAGGCACCGAAGCGCCGCCCCGACGGAGCCTCGAACGTGAAGCGCACGTGCGACTCCGCGCCCGCCGCGAGCTGCAACGTGCGGGTCTGCGCAGGCGCGTCCGCGGCCTCCACCTCGAGCGCGTGCTCGCCTGCGTCGAGGACGGCGCGCACCTCCACGCCTTGGCCGACCACGGCTCCGTCGACCCGCACCGTCGCCGGCAGATCCGAGCGCACCACCAGCGTCGCGGTCGCGCGGGCAGGCGCGCGCAAGGTCAGCCGCCGCGGCGCATCGCCCACGCGCAGCGTGAAGCGTTCGTCGCGCCGACGACCGTCGGGCATCACCAAGCTCGCGACGTGCTCACCCGGCGCGAGCTCGTGCCGACCGACGCTCACGCGGTCGCCGTCGAGCAGCAGCGGCCCCTCTTCGCCCTCGATCGACAGCTCGATCACCACCGGCTGCGCGCTCGGCGCGAGCGTCGCGGTGCGCGTCTCGCCGACCACCGCCTCGACCTCTGCACGCGCGTCCTCGTGATGCGGCGCGCGCACGACCACGAGGTGACGTCCGGGGGGCACCGCGAGCTCGAGCGGCGTGCGACCGCGCGGCGCGAGATCGAGCCGATCGACGTAGACCTCCGCACCTGGAGGCGTGCTCTCGATCCGCACCACCGCCACGCGCGGTCGGATCGACGCGAGCCGCTGCTCGCCGTCGCGCCGCTCCGTCTCGCCGAGCCCTTCGATCGCGAGGTACTCCACGAGATACGCGAAGGCCTCGTTCGGTCGCTCGAGGCGCTCGAGCACCACCGCCGCGTTGAAGAGCGCGTTGCGGCTCCGGACGATGCGCAGCGTCGCGACGTAGGCCTGCAGCGCCTCTTCCAAGAGCTCCGTGCGACGCGCACCCCGGGCCCGCGCGGACTGCTCGAAGAGCCGGTTGCCGCGCTCGAAGAAGACCTGCGCTTCGGCGTTCACGTCCGCGGTCTGCGCGTGCGCCGAGCTCGCGGGAACGAACGACGCGAGCGAGATCACCGTCGCGAGGACGAGCGCCGAAGTGGCGCGAAGCACCGCCGCACGCACGACCCGAGTCGCGCGACATGCGGAATCCGTCACGAACGAAAGCGAGGACAAGCGAGTCACGATCAGAGCGACATCCGAATGGGCAAGTCGTCGTCGCCGCTCGAGGTGCGCGGGCGCGGGGTCAATCGGACCGCGTGCGAGAGCCCCTCGGAGGGCGTCAGGGTGAAGCGCTCGGGAGCGTAACCCGAAAGGCGGAGCTGCACCTCGATGGGCGCTCCCGCCGGCAACGGGAGCGAGAGTGGCGTGCGCCCGAGCGTCTCCTCACCGATGCGCACGGTGGCGCCCGCGGGGGTGCTCACGATCCGAATCTCCACCGAGGCGGGAGGCGGCACGCCCTCTGGCATCGACGGCGCCAACATCGACGGCGCCGACGTCGACGACTCGGCTTGCGCGACCTCTTCGACCGAGCTCCCCATCGCCGAGGGATTCACGCGCTCCACGTCGTCCGAGCTCGTCGCCGCGCTCGTGCCGGTCGACGCCGCGCTCGATCCCCCATTCGATCCCCCGCCCGCGTCGCGCGTCTCGGAGCTCGTCAGCCGCGCCACCGCGAAGCCTCCCGCGAGCAAGAGGATCGCGGCGAGCGCGACCAGCCACGGACGCCGCGAGGTCGTCGGCAAGGTCACGGGCGTGGGCGCCGACGCGCGCGCTTCTCCCACCGCAGCCGAAGGCGTGATCGACGCTTGGCGCGGTGGCATCGAGATCAGCCGATCGGGCGAGCCGAGCTCCGGCGCCACCGCGACGAGCGCCTCCTCGAAGTCACGCATGTTCTGGAAACGCGCGTCCGGCTTCTTCTCGAGTGCGCGCAAGAGCACGCGATCGAGCGACTCCGGCAGCTCCGGCACCCGCGTCCGCGCGGAGGGCGCCGGCTCGTTGCCGTGCTTCCAGAGGAGCTGGAAGTAGTTCGTGCCTTCGAAGGGCGGATGGCCCGTGAGCATCTCGAAGAGCATCACGCCGAGCGCGTACACGTCGGCGCGGTGATCGACGTCGAGCTCACCGCGCGCCTGCTCGGGCGACATGTAGAGCGGCGTGCCGACGAGCTGCCCCGTCTTGGTCACGCGCACTTGCTCCGCGTCCGCCGCACGCACCTTCGAGATGCCGAAATCGAGCACCTTCACGAAGTCCGCGTCGCGCTTGCGGCAGATGAAGACGTTCTCGGGCTTGAGGTCGCGGTGCACCACGCCGCGCGCGTGAGCGGCTTCGAGCGCTTGGCAGACCTGACGCGCGATCGGCAGCGCACGCTCGATGCGCATCGGCCCCCGCTCGACGAGCTCCGAGAGGCTCACGCCTTCGAGCAGCTCCATCACGAGGAAGACGCGCCCGTCCTCCGTCGCGTCGAAGCTGAAGACGTCGACGATGTTGTCGTGGTCGATGCTGCTCGCGGTGCGCGCCTCTTGGAGCAGTCGCTGGATCGCGCTCTTGTTCGTCGCGATCTGATCGCTGAGCACCTTCACCGCGAAGGGTTTGTCGAGGTGGATGTGCACCGCCATGTAGACGGTTCCCATGCCGCCTCGACCGATGCGGCTCTGCACCTTGTAGAGCCCGGAGAGGACCTGGCCGATCATGGGATCGGGCCCTTCGTCCTCGGCCTCGTCGTCCACCACCACGACGGCCGGCTCGCGACGCGCACCGCCCTGACCGCCCTGGCTTCGACTCTGGCTGGGCGTGTCGGAGCCGAACGCAGTCGTGGCGAGCGCGTCCTTCGCCACCGGCTCGTCGTCGAGCTCGTTTCGTTCTTCCAGCGCCACCCTCCGAGGGCCCAGCGTAGCAAACCCCGCGCGGACGCCCGGACTCTTTCGCGCGAGCCTTCGCGCGACGGGCTTGGACGTACGAACGTGGCGCGACTCGGCACGGCGGGAGAACGTCACGCAACCCACGTGCCTCGCTCGCCACGACGCCACTCGCGACGCGCTCCCGACGGCTCCGCTCGCGCCGGCTTGCCCGAACGGATGTCGGCCTCTACGCACAAGGCCCTCCATGGCGAAGGTCCCCCCGTTTCGGATGCCGCGCGACGAGATCCGCGCCGAGCTCGATCGCATCCGGCATCCGTTCCGGATCGCCGTGGAGCGCGCCAAGAACCCGTTCAACATCGGCGCGATCATCCGCACCTCGCACAGCTTCCTCGCCCGCGAGATCCTGCTGATCGGCAGCGAGCCCTGGTACGAGCGCGCGGCGATGGGGATGCAGCGCTACGAGCACGTGCGCGAGATCCCGAGCACCACCGCGTTCCTCGAGCTCGCGGCGCACGAAGGCTGGAAGCTCGCGGTCTTCGAGAAGGACGAAGCCGCGGTCGGGCTCTGGGAGGCGGATCTCCCCGACGACGTGGTGCTCGTGTTCGGCAACGAAGACGACGGCTGCTCGCGCCGCCTGCTCGACGCGGCCCATCAGGTGGTCGGCATCCCGATGTACGGCATCAACCACAGCTACCCGGTCAGCATCGCGGCCGGCATCGCGATGGCGGAGTGGGCGCGCCGCCGCTACCAGCCGGGTCGTGTGGTCGTGCCGTCGAAGTGACGTCTTGGAGCCGCGCACCTCACGACGTGAGGCGGTCGTTCAGAGCGGCTGCCAACGCAGCGTGCGAATCGTCGCGCGGTAGCCGTACCAGCCGTTGTCGAACGTGACCTCGTCGGGCGGCGCGGCCGTGACGGGCGCGTTCGGCGCGAGCCCGGCTCCGTAGCGCACCACGATGGTCCCCTCCGGCGGTCCGTCGAGTCGCTCGAACGTCCGCTCCACGATCGCGCCGCTCGCGTCGCGTCGCTCGCGCACGCGCTCTCCGTCGCGCTCGATCGACACCTCCGTCCCCGGGTCGCTCACCCCGAGAAACCACGTGCGGTGCACGTCGTGGAGGATGTACTCCGGCGGGAACGGCAGCTCGAACGGCATGAAGCTCTCGAACTCCACCCCGGCCGCGGTCTGCTTCAGCAGGAACGCACGCCCGCCATGGGGCGCGAGCCCGAGCAGCACCAGCTCACCGCCGCGCTTCTGCAGCACCGCGCGGAAGGTGTTCTCGCCGCGCGGGTGCGTCATGCGCACCTCTTGTTCGACCACGAAGTCGCCCACGATCGACGCCGGATCGACCATCTGCGTGGGATAGCCGGGGCCTTCCACGGTCGGCGGCGTCGTCTCGCCGCCGCGCGGACCGCACGCGAGGCCGAACGCGACGAACGGCACGAGCCAGCGCGCGCTCATCGGAACAACAACGTCCCGCGCGAGGCTTCGCGCCCTTGCTTGCGCACCACGAAGCCGATGCCCTTCTCGGAGCGCTCGACCGCGAGCTCGAGGGTGTCGTTCGGTCGCAGCGCCTCCATGAACTTCACGCGCCGCAGCCCCGCGTTGGCCCCGAGCTCGGGGAACGCCCGGCGCGCGCCTTCCTCCGCGAGCGCGACGATCTGCGCGACGCCGGGCACGATCGGATCGCCGACGAAGTGTCCGTCGAAGAACTTGAGGTCGGCGGGTACCTGGATCGTGAAGCGCGTCGCCCCCGCGTCGTCGGCGGTGGGCGCGCTCCACTCGAAGTCGGCGGCGAAGCTCATCACCCGCGGACATAGCAGAGCCCGCGCTCGTGCGCCTCGACGGATCGCGAACGGCAAACACGCGGGTTCTCGTGAGTGAGCGTGGACGCGAGCGTGGACGTGAGCGGCGCAGCGTTCGACACCACGCATCCGGCGTCCGAGTCGGGCTCACTCCGCCGCGCAGCGCTCGCGGATCGACTCCATCGCGTCCACCCGCGCGCCGTTTCGACCGACCGCGTCGAGGTAGCGCTGCGCGAGCGTGCAGCCCTCCGGCGTCGGACCGAGCCGCTCTGCGAGCAACGCGAACGCGACCGGCTGCGCGGGAGCAGCCATCGCCGCCCGCAGCGAGCTCGTGGGATCGATCCGACTGCGCGCCTCGATCTCCGCGAGCAGCAGGTGCGCCTCGCTGTAGCCTTCACGCGCCGCCAACGCGCGCTCCGCGTAGCGCCGCGCGCTGGGCAATCGCCCGAGGTTCAACTCGAGCCTGCCCCGCGCGAGCAAGAGCCGCGGATGCGAGGCGGCCGGCGGCTCCCTGCCTTCGGCGGCGCCTTCGGGGAGCGACGCGTCGAGCGCATCTTGCAGCGCCTGAGCGGCGACGTTCCCACGACCGTCCATCACGCTCGCGAGCGCCTTGCCGATCGCGACCTCGACGCGATCCGCGCCGAGACGACGGGCCTGCTCGAACATGCCGAGCGCGGGTCGCCACATCTCCGCTTGCAGGTAGAGCTCCGCGATCGCGATCCGGAGCTCCGCCTCGTTGCGCAGCGCGCGATCCCGCGTGGCGCGCATCACGTCGCGCGTCCCCGCGAGGCCGCTGCCGTAGCCGACGTGGAAGCGCGTCTCCGCGAGGAGCAGCTCCGGCGTGAAGTCCACCCGCGCGTCGTTCAAGCGACGTCGCAGCGTCGCCGCGAGATCGAGCTCGTTCGTCTGCACCGCGAGCACGAAGCGCTGCGCGAGCGCCCGCGCGTTCGTGGCTTCGAGCTCGAGCGCCGCGTCGAGCGCGGTGCGCGCCTCGTCGAGCTGTCCCGCGCGTCGCGCCGCCTCGCCGCGCCGGGCTTGCAGCGACGCATC
Source organism: uncultured Sandaracinus sp. (assembly GCA_937982655.1). GTDB lineage: Bacteria > Myxococcota_A > Polyangia > Polyangiales > Houyiibacteriaceae > JACKEH01. Next base: position 18,691 of record CALJLK010000359.1, read on the forward strand.
CGTCGCGCGTGCCTCCGCCGCCGTGCGCAGCGCCGCGAGCGCATCCGACCAACGCTCGAGCGCCATCAGCGCGTCGCCCTTCGCTTCGAGCAGGCGGTCGTCGCCGGTCCGCGGGGTCAGCCGCGGACGATCGTCAGCCGCTTGGGCCGCGAGCCCGGCGTCGACCACCCCGCGCGCCTCCGTCGCCGCACCCGCCGCGAGGAGCGCGCGCGCCGCCACCGCGACCCGCGCGGGGTGCGTCGCGTCCGCCGCAAGCGCGCGCCGCGCGTAGGTCGCCGCGTCCTCCGGCCGCTCGCGCGCGAGCTCCAGCGCGGCGCGCGCGGTCAGGGCCTCCGCCGCCCAACCCGCGTGCTCGGCCGCGCGGTCGTAGAGGGTGCGCGCCTCGTCCCATTCGCTCCGCTGCTCGTGCGCACGCGCGACGAGCACGAACGCAGCAGGCGACGCCGGCACCGCCGTGAGCTCCGTGAGCGCCGCGTTCGGGTCGTTCGCTTCCAGCGCGAGCCACGCGCGCACCCGTCCCGCGAGCCCGACCTCCGCGCTCGGCGCGGTCAGCCCCGCGACGAGCTCGCGCGCGCCTGCGGCGTCGCCGAGCTCGAGCCGCACCTGCGCGCTGGCCCATACGAACGTCGCGTCGCCGCGCGGCGGCGTCTGCAGCGCGCTCGAGAGCCTCTCACGCGCCTCCTCGCGACGCCCCGCGCGCGCCGCCACCTCCGCGCGCACCAGCTCCGCCCACGCACGCTCCGCCGGCGTCGCGTCGCTCGCGGCGAGCACCGCGTCCGCGGCTTCGCTTGCGCCGTCGCGCCGCGCGAGCGACGAAACCCGCGCTCGCGCGACGTCGACTGCCGGTCCACGCGCACGCTCGAGCGCGCTCAACGCACCATCGACGTCTCCCGCACACGCGCTCGCGAGCCCGAGCTGCGCGACGTAACGCGGCGCGTCCGCACGCACGCTCGTCGCGGCTTGCGCCTCCGCGAGCGCGCTCGACGCGTCGGCGTTCGCGAGCGCGGCCAGCGAACGTGCATGCGCGGTCTCTGCCGCGAAGGTTCCGCGCGCGATCAGCCGCGACGACGCCCCGACGGCGGCCGCCACGTCGCCTCGTGCGAGGTGCAGGTACGTCTCGGCCTTCAGTCGCTCCGAGGCTTGCTCCTCGTCCCCTTCGGGCACTGCGTCGAGCGCGGCGCTCGCGGCTTCGAGCGTCGCGTCTCCCGCGAGCGCGCTCATCGCCTCGAGGCGCGCGCGCAGGCCAGGCATCTCGCTTCCGCCGAGCGTGTCGAGCGCCTCACGGACGTCGGCCTCGCGCCCGCGATCGCCGGCCACGAGCGCGGACGACTCCACCGCGGAGGCGTGCACGAAGTAGTAGACGGTGTACGCGGTCGCGGCGGCGAGCAGCGTCGCGCTCACCGCGATCACGACGCGCCGCACCTTCTGCCGGCGGATCTCTTCGGGCGGAAGCAAGACCTCCGCGACGGGCGCGAGGCTCCCGCGGTGGTCCTCGACCTTGAAGAGATCGGAGCTCTCGCCGGGCTCTTTCATCGCGCCGCGAGTCTCCCGCGATCGGCGGTCCAAACGCAAGATCGCGAAATTGAAGCGTGAATCGAGTAGAGCTGCAGGGCCGCCATCAAGCGCGGACACGCGCAGCGCGAAGCGAAGCGAAAGGAAATCCGTGCGCGAAGCGCCTAGCGTTCGAACGTGCGGGCTGGCCCCCTGCGGCCAGGGGCGAAGCCCCGAAGAGCAGCGCGCAGGGAGGCCCAGAGCGAAGCGTCGGGCCTCACGCGCCAGAGGGGTGCGGGGAAACCTCCCCGCCTCGTGAGCGAAGGCCGCAGGCCGAAGCGAACACAGACGCCGTTGCGCGTGCCACGCGAGGCCCGTATGGTGTCCGTCATCGGGTGTACCTCGCCTCGCGAGGACGCCACGAGCAGTGCCCCATGACGTCGCCACGCGCCCAGTCATCGACCGGTCGCTACGCGACGAGCCCCTTGCGGACCCAGCCAGGCCGCCACGGAGGTCCCCCATGCGCCGTCGGATGTTCCTCGGAAAGATCCATCGCTGCCGCGTCACCCACGCCGATCTCGAGTACGAAGGCAGCGTCACCGTCGACGCCGATCTCCTCGACGCGGCCGGCATCCTCGAGCACGAGGAGATCCACATCTGGAACGTCACGCGCGGCACCCGCCTCGCGACGTACGCGCTCCGCGGCCCGCGCGGCTCGAAGGTCGTCTGCATCAACGGCGCCGCCGCCCACCTGATGCGGCCGGACGACATCGTGATCCTCGCGACCTTCGGCGAGATGTCCGACGAAGAAGCGCGTCACCACCAGCCGAAGGTCGTGCTCTGCAACGAGCACAACGACATCGTCGAGGTCGGCCCCGAGCGTCCGGGCCCGCAGATGCCGCGCCACCTCCCGCTGCCGGACAGCTTCCGCGTCGCGAACGCGGCGGATCCACTGGGTCGGCGGGGTCAGCCGCCGACGGATCCAGCGGAGTGAGCGAAGCACGCCACGCCCCAGCCGCCGCACGCAACCGCGAGCCGATCCTCGAGGTGCTGCGGCGCGTGCTTCCTCCCGAGGGGCGCGTGCTGGAGATCGCGAGCGGCACCGGGGAGCACGCGGTCTTCTTCGCCGCCGCCCTCCCCGACCTCGTGTGGATTCCGACGGACGCGGATCCGAACGCGCTGCCGTCGATCGCCGCTCACCGCGACCTCGCCGCCGCGCCCAACGTCGAGCCGCCCCGCCTGCTCGACACGCAGGAGCCCTGGCCGCTCGAACCCGACGAGAAGATCGCCGCGCTCGTCGCGATCAACGTCATCCACATCTCGCCGTGGGAGGCCACGCTCGCGCTCTTCGAAGGTGCGGCGCGCGTGCTTCCTTCCGGCGCTCCGCTCGTCACCTACGGCCCCTACGCGATCGACGGCGCCCACACCGCGCCGAGCAACGAAGCCTTCGATGCCTCGCTCCGCGCGCGCGATCCACGCTGGGGGGTGCGTGACCTGAACGACGTGACGCGCGTCGCGAAGGACGCCAGCTTCGAGCTCGAAGAGCGCGTCGCGATGCCGGCGAACAACTTCACGTTGGTCTTCCGCCGACGCTGATCGCGCGCGCTCACCCGGTGAACGAGAGCCAGAGCCAGCCGACCGCGATGGCGGCCTGCACCGCGATGCCCGCGAGGCTCCCGATTCGCAGCGCCGGTGACATGCGGCCAACCTCCGGCACGTGCCGCATCGCCGCATGGTTGAGCGCAGCGAGCACCGGCGCAGTCAAGAACGACGCGGTCGTCGCGAAGTCGACCAACGTCTTCAGCGAGCTCGCCGCGAACGCGAGGATGCCCATCGATCCCAAGAAGAGCACCGCCGCCGACACCACGTAGGTGCGCCCGATCGGTGCGCGCGCCTCGGTGATCGTGGTCGGTGCCTCCGCGCTCCGGAAACGCTGCGCGAGCACGTCGAGCGCGCGTGGGAATCCGTCGACCACCGTGAAGGTCGTCGAGAACATCACGAAGAACGCTGCCGCGCCGACGATCGGGCGCGACCACTCGCCGAGCGTCTCCGCGTAGAGCCGCACGAGCAGCGCGCCGAACGCGTGCGCTTGTTGCGGGATCTCGACGTCGCGCCCGTGGATCACCGCGACCCCCAACAACACGAAGCAGACGGCGAGGAACGCGGTCATGCCGTAGCCGAAGTGGAAGTCGAAGAGCGCGGCGCGGACGCTCGGGAGCTTGCCGGCGTCCTTCGCGCGCGCGAGCACCCAGAGCGACTGCCAATGGCTCACGTCGATCGCGCTCGGCATCCAGCCGACGAGCGCGGCGATGAAGAGCCAGTCGCCACGCCCGAACGCACCGACGTCGGGCCACCACGAAAGACCCCAGTCCACGCGACCGATCGCCACCGCGGTCGCGACGAGCGTGGCGACGGTGAAGATCGCGACCGAGACCTTCGTGATGCGATCGAGCCACGCGTAGCTGCCGACCGCGAGCATCCCGAGGCAGACCGCGAGCAGGCCCCCCGACGCGAGCACCGGCGAGGCGTCCGAGCCGAGCAGCGCGAGCAAGAGCGCGGCGCAGACGAACGTGACCGCGGCCTGCACGCCGAACATCGTCGCGACGGTGACGAGCGCGTAGAGCACGAGCGGCGCACGCCCGAGGCGACGGTAGCCGTCGAGGAGCGACGTGTGCGTGGCCGCCGCGTACTGCGGTCCGAGCCGAAACGCCGGGTACTTCACGAGGTTCGCGAGCAGGATCACGCCGATCAGCGAGAGCCCGTAGCTCGCGCCGGCGCGCGTCGACTGCACGAGGTGCGAGACCCCGACCGCCGCACCCGCGAACAAGATCCCCGGCCCGATCGCGTGCCGAAACGATCGCTCCTCGTCGACTTCCCCGCCCGACATGGCGGCGGAGAATCCACGGTTTCTTCGCCGACCGCCAGCGTCGCGTGGCGCGACGAGCGTTCGTTCGCACCGAGCCCTCGACGGCCGACGTCGAGGGGCTTCAGCTCCCGACGATCGCGTCCCACGTCGGCGGGGCGGTCTCCGCCGTCAGCTCGACCACGCGCTGCCGCACGACCACGCGTGTTACCGACGACGTCTCCGAGACGCGCAGTCGCCCGCCCATTCCGGTCGCGAACACCGCGGCCATCCCGCGCCGCGGAAACGGATGGGCGACGTGGGTGATCCGACCGTCCTCCGCGCGACGTTGGCCGCCGAGGAGCCGCGCCCCGAGCACCGGGTGGTCGTCGTGCACCGCGTTGGTGCGACGGTCGCGCACGAAGCGGCAGATCATCGCGCCGTCGAGCCCGTAGACGCGGTTCTGCGTCCACACCTCGACCGCGCACCACGCGTCCCCGAGCAGCCGCGGCGTGCCGCGCTCCACGATCTCTTCCAGCTCGAGGTCGTGCGGAGCGTCCGCCGGTTGGACGAGCGGGATCGAAGGTCGCGACTCGACGACTTCGCCAGGGTCGACGAGTGCCTCGCGCGGCGCCGCGGGCGCCTTCGGAACTGCGACGTCCTCGGTCAGGGGAGACGAATAGCCGCGCTGGGTCTCGCGCGAGCGCTTCCGGGAGCTCATCGCGCGCGAGATTACCAGCATCGCGGCCCGGCGGTTTCGCGAAACCATCGGCACGTGGAGCCCGTGCATCGACGCGGATTGACGTGAGGGTGCGCCGTGCGTCCGCCCGCCCTCGTGCTACCCGAGCCTCATGGACGAGCACCTCTCGGTCGGGCCCGCGCCCAGCTTCTACGGACAGACGCTCGAGCAACATCTGCTGCAGATGCAGCGGCGCCAGACGGGTGCCACGGGAGACTTCACCGGCCTCTTCCACCAGATCGCCCTCGCCGCGAAGATCATCGCGAGCCAGGTGTCGAAGGCCGGCCTCGCGAACATCCTCGGTTTGACCGGCGACGTGAACGTCCAGGGAGAAGAGGTCCAAAAGCTCGACATCTTCGCCAACAACACGCTCGTCCGCTGCGTCCAGCAGGGCGGACACGTGTGTGTGATGGGAAGCGAAGAGGTCGAAGAACCGATCCCGATTCCGCCCCAGTATCCGAAGGGCAAGTACGTCCTCCAGTTCGATCCGCTCGACGGCAGCGGCAACATCGACATCAACGCGAGCATCGGGACGATCTTCTCGATTCATCGCCGCAAGACCCCCGGCAACGGGCCGGGCACCATCGTCGATTGTCTGCAACCGGGGCGCGACATCGTCGCCGCGGGCTACGTCATCTACGGCTCGTCGAACATGTTCGTGTACTCCGCCGGACAAGGCGTGCACGGGTTCACCTTCGATCCGGCCATCGGCGAGTTCTTCCTCTCGCACGAGAACCTCCGCATCCCGAAGCGCGGCGACACCTACTCGATCAACGAGGGCAACTACCACAAGTGGGACGAGCCGGTGCGCGCGTGGGTCGACTGGGTCAAACGCGACGAAGGCGACCACAAGGCCTACAAGCTCCGCTACATCGGCGCGATGGTGGCGGACTTCCACCGCACGCTCCTGCGCGGCGGGATCTTCGTGTACCCGCCCGATCGGAAGAACGCGTCCGGAAAGCTCCGCCTGCTCTACGAGGCGTCTCCGCTCGCGTTCGTGTGCGAGCAGGCCGGCGGTTCGGCCACCGACGGCACGACGGCCATCTGCGACGTGATCCCGACCGAGCTCCACCAGCGCACGCCGCTCTACATCGGCAGCCCGGACGACGTCGCCGACGCGCTCCGCTTCGTCGGACCCCGCGCCTGATCCGATTCGACCGCGCCGGATCCGATTCGACGCGAACGCCCGCACCGAAACGAAGAAGCCCACGCGCAGACGTGGGCTTCTTCGTCTCGGCGTGCGTCCGAGCGACGCGCGGCGCCGTCACGCCTCTGGCGAACGAAGCCCCGAGCGCACCGACGACGCGTGGTACTCCTGAATCGAGCGCACGCCGATCTCGCCTTCGGTCATGCGTTCGATCGCCGCGACCGCCGCCGATGCCGCCGCGATGGTCGTGAAGTACGGGATGCCGGCGAGCAGCGTCTCGCGCCGCAACGAGCGGCTGTCGCGGATCGCCTCTGCGCCTTCGGTGGTGTTGATCACCATCGCGACCTCGCCCGCGCGGATGCGATCGACGATGTGCTCGCCGCCTTCGAGCACCTTGTTCACGCGCTCCGCGTCCACGCCGTTGCGCGCGAGGGCGTCCTTCGTGCCGCCCGTCGCGAGCAGCTCGAAGCCCATCTCCGCGAGCCGGTAGCCGAGGTCGCACGCGGCCTGCTTGTCCGCGTCGCGCACGCTCACGAACACCTTGCCGTTCGACGGCAGCGTGACGTTCGAGCTCCAGAGCGCCTTGAGGAACGCCTCCGGGAGCGAGTCGCCGATGCCCATCACCTCGCCGGTCGAGCGCATCTCGGGACCGAGGATCGTGTCGACGCCGGGGAACTTCGAGAACGGGAACACCGACTCCTTCACCGCGACGTGGCGGATCACCGGCTCGCGCACGAAGCCGAGCTCGTCGAGGGTCTTGCCCGCCATCACCTTCGCCGCGATCTGCGCGAGCGGGACGCCGGTCGCCTTGCCGATGAAGGGCACGGTGCGGGACGCGCGCGGGTTCACCTCGATCACGAATACCCGACTGCCGCGCACCGCGAACTGCACGTTCATCAGCCCGACCACGCCGAGCTCGAGCGCGAGCGCGCGGGTGGAGCTGCGGATCGCACCGAGCACCTCGGGCGGCAACGCGTGCGCGGGAAGCACCATCGACGAGTCGCCGCTGTGCACGCCCGCCTCTTCGATGTGCTGCATCACGCCGCCGATCACGACGCGCTTGCCGTCGCAGACCGCGTCGACGTCGACCTCGATCGCGTCCTCCAGGAACTCGTCCACGAGGATCGTCTGCGTCTCCGCGTCCTCGACCGCCTGCAGCGCCTTCTCGAAGTACTCGCGCAGCTCCTCGTCGCTGTGGACGATCTCCATCGCGCGCCCGCCGAGCACGTAGCTCGGGCGCACCACCACCGGGTAGCCGATGCGCTCCGCGACCGCGAACGCGTCGCTCATGCCCTTCGCGATGCCGCCCTCGGGCCGACGCAGACCGAGCTTGGTGAGAATGGCGTCGAAGCGCTCGCGATCCTCGGCGCGATCGATCGCGTCCGCGCTGGTGCCGAGGATGGGCACACCCGCGCGCGCGAGCGGCACCGCGAGCTTGAGCGGCGTCTGCCCGCCGAACTGCACGATCACGCCGTGTGGCTTTTCTTCGCGGACGATCGCCATGACATCCTCGAAGGTCAGCGGCTCGAAGTAGAGGCGATCCGAGGTGTCGTAGTCGGTGCTCACGGTCTCGGGGTTGCAGTTGACCATGATGGTCTCGAACCCGAGCTCCTTGAGCGCGAACGCCGCGTGCACGCAGCAGTAGTCGAACTCGATGCCTTGGCCGATGCGGTTCGGACCGCCGCCGAGGATCATGATCTTCTGGCGTTCGGTCGGCTCCGACTCCGAGCGCTCGCCCCAGGTCGAGTACAGGTACGGCGTGAGCGCCGCGAACTCCGCCGCGCAGGTGTCGACGCGCGCGTAGATCGGCTCGACCTTCGCGTCGCCGCGCACGCCGCGGACGTCGGCCGCCTTCTCGCCACGCAGCGTCGCGATGCGGGAGTCCGAGAAGCCCATCCGCTTGGCGCGCGCGAGCTCGTCCGCCGTGAGCACGCGTCCCGCGCTCGCACGCAGCGCGCGCTCCTCGTCGACGATCTCGCGGAGCTGCCGGAGGAACCACGGATCGATCGCGGTCGCCTCGAAGAGCTCGGCCTCCGTCGCGCCGACGCGCATCGCGTCGACCACGTACCAGAGCCGCTCGGCCAGCGGCGTGCGCACGATCTCGAGCAGCGCGTCTTTGAGCTCTTCGTTCGTCGCGGGCGGGCGATCCCCGAGCAGCGCGAGTGGCCGCACCAGATCGATCACCTCGACCTCGTGCGAGGTGGCGCGCTCCGCCGCGGTCGCGATGAGCCTGCGGAGCTGATCGCGCACGTCGCGGTAGTCGACCTTCTCGAGCAGGGAGACGAGCCCGTCGCGGCCGATCTCGAGCGAGCGCGCCGCCTTCTGCAGCGCCTCCTTGAAGGTCTTGCCGATCGCCATCGACTCGCCGACCGACTTCATCTGCGTGGTCAGGCGCGGATCGGCGCCACGGAACTTCTCGAACGCGAAGCGCGGCTGCTTCACCACCACGTAGTCGATGGTCGGCTCGAACGCGGAGCTCGTGCCGGTGATGTCGTTCTTCAGCTCGTCGAGCGTGTACCCGACCGCGAGCTTCGCGGCGATCTTCGCGATCGGGTAGCCCGTCGCCTTCGACGCGAGCGCGCTCGAGCGCGAGACGCGCGGGTTCATCTCGATCACGAGCAGGCGACCGGTCTTCGGGTCGACCGCGAACTGGATGTTCGAGCCGCCGGTGTCGACGCCGATCTCGGTGATGATCTTCCGTCCCGCGTCGCGCATGCGCTGGTACTCGCGGTCGGTGAGCGTCATCGCGGGCGCGATGGTGATCGAGTCGCCGGTGTGCACGCCCATCGGATCGAAGTTCTCGATGGTGCAGATGACCGCGAAGTTGTCCGCGCGATCGCGGATGACCTCGAGCTCGTACTCCTTCCAGCCGAGCACGCTCTCCTCGACGAGGCACTCGTGCACCGGGCTCTGCTGGTAGGCCCAACGCATCGCGCGCTCGAAGTCGGAGCGGTCGTAGACGATGCCGCCGCCGGTGCCGCCCATGGTGAGCGAGGGGCGCAAGATGATCGGGAAGCCGATCTCGTCCGCCGCCTTCCACGCCTCTTCCATCGTGCGGCACGTGTACGCCTTCGCGCACTCGAGGCCGATCTTCTCCATCGCGCGCTTGAAGAGCTCGCGCTCCTCCGCTTTGCGGATCGCCTCGACCTTCGCGCCGATGAGCTCGATGTTCAGGCGCTGCAGCACGCCGCGGTCGTGCATCGCGAGCGCGAGGTTGAGCGCCGTCTGCCCGCCGAGCGTCGGCAGCACCGCGTCCGGTCGCTCGCGCTCCAAGATGCGCTCGAGCACGTGCGGGACCAGCGGCTCGACGTACGTCCGATCCGCCATCTGCGGGTCGGTCATGATCGTGGCCGGGTTCGAGTTCACGAGGACGACCTCGTAGCCCTCTTGGCGGAGCGCCTTCGCGCCTTGGGTGCCCGAGTAGTCGAACTCGCAGGCCTGTCCGATGACGATGGGGCCGGAGCCGATGAGGAGGATCTTGTGGAGGTCGTCGCGACGCGGCACGTGCTCACCCGGCCTCAAGCGCCCCGAAGAACGCTTGGAAAAACGCCCGAGTCACACGGTCGGCTTGCGCGTCCCGGCTCGGGCGATGGTCTTCCGTCGAGGAGCCACACGGCGTGCGGCCCTTCGGGGCCCGTCTTCCGCGGACCCGCGCGGCTGTATCAGAGCGCGGGCGGGGTCGCAACCGATCGTGGCCGTGTCGCGTCGCCGCCCAGCTTCGGACGCGGTGCGCGCGGGCGAACGGCGTGCGAAAGAGCGGACGTGACGGAAGCGACGATCGAGCTCGCGAACGAAGCCGCGACCGAGGCGCTCGCGCACGCGCTCGGCGCCGCGCTGCGCGCAGGCGACCTCGTGATCCTCGAAGGCGACCTCGGCGCGGGCAAGACGTTCTTCGTGGGCGCCCTCGCGCGGGCGCTCGGAGTCCCCGACGACGTGCCCGTCCAGAGCCCGACCTTCGCGCTGCTGCACGAATACCCCGAAGCGACGCCCCCGCTCGTGCATTCGGATCTCTACCGACTGTCCGATCCGAGCGAGCTCGACGAGCTCGACCTCGAAGCGCTCGTCCGCGCAGGCGAGCACGTGGTCTGCGTCGAATGGGGCGAACGCTTCACGAGCGTGCTCGGCGAGCCCACGCTCCTGCTGCGCCTCGAGCGTACGGGCGAGCACACGCGCCGCGCGCACCTCCGCGGCCGCGAATCGTTGGTCCGCGCGCTCGTCGCATAGCCGCGTCTCCGTCTCCGTCTCCGTCTCGGTCTCCGTCTCGGTCTCCGTTTCGGTCTCCGTCTCGGTCTCCGTCTCGGTCTCCGTCTCGGTCTCCGTTTCGGTCTCCGTCTCGGTCTCCGTCTCGGTCTCCGTCTCGGTCTCCGTTTCGGTCTCCGTCTCGGTCTCCG
>CALJLK010000360.1 GCA_937982655.1 uncultured Sandaracinus sp.
CACCATCACGAACGACACCATCACGAACGACACCATCACGAACGACACCATCACGCGCGGACGGCACATCACGCGCCGACGGCATCACGCGCCGACGGCATCGCGCGCCGAGAGGGTCGCGAAACGTCGTTCGCGTGATCGAGCGTGTGGCTCAGATCGAGAGCAGCGTGATCCACGCGTTGTGGCTGAGGTGCACGATCGCGCAGAGCAACGTCGAGCCGGTGAAGCGCCGCATCAGGGTGAGCGCGAGCCCGGTGGTCGCGACGCTCACGAACGCGCCCCACGCGCCCCATTGCTGCGGGAGGTGCACGACCGCGAAGAGCACGACGGTGAACGCGAGCGCGACGTTCGCGCCGCGCACGCGCTCGAGCGTCCCGAACACGAAGCCGCGAAAGAAGAGCTCTTCGGCGACCGGCACGAACACCGCCACGAGCGCGACCGCGAGGCGTCCGCTCGGCATCTCGACGAAGAGCTCGATCGGCGCGAGGCCCGTCGCGGGCACGAGCGCCACGATCAAACGCCCGAGGATCACGAGTGCGAGCCCGAGCAGCGGCGCGAGCACGAGCCACACGATCGCGGCGCGGCGCGGCGGGATCAGACCGAGCGCTTCGATCTTCGGTGGGCGCACGGCGTCGCGGCGGAGCGCGGACACTCCGGGGATCACGAGAAAGAACGCCGCCACCACCTCGAGCAACGCGACGATCAGGCCGCGCACCACGGCGCCGCCCACGCCGGTCACCGGCACGAGCGAGACCCCGAAGAGCGCGCCGACCATCACGGTCACGCCGAGCGTGACGCGCAGCATCGCGTTGCGCATCGAGGGCTCGCGCGCTTCGGCGTCGTTCGTGTCTCCCGCATCGTCGACGTCTTCGCCCGCGTCGTCACGACGTCGACGCGGCAGCGCGAGCGCGACCACGAGCTGGAGCGCACCCGCGAGCGCGGCCCACACGCCGATCCGGTCCCCGAGCGCGAGGGGCGTCCACGCGATCACCCGCGCCCGCGCGCGCACCTCCGCGAGCTCGGGCGGCAGCGGACCCGCGGCGAGCGCGATCACGTACTCGCCCGAGACCCCGAGGCTCTCCGCGTCGCCGATCACCACGCAGCCCACGCCGTCCACGCCTGCCCCACCCGACGAAGTTTCTCGGTCGGCCGGGTCAGCGGCCGACGAAGGCTCTCGCTGCACCCGCGCTGCGAGCTCCGCGTCGAACGGCACCCGCCGCACCACGTCGAAGCGGTCTTCTTCCGCGAAGAGGATCTCGAGGCCCGCAGTGCGCGTCCACGCGTCGGAGAAGCCGTCGTCCGCGCAGAGCTCGAAGATCACGGCTTGGCCCTCGCGGAGGTCGGCCCGCACGAGCTCGCGCGGCTCGGAGGCGTCGTCACCGAGCGCGCCGAGCGCGACCGCCTCGCCCCCGACGTCGCGCTCGGTCGCCGCGCGCTCCCCGACGCCCACGAGCCCCCACGAATACGCGAAGACGAGGAGCAGGATCGCGAGACCGAGCGAGAGAGGACGCGCCACGGCGCGCGAGGGTACGCGGTTCGACGGCGACGGCCTACGCCGCTGCGCTCACTCGTGGCGCAGGCCCTCGACGGGCAACATGCGCGCGGCCCAAAAGCTCGGGGCGACGGTCGCCACCGTACAGATGCCGAACGCGACCGCGGCGGTGACCGCGAACTCCGACCACGAGACCACCACCGGGAGGTGATCGATCAAATAGACTTTCGGATCGAGATCCATGCGTACGGTCGCGAGGTAGAGGACCACGCCTCCACCGAGCAACAACCCGACCAACGTCCCGATCACGCCGATGATGCTCCCTTGGAGCATGAAGACACCGAGCACCGTGGTGTCGGTCGCGCCCATCGCCTTGAGGATCGCGATCTCCCGCTTCTTCTCGAGCACGATCATGATCAGGGTCGCGATCACGTTGAAGGCGGCGACGAAGATGATGGTCGCGATCACGAAGCCGAGCGTGATCTTCTGGATCTCCAGCGCGGTGAAGAGGTTGCGGTTGAGCTCCGCCCAATCGAGGGTGTGAAACGGGCCGCCGAGCTCGCGCTCGAGGCGGCGGGCGACGTCCTCGCTCTGCTCCAGATCGTGCAGCCGGAGCTCCACGCCGGTGGCGGCGTCGCCTTGGCCGTAGAAGTGCTGCGCCTCGAAGAGGTCGGTGTAGACGAGGCGCGAGTCGTACTCCTGGAAGCCCGCCTCGAAGATCGCGATCACGCGCAGCTCGCGCGAGCGCGGGGTGCGGGCCTCGGGCGCGATCATCGAGGTGTCGAGCCCCGAGAGCGGTGAGACGAGGCGCACGCGATCGCCGACCCCGAGCCCGAGGGTGCGCGCGAGGGCATGACCGACCACGATCCCGGGCAGCGACTCCGTCGCTTCGGCGTCGGTCTCCGCGAAGGCGTTCTCCTCTGCGAGCAGCTCGTCTTCCCATTCGTTCGACGGGAGCTCCATCGAACCGGGATCGAACCCTTCGAGGAGGGCCTCGACCTCGCTCGGCGACGCGACGGCGACCTCGGGGAGCGGCGCGTCGTCGGTGGTGTCGGCTTCGTCGGTGCCCGCGGCATCGGTGGCGTCGCGGTCGCCATCGGGACGCGCGGCGACTGCGGCGACGCCCGCGTCCGGCGCCGGATCGCCCCAGAGCGGCGTGCGGCGCAGCGCGGGCCTCAGGCCACCGTCCGGCAAGAAGAGGTTCGCGGTCGGGTCGTCGCGCAGCTCCTCCAGAGCGCGCTCGACGTCGATCTCGGGCGCATCGTCGTTCGGGGACAGGCTCGGATCGGGCGCCGCTTCTTCCGCGAGCTCGTCGAGCCAGTTCCAGTCCTCGCTCGTGCTGCTGCCGATGTCGTCCGGGTGCAGCGGTGGGCGCGCGCCTTCGCGACGAAGCCCGCGCAGCGAGCCGTCGACGAGCTGCTGCGGCAGGTCGAGCACGGTCGGCATGCGCTCGGGGTCGACGCCCTTCACGAGCACACCCGCGAGCCGATCGCCCTTGGCGAGCATCATCTCCTGGATGAGGAAGGGGCCCGCGCCCGCGACCTCCGGCATCGCCTCCGCGCGCGCGATCACGTCGCGGTACTCGTCGAAGTCGACGCCGTACTTCATCACGAGCACGTGCGCGTTGACGCCGAGGACCTTGTCGCGGAAGGCCTTCTGGAAGCCGGTCGTGATCGAGAGCACCGCGAGCAGCGCGGCGACGCCGAGCGCGACGCCCGTGACGGCGATGAAGGTGATGACCGACACGGTGCTCCGCTTCTTCGAGCGGAGGTGGCGCATCCCGATCTGAAAGGCGTAGGCCATGCGGCGGGCGACGGGTAACACGCGAGGTCCCCGAGGGCCACGCGAAGGGCCCAACCCGCGAGCGGGGCGGACGCTTCCGTGTGTGGCGTCGGTCGGCGTCGGCGCCGGTCGCGTCGGTTGGGATGCGTGTCGGTGTCGGGATGTCGTGCCGGTGTCGGCGTCGGGATGCGTGATGTGGCGAGGCGATGTGGCGCCGGTGCTGAATGCCGCGGTGGTGTCGGTGTCGGGACGCCGCGAGGTGATGTCGTTTGGGACCGGGTGAAGCTCCGAGCGTCTGTGCGCGTCTCGTTCCTTGCCGCGCCTGAGCCGCCCGGCGAGGATGGACGCGTGTCGAAACCTTTGATCGTCGTCGTGCTCCTGATCGCCGCGCTCGCGAGCGCGGCGCTCGTCTTCTTCGCGATGAGCGCGCTTTCGGAGGACGAGCCGCCGCCGGTGGTCGCGAACGAACCGACGACCTCCGCGCCTGCGCCGGAGCCCGAGCCCGAAGCCGCTCCGACCGACGCGGAGCTGGTGGTGCGCACCGACATCACCGACGCGAACCTCTTCGTCGACGCGTTCGATCGCGGCCCGATCGAGGCGGAGAGCTGGCGGACGCTGCCGCTCGGGCCGCATCGGATCGAGGCGCGCCGAGGCGCGACGGTGATCGCGGCGCTCACGGTGGAGCTCGGCCCGAACGGCGCGGACGTCGAGCTTCACGCGGACGGAACCACCGCGCAGACCGAGCGCCCCGAGCCGCCGGTGCGGGTCGCGAGCGCGCGGACGGAGCGTGCGGCGGGACAGGCCGGGTCGAGCGCGCCGTCGAACGAGACGCCGACCGCGCCGAGCGCACCCACGCCGAGCGCACCCACGAGCGCACCGACCGTGGAGCCGAACGAGCCCAATCCCGCACCGAGCGCGCCCGCGCCGAGCGCGCCGACCACGGTCGCGACGGCTCCGCGTGTGGAGCCTCCTCCGGGCGTCGAGCCCGCGCCCACCGCGCCCATCTTCGGTGCGCGCCCGAGCGCGGGGGTCCAGGTGGTCGACCAGCACCAAGCGCAGACCGTCACGCCGCCGCCGGTGACTCCGACCGCTCCCGTCGCGCCGCGCGTCGCCGCCCCCGTGGCCCCCGTGGCGCCCGCCGCGCCGCCGAACGAAGCGCAGATGCGGCGCGCGCTCGACTCGGTCATCCCCGCGGTGCGCACCTGCGCGGGCGACTTCCACGGCGAGCTCGACGTGACGGTGTCGTTCGCGCCCGACGGAACGACCCGCGCGCGCATCGGGCGATTGCCGACGCGCGAGGCTCGGTACTGCGTTCAGGGCGCCATCCACGAGCGGGTTCGTGTGCCGGCGTTCACCGGTCGCGCGACGCAGATCCGTCACGTCTACCGGCTTTGATCACGCAGCGTCGAGGACGGTAGGAAGCGTGTGCGCCACCGTCGTCGCTGAGCACGTAAGCTCGCGGTGCCGCGGGTCGCGCGACGTGGCGGTCGGCTCCGAGGTGGCACTGCGGGTTCGACTCGTGCGCAGATCGAGCTTCGGCAAGTGTTCGAATCTGCACGTGTATTCGGGGAGGTGTGCGGGGTCAGAGCCGTCGAATCGCGCGCGCGACGTGGCGCCCACCCGGCTCCACCGAGAAGGTCAGCTCGATGCGCTGGCCGGTCGCGAGCCCCTCCAACAACGAGAGATCCTCGACGAGGAAGGGCATCGTCATCTCGGGCATGTAACCGGGAATCGCCTCGTGATGAACGATGATCTGCCGGCGTTCTTCGCGGATCTCTTCCACGGTTCCGCGCGTGGTGTAGCGAGGGCTGCGCCCGTCGGTGGTCTCGGGGGCCTCCGAGGTGTTCGACGAGGGCTCGGAGTCGGACGTCGCCGACGTCTCGGGGGTCTGCGAGGCGCCACACCCGAGCACGAGGAGGAGAGCGAGCAAGGCGGGCATGTTCGAACGATGGCTCGGCTTCGGGGGGCGCGCAGTGCGGCAAGTTGACGCGCCGCGAGCCGAGATCTCGTGAGCGGAGGGCCCGCCCGCGGGTCGGCCTCGATGGCTGCGCGAGCGCGCACGTGCACGTGCGACCACGTCGACGGCTTCGACGCAATGCGCGTAACGCGGAGGCCTCGACGTCGTCCGTGAGGCATGTCGGCTCGCCAGACGTTCCGCGCGCTCCCGGCCCTCCGCTCGAACCCTCGCCACGTACCGCCCCAGGTCGTCGATGCGCTCGCGATCGGCTACCGGCTCTCGGACCTTCGCATGTGGCGCGACGGGGTCAGCTCCCGCCCGCTCGACCTGCAGCGATACCTCTCGCTGCGCGCGTTGCTCGGTCGCTGATCGAGCGTCGCCGTCCGCGATCGAACGATCGAATCGTCCTCCGCGGTCGACGTCCCCACGTCACGACGGTAGAGAGGTCCGATGCGGTTCCGTTTCGTCGTCGTGCTTCGAGCGTTGGTCTTCGGCTCGCTCGCCTCGGGCGCGCTCTTGCTCACCTCACGCGCGAACGCCCCCGCGACCGCGCATGCACAAGCGCCCGCGTCGACCGCGCCCACGCTCCGCGCCGCTGGTGCCGACGTCGTCGCCGCGCCCGCGCCGGCCGAGACGTTCGCCGCGACCTACGAGCGCTTCGCGGTCGCCGCCGATCACCCCGCCGCATCCGCTGCGGGCGCCGAGATCCTCGCCGCCGGAGGCAACGCGGCCGACGCGGCCGCCGCGACCATGCTCGCGCTCGGCGTCGCGAGCCCGGCGTCGAGCGGCCTCGGCGGTGGAGGCTTCCTCCTCTACTACCGGGCGTCCGATCGCACCTTCACCTTCCTCGACTTCCGCGAGGCCGCGCCCGCCGCCGCGACGCCGGAGATGTTCGTCGATCGTCCGGCGCCGATGCCCGGCCGCGCGAACGCTGCGTCTCAGGTCGGCGGGCTCGCGAGCGGAGTCCCCGGTGAGCCGGCGGGCATCGAGGCGATGGTGCGGCGCTTCGGCTCGGGGCTGCCGCTCTCGCGCATCGTCGCGCCTGCGGTGCGGCTCGCCGAAGAAGGCGTGCCGGTCTCGAGCGGGGTCGCGCGCATGTCGGGCGCGTTCGGGGATCAGATGCGACGCGACCGCACGATGCGCGGTTGGTTCGAGGGCGAGGGCCCGCTCCGCGAAGGGCAGATCCTCCGCCAGCCAGAGCTCGCGCGCACGCTGCGGGAGCTCGGCGCGCGTGGCGCACAGGCGATCTACACGGGCCGGATCGCGCGGGAGATCGTGCGCGCGAACCGTGCGGCGGGCGGGATCTTCACGATGGACGATCTCGCGTCGTACCGGGTGATCGAGCGTGAGCCGCTACGCGCGGAGCGCTTCGGGCACCTCTGGGTCACGGCGCCGCCGCCCTCCGCGGGGGGCTTCACGCTCTTGCAGAGCCTCGCGGTGCTCGAAGCGTTGCCGACACGCTGGCGCCCGGTGGCGCGTGGCCAATCTCCGAGCGCGGAGTTCCTGCACGCGCTGGTCGAGAGCTGGAAGGGCCCCTACTTGGATCGCGAGCGCTACTTCGGCGATCCGGATCACGTGCGACTCCCGCTCGACGCGATGCTCGCGCCCGACCGAATCCTCGCGCGTGCGTCGGCGTTCCATCCGGGGCTCGCGAACCCGCCGGAGGACTACGACTTCCCGCTGCAGGCGCCGGCCAACTCCGGACCGGAAGAGAACGGCACGAGCCACCTCTGCGTGGTCGACGCGGAGGGCAACGTCGCCGCGGTGACCACGACGGTGAACCTGCCCTTCGGCGCGCGATACTCCGCGGCGGGCATCGTGATGAACGACGAGATGGACGACTTCGCGCGGGAGGTCGGGGTCTCGAACGCGTTCGGTCTGCTCGGTGGCGCGCCCAACCTGCCGGGTCCGGGCAAGCGCCCGATCTCGACGATGACGCCCACCATCGTGCTCGACGCGGAGGGACGCCCAGTCCTCGCGGTGGGCGCCGCGGGCGGCTCGCGCATCGTGACCGCGACCCAACAAGTCGCGATGAACGTGTTGCTCTTCGGCATGAGCGGCGGCGACGCGATGGCCGCTCCGCGCGTGCACCATCAGGCGCGTCCGAACGTGCTGCGCGTGGAGCCCGAGGCGCCGCTGCCCGAGGCGGTGCGCGCGGGGCTGGTGCGGCGCGGCCACACGATCGAGGAGACGGATCACCTCGCGACCGCGCAGGTGATCGCGATCGTGCGTGGGGAGGGTGGCGAGCGTCTTCAGGCGGCGAGCGATCCGCGCAAGGGCGGTCGACCGGCGGGGATCTGAGCGGCTCGAGGGATCCCTGCTCGAAGGATCCCTGCTCGAAGGATCCGGAGCGCTGCTCGAAGGATCCACCCTTTTTGCCAAGCCTCGGAATCATGGGGGATTTCGAGGGTCCGGAGTGCTGCTCGAAGGATCCAGCGGAGCGGCAGCTCGAAGGATCCACCCTTTTTGCCAAGCCTCGGAATCATGGGGGATTTCGA
>CALJLK010000361.1 GCA_937982655.1 uncultured Sandaracinus sp.
CCGTCTCCGTCTCCGTCTCCGTCTCCGTCTCCGTCTCCGTCTCCGTCTCCGTCTTGACCGCCGTCATGCGCCTCCTCCTCCCGCTGCTCCTGCTCATCCCCAGCCCGCTGCTCGCGCAGTCGGTCGTGGTCCCGCAGGTCCTCGAAGCGCCTCCGCCTCCGTCGGTGGAGGGCGAGGTCGCGGGCGTGGTGGTGGTCCCCGTGCGTCTGGAGGTCGACACCGACGGTGCGGTGCGCAGTGTCTCGCTCGAAGAGGCGATCGCCGACGCGAACGTCGCGACCGCGGCCGTCACGCACGCCGCCTCGATCCGCTTTTCGCCCGCCACCCGTGATGGCTCTCCGGTCGCGTCGACGCTGCGCTACGACGTCCGCGTCGAGGTTCGCGCGCGCGCGACGGTGCAGGCGCGCCCCGATCCGACGATCGACCGAGCGCCTACCGAGCCGACGGCGGTCGAAGGCTTCGGCGCGGTCGCGGAGGTCCCGCTCGGCGTCACCACGCGCCCGACGCTCGCCACGTCGGAGCTGCGCCTCGAGCTCCGCGCTCTGCGCGACGTGCCCCGCTACCACGCCGAGCAGCTCGTCTCGCTCGTGCCGGGCGCGGTGCTCGGGAACCACGGCGGCGAAGGAAAAGCGAGCAACCTCTACCTGCGCGGCTTCGACGCGGGCGAAGGCCAAGACGTGGAGGTGTTGGTCGAAGGCATCCCGATCAACGAGCCCTCGAACGCTCACGAGCACGGCTACGCGGACACGTTCTTCCTGATCCCGGAGCTGGTGCGCGAGGTGCGCGTGCTCCCCGGCCCTTTCGATCCCGCGCAGGGAGACTTTGCGCTCGCGGGCACGATCGATCACCGCCTCGGGCTCGACACGCGCGGCGTGCGCGCGCTCGGCGGTTACGGCTCGTTCCGACGACGTCGCGCGGTGCTCGCGTGGAGCTCGGGGCCGAACGAAGGACGCGACGACGACTTCGTGGCCTTCGAGGTCCAAGCGGGGCGCGGCTTCGGCGCCAATCGCGCGCACCGTCTCTACCGTGGGCTCGCGCGCTTCGGAGGTGGCGACGCGCGCCTCGGTTGGTCGCTGCTCGCGGCGAGCCACGCGCTCGAGTTCGACTCCGCGGGCGTGGTGCGCCAGGACGCGGTCGACGCGCGCGAGCTCCCTTGCGCGGATACCCGCGACGCGCAGCGCTTCTGCACCCACGACGCCACGCAAGGCGGCAGCGCGCAGCGACACCTCGTGCTCGCGAAGCTCCGCTGGCAGCGCCCGGGACAGCGCTTCGAGCCACGCGTCTGGGCGCAACTTCGTCGCAGCCGGTTTCGCGAGAACTACACGTTTTTTCTAGGCGATCCGCGCGGGGACGCGCTCGACGAGCAGACGGAGTCGGTCACGGTCGGCGTGCGCGCGGACTACGTCGCGGAGACCCAGTGGCGCGGTCGCGCGCAGCAGCTCGAGCTCGGCGTGCTCGCGCGCCACGATCGCGGCGACGTGCACACGTGGCGCCTTCGCGCCGGCACGCTCATCCCCTACGACACCCTCTTCGACACCGCGCTCTCGACCACTCAAGCGGGTGCGTACGTGGCGGCGATCGGTCGGGTGCCGCGCGTGACGTTGCGGGCGGGTGCGCGCGTCGCGGCGTTCACGAGCTCCGCCACCGATCGAAACCTGCCGACCGTCGATCGCGAAGGCGAGCGGATCCCACGACAGACCGCGGACGCGTTCGGGATCGCGGTGCTGCCGCGCGGGACGCTGACCATCGCGCTCACCGAAGCCGAAGCCTCGCGGCTCGACTGGACCACCAGCGTCGGCCTCGGCGCGCGCTCGTCGGACGCGCAGGCGCTCTCGGACGGCGAGGACGCGCCCTTCGCGCGCTCGATCACGAGCGAGAGCGGCCTCCGCTCGCAGGCGCGGCTCGGCGACCTGCTCGCGTTCGACGGGCGCCTCGCTGCGTTCTGGACGCGTGTCGATCGCGACCTGCTCTTCGATCCGGAGGCCGGCCGCAACGTTCCGGTCGGCGCGACGCAACGCTACGGCGCGTTCCTCAGCTTGCAGCTCGCGGTACCGCGATGGTTCGAGCTGCTCGGGAGCTTCTCGTGGAGCGAGGCGCACCTCTCGCCCGACGGCGCCGGCACCTTCGAGCTCACGCGTGGTCCACGCTTGCCCTTCGTGCCGCGGCTCGTGGGTCGCGTGGACGCGGCGCTCCGACGCCCGGTGCGCATCCGTCGCGAGCGCGTGGTCGTCGGCGCCGCGATCGGCGGCTCGGTGATCGGTCGCAAGCCCCTGCCGCTCGGTGAGCTCTCGGAGCGCATCGCGGTGCTCGACGGATCCGTGCGCTTCGCGTGGCGTTTCGCGGAGCTCGCGCTGCTCGTGCGCAACGTGACCGGCGCGCGTTATCGGCAGCTCGAGCTGAACTATCCGTCGCGGCTCGACCCGGACGATCCGGCAGCGTCGCTGCGTGCGGCGCGGCACGTGAGCATGGGCGCACCGCGCGAGGTGCTCTTGCAGCTCACGGTGCACTTCGATCCGAACGCATTCGTGGGGTCGGACGCGGAGTCGGAGTCGGAGTCGGAGTCGGAGTCGGAGTTGGAGTCGGAGACGGACTCGGAGACGGACTCCGAGTCGGACTCCGAGTCGGAGACCGCGACGGAGACCGCGACGGAGACCGAGACAGAGACCGAGTCCGTCACTGTCACGGGCATGGACTCCGTCACGGACATGGACTCCGTCACGGACTCGGACTCCGTCACGGACACGGACTCCGTCACGGACTCGGACTCCGTCTCGGACTCGGACTCCGTCTCGGACGCCGACCCCGCCCCCCGTGGAGCCCGCCCATGACCCCTCGTTTCGTCCTCCGGATCGTCCTCGGCGCGCTCGCGCTCACGCTCGCCGCACCCTCGTGCAACGCGGGCACCGGAGGGCGGCTCGTCCCCATCGAGCTGCGGCTCGTCGGGGACCCGAGCGCGTCACGATTCACCACCGCGCTCGGCTTCGAGGTCACGCTCGACGAAGCCGAGCTCGTGGTCGGACCGCTCTACGCGTTCGCCCCCGCGGACGAGCCGATCACCCGACGAACCCACGGCGCGCTCGCCGTCGCGCACGCCCACGGAGGCCTCGACCCGCTCGACGGCCGCAAGGTTCGCGCGGAGATGCTCGATCGTGTGGTGATCGACGCGCTCTCCGACGAGCCGATTCCCTTCGAGACGCTCGCCGAAGAAGGCACGATCGACGAGCTCCGCGTCGGCCTCGAGGCGGAGCCGACGCAGCTCGACGGACACCTCGCGCGTGTGGTCGGGACCGCGACGCGCGACGACGTCACGCGCGCCTTCGAAGCCTTCGTCGACGTCGGCGCGTCCCCGAACGAACGTCGCGTGCTCGTACCCTTCGCAGCCGAGCTCACCGAAGGCAGCGTCCTCGAGCTCCGGCTCGACCCCCGCGCGTGGCTCGACGGCGTCGCCTTCGATCGCCTCGGCGCCTGCGAGAGCCCCTGCGACTTCCCCGACGGCTCCCAAGCCGCGACCGCCGCCGCGCTCGGCGTGCGCAGCGTGCGCGCCTACGCGCCCCGGCTCGAGTGAACCGACTCGAATGATTGAATCGCATCGATCGAACCGGTGAACCAACGCGATTGAACCAACTCGATTAGACCATTGAACCGACTCGATTGAACCGACTCGGCGGCTCGTCACCCCAACCCCGCGTGCCTCGCGCACCCACACCCGACACACCGATGACCCGATCTCTTCTGCTGCTCCTCGCCCTCTCGCTCTTCACCTCCTCCTGCGGCGGCACCGACGGCGTCGGCACCGTGCGCGTCTCGCTCAGCGGCGAAGAAGCCTCCCGCGAAGGTTTCCCCGTCGGTGACATCGCGTTCGCCGACGGCTGGAGCGTCCAGTTCGAGCGCGTGATCGTCTCGCTGGTCGACTTCCGCCTCGCGGCCTCCGACGGCGACGAAGCCGCGATCGTCGCCGATCCGATCGTCGCCGATCTCCACCTCGGCGAGCCGATCGCGTGGACCTTCGAAGGCGTGCACGCGCGACGCTGGGACCGCGTCTCCTACCACTTCGGGCCTCCGACCGCGGCGTCGCGCAAGGTCGGCGCGGTCGACGACGCCGTGATCGCGTCGATGATCGCGAACGGCCACGCGCTGCACCTCGAAGGCGTCGCGACCCGCGGAGACGTGAGCGTGCCCTTCGCGTTCGGTCTGGACCTGAACGTCGACGCCACGCGCTGCGAAGGCGCGGACGCGACCGAGGGCCTCGTGGTGCGCGAAGCCACCTTCAACGACGCACAGCTCACGATCCACCTCGACCACCTCTTCTTCGACTCCTACGCGACCGACGAGCCCGCGATGCGTTTCGATCCCATGGCCGCGGTGGTGGGCGACGACGACCTGCTCACGCTCGACGACCTCGCGACGCAGTCGACGACCGACGTGCGCGACGCCGAAGGCGAGCCGCTCCTCGTCGACGGCGCGCCGCTCGTCTACGACGCGGGCGACCTCCCGCTCGACGGGCCGAACCTCCGCGAGTTCGTGCGGGCCGCCGCGATCACGGTCGGTCACTTCCAAGGCGAAGGACACTGCGACTACGCGCGACGATGAACCGAACGAGCGCGAGGTCTCGGACGCGTCGCGCACGTCGCTCGGCCTCGCGCACCAGTCGGTGTAGCTTCCGCGCGATGCCGGCCTTCCACCTCGCGTTCCCCGTCCACGACCTCGAGGCGACCCGCGCCTTCTACGTCGGCCGCTTCGGCTGCGCCGTCGGTCGCGAGGCCGATCGTTGGATCGACTTCGACTTCTTCGGTCACCAGATCACGGCGCACCTCGTGGACCGCGGTGAGCACGCGACCGCGACCAACCCGGTCGACGGCGACGACATCCCGGTCCGCCACTTCGGCGTGATCCTCCCCTGGGACGCCTGGAACGAGCTCGCCGATCGCTGGCGATCGGAAGGCGTCGAGTTCTTCGTCGAGCCTCACGTGCGCTTCGCCGGCCAGGTCGGCGAACAAGCCACGCTTTTCGTGCGTGATCCGAGCGGCAACGCGATCGAGCTCAAGTCGTTCCGCGATCCGTCGCGCGTCTTCGCGCGTTGAGCGCGGCGTGACTCGCGCGGACTCGTTCCGCGCGCGTCAGTTCGAGAACGCGACGCGGAACGCTCAGTCGCCCCGACGAACCCGCGTCGGTGCCCCGGGCGGCTCCGCCGGCGCGACCCCGTAGCGCTCGAGGTGCCACTGCACGTACCGAGGCCACTCGTGGTCGAACGCCGCGCGCTCCACCGCGGCCTCGTCGACGAGCTCGTCGCGGTCGCCCTCCGCGCGCTCGATCGCGGCCTCGTCGATCGCGGCGTCCGCGTCTTCGTGCAGGGCCTCGCGCGCCGCGCGCTCGATCCGTCGCTCGGCTTCGTCGCGATCGATCTCCCCACGACGCCACGCGCGGTAGGCACGCACGAGCGCGCCGAGATCGGGGTTCCGATCCGGGCTCCGAAAGTCCATCTCGCGCGAGCGATCCGCGCCGACCGTCGTCTCGCCGTTGAGCTCGCGAGGGTGCAGGCGCTCGCGCGCGTCGTAGGGCGTGAAGTCCGGGGTGGTGGTGAAGAAGTCGTAGAGCGGCGCCGCCGCGGCGTCGGGGCGACCGACGGGCGGGACGCCGAGGATTCGTTCGATCGTCGCGAAGACGCTGAGCCACGACGTCTGCGCATGGCTCACGTAGCCGCGCCGCGCCCACGGGCTGACCACGTGGAGGATCGAGCGGTGCGCGTCGACGTGATCCTCGCTGCCTTGCGGGTCGTCCTCGACCACGAAGATCGCCGTGAAGGGCCAGTACGGAGAGCGACTGATCGCGTCGATCAAGAGCCCCATCGCGTAGTCGTTGTCGGCCACCATCGACTCCGGGGTCGGCGTGCCCGGCACCGTGCCGTTGGTGTGATCGTTCGGCAGCAGCACGTACGTGAACTGCGCGAAGCGGCCGCGCGCGATCTGCTGGACGACGTAACGCGCCTTCGCCTCGTCCTCGACGGAGTAGTTCACGAACGGCCCGCCGGGATAGCGCCCGTCGCTGCGCTCGCCGACCCGCTCACCGTCGCGTGTCTGGAGCGTGGAGCCCACGATCTCTCCGTAGATCTGGAGGTCGACGTCGCGCTCCATCAAGTGCGTGAAGAAGTTCCCGCTCGACGGCCCCGAGCGCTCGTTCAGCGGCCACGTGGGGAACGCGCCGTGACGGTTGTCGTCGAGCCACACGCGCTCCGCGTACTCCGAGAGGTGCGTGGCCGTGAGGAAGAGGTGCCCGGTGTCCGAGTTCGGGGTGAGCACGTAGAAGTTGTCGGAGAACGGGAACTCCTCCGCGAGCGCGTGATGGTTGGGCGTGAAGGGCATCCCCCACTCCGCGAAGCTCGGATCCGCGGCGACGTCTTCGCGATCGAGATCACCGAGCAGCGCGTCGAAGGTCTTGTTCTCCTTCACGATCAGCACGACGTGCCGAATCGGCGAGATCTGGCCGGGCGCGGTGGGCACGGGGAACGCTTCGCAGGTCGGGCGGTACAGCTCGACGGTCCGACGCAGGTTCTCGCTCGCGCGCGTGGTCTCCGCCTCGAGATCGAGGCCCAGGAGATCGACGACGGTGACGGTTCCGCGGAGCACGGCCTTCGCGCTCTGCCCCTCGTTGGGCGCGGATCCCTCGCCGCGCCCGGACGAAATCACCAACGAGCGGCCGTCGGCGGCGAGCGCGACGTCGGTCGGATACCAGTCGCTCGGGATCGCGCCGAGCGGCGTCAGCGTGGTCGCGGTGAGGACCGAGATCGCGTTGTCGGCGCCGCGCGAGACGTAGAGCCGGTCGCTCGCGGCGTCGTGGAAGAGCGCGTTGACGTTTCCGTTCGGCAGCGGCTCTCCGTCGTCGACGAGCGCGGCGTCGAACACCTCGCTCGTGGCGACGACGCTCCGCGTCGCCACGTCGATCGCCGCCACCATGTCCGCGCCCGACACCGCCGCGAATACCGCGTCGCGCGTGGCGACGAGCCCGGCGGGGCTCACGGGCAGAGGCACCGTCGCGAGCTGCATGCCCGTGCTCAGATCGAGCACCGCGACGCCGGAGCCGCCGAGGTCGGACGCGTAGAGCTGCTCGCGCTCGGGGACGACGACGAGATCCCACAGCCCGCCGAAGCGCGGCGCGATCGGCAGACGCCGACGAAGCGCGAGCGTGCTGGCGTCGAGCTCGAGCACCGCCGACTCGTCGAAGCTCCCCACGTAGACGCGCGTGCCGTCGTCGGAGAGCGCGAGGCCCGCGAGGTACTCGTCGAGCTCGACCGTCGTCGCCTCGGCCAGCGATCCGTCGGCGGCGACGTCGTAGCGCGTGAGCTCTCCGTCGTGCCCGCCGCCGACGAAGAGCGCGCGGCCGTCGGAGCTCAGTGCGAGACCGTGGAAGACCTCGCGCTCGATCGACTGCCGCACCGTGAGGTCGTCGAGGCCGACCACGTCGAGGCGCCGATCGTCGGTGCCCGAGACCACGACGTACGCGACGCGCGCGGTCGGATGCAGCCGCACTTGCGCGGGGAATCCTTCGAGCACCACGCGCATCCCCGCCGCGCGCGCGCGACGACCGTCGAGCGTGAGGAACGAGCCGTCCGGCTGCAGACCCGGTCGCGCCAGAAGCGCCTCGGGCACCGTCACGTCGCAGGGCGGGAGCGGCTCCGGCAGAGGACCGACGTCGATCGTGAAGCCCGCATCCAGCGCGGCGTCGTCCGCGTCGGCGGCGTCCACGCCCGCGTCTTCCGGGACCAGCGGCATCTCGCCGCCGCCGGTGCAGCCCCACGCACACGCCCACGCCCCGACCACGAGCCAACCACGACGCATGGCGGCGACCGTAGCAGTCGGCGAGAACGCGTTGCAGCGGAGCTCGGCAACGAGACGGTGTCATCTCGGCCCGCTCCCCGCGTACCCGAGCGCGCGCACCCACCCCCTTGCGCGACCACGATCGCGACCCAACTTCCGCGCCGCTCGAAGGGGGCACGTGTTCCGACTCTCCGATCACACCGGCGACTTCGCCGTCGAAGCCGAAGCGCCGACCCCCGAGGCAGCGCTCGGCGAGCTCGTCCGCGCGCTCGTCGTGCTGATGCTCGGCGAGGACGAATCGCTCCGCTCCGACGTGTCGATCACGCGCGCGCTGGACGGTTTCGACGCCGAGGATCTCGTCGTCAACTTCGGCAACGAGCTGCTCTTCCTCTTCGAGACCGAACGTTTCCTCCCCTCGTCCCTGATCGTCGATCGCCTTCAGCTCGAACCACCGCATGCCCACCTCGAAGCGCGCCTCTTCGGAGAGCGCCTCGATCGCGACCGCCCCCTCGCCCGCCCCGCCAAAGCCGTGACCCACCACGAAGCAACCTTCGACGTCTCCCCCGAGCGCACCCGTGTGCGCCTCGTGATCGATCTCTGATCGCGTGCACCTCCCGCGAACGATCCACGACTGATGTCCCGCCAAGATCGCAAGAAGAAGCAGAAGAAGATCGCCAAGGAAGAGGCCCGCGAGGCGCTCCGAGCGGCGGTCCCCCACGCGCAACGCCCGTGGCGCAGCCCGGTGCCGCTGGAGCCGATCGACGAGGTGCGCTGGCGCATCCCCAAGCAAGGCGCGATGCGCACGCACGGCGTGGTCTACGCGGACGAGTCATTGCTTCCGGACCTGCAGGCCGACGCTTCGCTCGAGCAGGTCGCGAACGTCGCCACCCTCCCCGGCATCGTCGGGCCCTCGATGGCCATGCCCGACATCCACTGGGGCTACGGCTTCCCCATCGGCGGCGTGGCGGCGTTCCATCTCGACGAGGGCGTCGTGTCGCCCGGCGGCGTCGGCTACGACATCAACTGCGGCGTGCGTCTGCTCGCGTCCGACGTCGACGTCGAGGGCGCGCGGCTGGCTGGCACCAGCAAGGGCCTCGAGCGCACGCGCAAGCTCGTCGACGACTTGTTCGAGGCGATCCCGAGCGGCGTCGGCGAACGCAGCGACGAACGCATCGGTGGCGAGGTGCTGCGCGGCCTGCTCGAAGGCGGCCTCCCCTTCGCGCGCAGCCTCGGCTGGGCCACCGAGCACGACGTCGCGCACGTCGAAGAGCGCGGCGTGATCCGCGGCGCCTCCGCGGACGCCGTGAGCTCGCGCGCGCGCATGCGCGGCGGTCCCCAGCTCGGCACCCTCGGCAGCGGCAACCACTTCGCGGAGATCGGCGTGGTCGATCGCGTGTTCGACGAGGACGCCGCGCGCGCGTTCGGGCTGCGCCTCGGGCAGATCACGCTGATGATCCACTCCGGCTCGCGCGGCCTCGGCCACCAGGTCTGCGTCGACGCGATCACCGAGATGCTCCGGGCGGCCGCGAAGTACGAGATCCCGCTCGTCGATCGCCAGCTCTGCTGCGCGCCCGTGCGGAGCGCAGAGGGCCAGGACTACCTCGCCGCGATGGCCGCCGCAGCGAACTTCGCGTTCGTGAACCGGCAGCTCATGACGAACCTCGCGCGCGACGTCTTCGCGCGTCGCCTCGGCGCGGAGCTGCGCACCGTCTACGACGTCTGCCACAACATCGCGAAGATCGAAGAGCACCTGGTGGACGGCGCGTCGAAGGAGCTGCTCGTGCACCGCAAGGGCGCGACGCGCGCGCTGCCGAAGGATCATCCGCTCGTCCCGGAGGCCTACCGCGACGTCGGTCAACCCGTGATCATCCCGGGCGACATGGGCCGCTATTCGTTCGTGCTCAAAGGCGATTCCCGCAGCGCGGAGACCTTCGGGAGCGCCTGCCACGGCGCGGGCCGTCTGCTCAGCCGCGGCGAAGCCAAACGTCGCTTCGAGCGCTTCGACGTCACGAAGGTGCTCGAAGATCGCGGGGTGATCGTGCGCGGCGCGTCGAAGGAGACGATCGTCGAGGAGATGCCGCAGGCGTACAAGGACGTCGCGGACGTGGTCGACGTGGTCGCGCGCGGCGGCATCGCGTCGAAGGTCGTGCGTATCCGACCGATCGGCTGCGTGAAGGGCTGAAGCGTCTGGAGCCGTCGCGAGGCTTCCGTCGGGAGGCTTCCGTCGCGGGACCTCCGTCGCGGGACCTCCGTCGCGGGACCTCCGTCGCGAGGCTTCCGTCGCAGACTTCAGTCGCGAGGCTTCAACGCGCGCGCGACCGCGTGGAGGAGCTGCTCCCGCGTGAAGGGCTTGTCGAGCAGGATGTCGCCGTCGTTCAAGCCGGTGAGCAGATTGGCGGTGAAGCCCGACATGAAGACGGTGCGGAGCTCGGGCACCCTCGCGCGAAGCTCCGCCGCGAGCGTCGGTCCGTCGAGCGGGGCCATGCGCACGTCGGTCAGCAGAAGATCGAGCTCACCACACACGACCTCCGGCCGCGAGAGACACTCCGTCGGGCTCGCGTCGACGGTGACTCGGTAACCCGCGTCGGTGAGCACGTGCGCGATCCACTCGAGGCTCGCCGCGTTGTCGTCGCAGACCGCGATGCGCTCCCCGTTCCCGCCTTCGAAGACGGCTTCGCTCGATTCTCGCTCGCTCGGTGGCGAGCTCGTTCGATCGACGGGCAGATACACACGGAGCTCGGTGCCGGACTCGGACGTCGTCAATCGCACCGCGCCCGACGCCGCCGACACGATGCCGTAGACGGTGGAGAGGCCGAGGCCGGTGCCGCGCCCGGCGTCCTTGGTCGAGAAAAAGGGCTCGAACACACGCTCGCGGATGGACTCCGCGATGCCGTGCCCGCTGTCGCGCACGGAGATCATCGTGTACTCGCCCGGTGGCAGCACGTCCCCGTACACGCGCGCCTCGGAGGCCTCGAGCGTGCGTAGCCGAAGCTGCAGCGTGCCACCCTCGGGCATCGCGTCGCGCGCGTTCGTCACGAGGTTCAGCGCGATCTGCTCGAGTCGCGAGGGGGCGATGCGAACGGGCGCGATCTCGCCGAGGGCGTCGAGGTCGAAGCGAACGTCGGCCCCGACCACGCGCCGCAAGAGCGGCTCCACCGAGCGCAGCGTCTCGAGCGGCTCGGTGATCGGCGCGCGCTCGTCGGGAGGGCGACCGAAGTCGAGCAGCTCGCGCGTGAGACGCGCCGCCTGCGCGATCGCTTGATCGAGCTCGACCAGGCGGCGGCTCGGCTCGAGCCCCGCGCGCGTCGCCTCGCGTCGCAGCAGCTCGACGTTGCCGTGCATCACCGTGAGCAGGTTGTTGAAGTCGTGCGCGATGCCGCCGGCCATTCGGCCGAGCGCCTCCATCTTGTACGCGTGCCGCGCGTGGGTCTCGCGTGCCTCGAGCGCGAGCGCCATGCCGCACACGTGCGCCGCGACGCGCAGCGTGTCGACCTCCATCGGATGCCACGTGCGCACGACCTCGCACGCGTCGAAGCCGATGAAGCCCCACCAGAACGAGTCCGCGAAGATCGGCTGCACCAGCACCGACTGGATCGCCTGCGACTCCAGCAGCGGCCGCTCGTCCTCGGGAAAGTCGAGCACGTCGCCGACCACGGGTCGCCCGGCGTTCAGCTCCGACACCCAACGCGCGAAGCCCGCCGCCACGAGGTCCATGTCTTGGAGCTCGGGGTTGTCGATCTGCGGCTCCACGCCAGCCGCGCACCACTCGAAACGCTGACGCATCCGCGCGTCGCCGCGCCCTCGCGCGATGTGCTCGAACACGTAGACGCGGCTGACCTCGGTCGCGCGCCCGAGCACCGAGAGCACTTCGGGCATCGCCTCCACGACCGACGGCGACTCGTTCAGCAAGTCGGCGACCCGCGCGACGGCGTCGAGGATGGCTCCCCAGCGCGGCGACACGGGAGACGACGATGCGGACGATTGGGCAACCGACGGCACGGAGTGGGGCGAGTATACGCGCGCGTGTCTGCCGCACCCGTCGAAGGTGGGGCTCTCCCGACAGATTCGGAGCGCCACGACGGAGCGACGTCACCGCCTCGGGAGCATCGCGCTGCGGAGCATCGCGCTGCGGAGCATCGCTCCGTGCGTCGCAGACGCGATCGTTCGCGCTACCGAGGCACTTCGCCGAGCAGCTCGCTCTCGAGCTCCGGGGCTCCGAAACGCGCCCGGGCGTAGGCCACGGCGTCCGCCAAGAAGCCTCTGGCACGATCGCGCACGCGGTCGTCGGCGTCGGGATGGTGCTGGAGCCACGTCGCGAGCGCCGCGTGCATCGGCGTCTCCCGCGCGAGCGCGAGCGCGTCGGGTCTGCGCACGCGAACGAGCGCGACCCCGAGCACCTCGACCGCGAACGCGACGTAGGCCTGCACGCGTTCCGCCGTCTCCGGCAGCGCTCGCGCCGCGACGCAGAGGCGACGACGTGCCCCCGCCAGCGAGGGGGTCGCGCCGAGGTCGACCACCCAGCGGTCGTCGACCCCCGCCCACGCGACCAAGACCTCTTCGAGCGCGTCCGAGATCGCGAGCTCGCGCTCCCAAGCACACGAGATCGCGCCCACGAGCGGCGTCGTAGGTGGCGTCCTCTTCAACCGCGCGACGACCTCGGCCGCGAGCTCGGGTGGCGGATCGGCGAGCACGAGCGCCGGGAGCTCTTCGTCGTCGAAGCCGCCACGCGCGACGTTCGCGTACCACGCGAGGACCTCGGCGCGCGCGGTGCTTTTCGGCCAACGATCGTCGAAGAAGACGTGTCGCAGGCGTGCACGCGCACCTCGATGGGCCGCGATGGCGTGCAGCGGCGCGAGGTCGGGCGGGGGCGAGCCCTTCTTCGCGCGCCGCAAGAGCACGACCTCGAGCCACGGCATCAGCGCCGCCGCGAGCTCGGCGTCCTCCGCGATCCGCGCGAGGGGCAGACACGAGAGCATCGCGTCGTCCACGACGTGTTTGTCGTCGAGCCTCACTGCGAGCGCCGCGCGGACGACCTCGCGATCCGGATGCGCGAGCCCTTCGGCGACCCGAGGCAACCAGGCATCACGCCCGGCGGCCTTGGCCTTCGTGTACGCACGATCCACGAGGCCCATCACGCGCACGCCGTGCGACGCGACGAAAGGCGCGAGCCCCTCCGGCGTGACGAGCGCCGACGCCTCGCGTTCGAGCCAGACGTCCGCCACGGGCTCGGGGTCCGCGAGCGCGTGCGCGAGGCGTGCGGCCGGCTCGAGGGAAGCGAGCCGCTGGACGTAGCGGCGCAGCTCGTCGCGACGCTCCTTCTGCTCGTCGGCTGCGCGCTCTTCCGTGAAGTACGGGCGCGCCACCACCGCGCGGATCGGGTCTTCGGTCGTGCCGAGCTCGAGCATGCGGAGCGCGCGAGCGCGCTCGTCGTCCGAGGGTTCGATCGCCTCACCGTCGTCGAGCGCTTCGAGCACGAGCGCGTCGTCCACGCGATGCACGCCGAAGAGTCGATCCCGCGTGCGCAAGAGCGGTCGCGAAGGCGAGGCGAGCGCGGCCTGGAGACGTGGCAGCTCGGAGATGCGCACCGGCCGCGAGCCGACGAGCGCGTCCCGCAGCGCGCGATGCTCGATCGCGAGCGCGATGGCGAACCAGTCCGAGAGCGGCCCGATGCTCCGCGAGAACGCGCCACCGAAGTCGGGAAACCCGAAGACCAGCGCGTTCGGCTCGAGGAACATCACGCGCTCCTCGTGATCGGGGAGCAGCTCGTGCAGGAACTCGTCGACGAGCGGCGCGACCTCCTTCGCGCGAAAGCGTCGGACTCGGCTCCAGGCGAGCTGCCAGACGGCGTACCACTCCGACGGCGTCGGGGGTGGACCGGGAGGAAGCGGTAGACGGACAGTTTCGGTCGACACGACGGGTTCTCATCCGAGCAGGAGATCGCGAAGGTGCGCACGCATCGCTTCGAGCGTCGGGGGTCGGACCGCGCTCGCACCTCGCCGCGGAGAGCCGTCCAGCGCCGTCGAGAGCTCGAAGAGCGCGTCCTTCCAAGGAGCTGCCATCTCGGCAGACTACGCGACGCCGAACGCAATCTTCCGGCGTTTCGCGGACCGCGCTCGGGAACCTGGCCGCTCGCGCGCGGTCCAGGCACGCTGTGCGCTTCGTGAGGACGTCGTGGCTCGCCGTGTGGGTGTTGATGTCTCTCGCGCGCGTTCGTGCGCAGGAGCCGACGGACGCGCCCCCGGAAGCCGCTGGCGCGACGCTCCCGGACGACGCGGCGGTGCAGGAGGCCTTGCGAACCCTCGGCGCCGCGAGCGACGAGGACGACCCGCTCGGCGTGGGCGACGTGGGGACCCTGCGCGACGTGCAGGTGCGCGCGCCGAGGACCGAACGAACGGAGGCGCTGCAGGTGCCGCCGGTGGTCGGCGAGGTGCTCACCGCGATCCCCGGGGTGCGCGAGACGAGCCACCGCGTCGACGTGCGCTGGGTGCAGGGGCTCGCGCTGGTGCGCGAAGAGATCGTGCTGCACTCCACCGCCGATCACGTGGCCGAGGCACGCGTGCGGCTTCCGCGACCGGAGGGCGCGTGGCTGGCGTCTCTCGAGGTGTGCGTCGACGATCGATGCGGCGCGGCGGAGCCCGACGCGAGCACGAGCTACGACGCGGCGTGGATCCGAGCGGCGCTCGAGCCGCGCGACGCGCCGGGCGCACGGTCGAGCTCGACCACTGGCGCCCCCGGGCGCACCATGGCGGCCGCTTCGGACACCGCGAACGTCCCGTTCTTCGCCGCCGACGCCCACGTCGACGAGCGCGGACCGGCGTTCTCGATCCACGTCGCGCCGATCGAGCCCGGTCGCGCGCGCACCGTGCGCGTCGCGTGGGCGGCGCCGCTCTCCGTGGTCGGCGGGATCGCACGTCTCACGATCCCCGCGCGCGGCAACGATCTACGCGCGAGCGCGGCCCGGGTGAGCTTCGAACCGGGCGACGTGCTCGCGCCGACGCTTCAGGGAACGTCGACGGAGGCCGCGATCGAGATCGACCCGTGGACGCCGATCACGCTGAGCGGTCGGCTCCCGTCGGGAGCGCTCCGAGCGAGCGCGACCTCGTTCGCCTGCGGTCGCGCGCGCTGCGTCCAGGTGTACGCGGCGGCCGGCTCGCGCGAAGGCGCGCGCGAGGACGTCGCGCTGCTGATCGACGTCTCGCCCTCGAGCTTCGGTCCCGCGCGCGGTCGGCTCACGCCCGCGCTCACGTCGCTGCTCGCCGCGCTGCCGGGAGGCTCCGAGGTGCGCGCGTGGGCCTTCGCAGCGCGCGCAGAGTCGCTGGTCGACGCGCCCACGCGACCGACCGAGATTCCGTTCGCGGCGTTGGCGGGCGCGACGTCGCACGAGCTCGGATCGTCCACGCGGCTCGACGTCGCGCTGCGAGCGCTCGGAGACGCGCGCGGTGTGCACGCGATCGTGCTCGGCGACGGAGGGCTGACGGAGGGACCTCACCTCGACGCGGCGATCGCGGAGGCCGCCCGTCGCGGGCAGCGGCTCTCCGTGCTCTCGCTCGTCGAACGACCGGTGCACCCGCGGCTCGTGAGCGCGGTGGAGCGGCTCGGTGGTCGCGTCCTCGTGGTGCCGAGGGCGCTCTTCGAAGGGGCGGCGGCGGCGAGCCTCGACGGTCACGTCGCGACCCTCTTCGCGCCGAGCGTCGGCCACGCGCAGCTCGGTCGGGCGGACCTCGGGGAGCTGCGCGCGGGTGCGGCGCTGCGGCACGTGGGTGTGGCGTCGCGCGGCGCGCGCGTGCGGGTGGGTCGGTTGGAGGTCCCGGTGCGCGAAGCGAACGACGTGGGGCTTCGTGCCGCGCTCGCCGCATTGGGTCGCGCGCACGCCGGAGAACCGACACGCCTCGCGCTGGCGCCCGAGCTCGAGGAAGAGGTCGCATGCGACGCGCTGACGCGTGCGGTGAGCGCGCCGTCGACCCGCGTCGATCCGTGGATGTCGACCGACACGCGAAGCTGCGCGCTGCCGACCGCACCCCCTCCGACGCCCTCGACCCTCGGCCGCGGGATCCCGGCCGAGACCGTGCTCTCGATGCTTCGTCGTCGCGTCGTCCCCGTCGCGCGCGGCTGCTTTCGTCGCGACCGTGCGGGGCGCGAGGACTACGCGACGCGCGCGGTGTTCGAGCTGCGCCTGACCGATCGTGAGGTCGCGGCGGCGGACGTGGTCGGCGAGATCGACGACGAGCTGCGCGAGTGCCTGCTACACGCGGTGGATGGGCTGGAGGTGCCGGCCTACGACGGGACGATCGTGGTGCGCTACCCGCTCTACACGCGCGCACACGGTCCGTCGCTCACGATCGAGCTGCACCCCGACGTCGCGAGCGTGGTCGATCGGGTGCTGCCGAGTGACGCGCCGGCACGCCCCGTTCCGTGAGTGCGCCGTGACGCGCACGCAATCCTTCACGCGTGTGTCGCACGCAGCGTCCTTCACGCGCGTGACGCGCGGGGGTCTTCGTGGGAGCACCCCTCGACGCTTGCGAGCGTGCTCGAGCCGAGGGAGGCTCCGCGCGCGATGACGCCGACGTTCCGACGCGATCGCTTGACGGGTCAGTGGCGGCTGGTCGCGCCGACCCGCGCGGGGGTGCCTCTCCCGTCGAACCGCGCGATCGATCCGGGGCTTCCGTCGACCGACGGACGCTGCCCGTTCTGTCCCGGCCACGAAGAGGACGCCGGTCGTACCGTCGCGCGTCTGCCGAGCGACGGTCCGTGGGAAGTGCGCGTGGTACGCAACAAATACCCCGCGGTGGTGGCGCGCGAATCGATCGAGTCGGCCCCGTCGAACGAACCACGCGCGTCGATCGAGCCGAACGACGAACGCGGCGAGGACTCCTCACACGACGACGACGACGACGACACACGGCTCGCGTTCGGCGCGCACGAGGTGGTGGTCGAGACGCGCGCGCACGAAGGCGATCTGCACGAGCTCTCCGTCGAGCACCTCGCGCTCGTGCTGCGAGCCTACCGCGATCGCGTCGCGCACCACGAGGCGAGCGACGCAGCGAGCGTGCTGCTCTTCCGCAACCGCGGGGTTCGCGCGGGGAGCACGCAGGCGCACCCACACGCTCAAGTCGTGGCGTGCTCGGTGGTGCCCACCGAGATCGCGCGACGGGCGAAGCGAGCACGCGCGCACTTCGAGAAGACCGGCGCGCGCCTGATCGACACCGAGCTGCGACGCGCGGACGCGGCGGGACGCGTCGTGCTGCGCGACGACGTCGGCTCGCTCGTGTGTCCACACGCGCCTTCGGGGCCTTACGAGACGTGGCTGATCCCACACCACCACGTCCCGTTCGCGCAGCTCGACGACGACGCGCTGACGTCGCTCGCGCGGCTGCTGCGGCGAAGCGTCGCGCTGACCCTCGAAGCGAGCGGCCGGCGCGCGTGGAATCTGCTCGTGCACCTCCCGCCGCGCGCGCATCGCGACGCACCGTATGCGTTCTGGCACCTGGCAATCGTTCCGCGCGGCGGTCCGGGCGCGGGGCTCGAGCTCGCGTCCGGCACCACCGTGGTCACGGTGGCTCCCGAGGACGCGGCGGCACATCTGCGCACGCTCGCGGGTTGAGCCTCGAGTCACTCGCCCGCGCACACCCCCGCTTCGCACGTCGCGGGACACGCCTCGCGCGCCGTGCTCGAGCTCACCACCACTTGGACGCCCCGCACGTCGCTCGGCACCTCGACCTCCGCGCACCCACGCGCGAACCACCGACACGCCTCGTCGCGCGCTTCGATCTCGAGGCCGTACCGACCGTCCTCGAGCGGCGCGGGCGCGACCGCGCTTCGCTCCCCCGGTGCGAAGCGGTACGCCGCGAGCTCCTCGCCCGAACAGCCGCCCCGCAGCACGCGCGCCTCGATCACGCGCACCTCGTCGCGCAGCGCGATCGACTCGAAGCGGTACTCCCACGCGATCGAGTCCCCGCCGCATCCGAAGAGCACGAGCGCGACCACCAACGACGACCGCGCCGTCACTCGATCACCTCGCGCGGCCGCCCGAGCGCCGTCCGATCGTCGCCACCACGCGTCGCCACGATCGCGACGACCGCGCCAGCGACGAGCACACCACCGATCACGCCGAGCGCGACCGGCCACCGACGACGCCGCGGGGCGCCGACTTCGGGCTCCGGTTCGAGCACGACCGCGCGCTCCGGGGCCACGTAGCGCGGATCGTCCTGAGTCCCCGAGGTCGCGAGCCACGCGCCGCCCGGGCCGATCGCGACGACGAAGTACCTGACCGGCGCGTCCGCACGCACCGCGACACGACCGCTGCGCACGCTCTGCCAACGTCCGACGCCGCCGTCGTGGTGGATCTCGACTGCACGCACGAGCTCGCGCGCGCCTTCGTGCGCGACCTCGATCTCGACTCCTCCCGCGACCCCACGCGCCGCGGCGTGCAGCACGAGCGGGGGTGGCGCCGTGCGTCGCGCGCGTTCGACCAGACGATGAAGGCTCGGCGGATGCCGGCGATCGAGCGTGACGTCCGGCGCGATCGCGAGCAGGAGCCCGACGTCGCTCGCCGCCGCCGCTTCGTCGCGGAGCGCCAGGTGCGCAGTCGCGCGACCGAGGAGCGCGTCGAGCACGTCCTCGCGCTCGAGCCCGTCGCGCGCGTCGAGCACCTCGTCGAACGCGACGACCGCCTCGTCGAAGCGCGCCTCGTCGAGCAGCGCCCGCGCGCGCGAGGACGGCGCTTGGGCACGCGCGCTCGAACAGA
The DNA here is from genome assembly GCA_937982655.1 of uncultured Sandaracinus sp. GTDB lineage: Bacteria > Myxococcota_A > Polyangia > Polyangiales > Houyiibacteriaceae > JACKEH01. The sequence continues at coordinate 18,556 of CALJLK010000361.1, forward strand.
GCGTCACGACGAAGAGACCCACGAGACCGACGAAGGCTCGACGCATCGGAGGCCCGGACTGTACCAGGCCGTCTCGGATGGGCTCGCCCCGTTTCGCCTCCGATCGCGACCGCGCCACGAGAGCGTCACCCGACCGTGCGAGCGACGCCGCCGCATGCGCGCGCACGTGTTAGCTTGCTCGCGTGTCCGACCCTGCCTTCGGCGACGAAGGAGACGTCGCGCCGCTGCGCGCGGCGACTCGCTTCGGGCCCTACGTGCTCTGCTACGAGCTCGCGAGCGGCGGCATGGGCGCCGTGTTCCTCGCGAAGGCGGAGGGCCCACGCGGCTTCGAGAAGCTCGTCGCGCTCAAGCGCATCCACCCGCACCTCGCGCGCGACCCACGCTTCGCGACGATGTTCCTCGACGAGGCGCGCATCGCGGCGCGCATCCACCACCCGAACGTCTGCGGCGTGCACGAGTTCGGCGAGGTCGAGGGCGTCTACTACCTCACGATGCCGTATCTCGTGGGTGAGCCTCTGCACCGCGTGCTCCGCGAGGCCGCGCGCACGACCGCCGCGCTCCGCGACGAGCGCCCGTGGATGATCGCGCGGCTCGTGGTCGACGCGTGCGAAGGCCTGCACGCCGCGCACGAGCTCCGTGACGAGGCCGGTCAGCTCCTCGAGGTCGTGCACCGCGACGTGAGCCCGCAGAACCTCTTCGTCGGCTACGACGGAACCGCGCGGGTGCTCGACTTCGGCGTCGCGAGCGCGCGGCATCGCCACTACCAGACCTCGACCGGCGAGGTGAAGGGCAAGTTCGCGTACCTCGCGCCCGAGCAGCTCGAAGGCAAGACCGCGGATCGCCGCGTCGACGTGTGGGCGCTCGGCGTGGTGCTCTGGGAAGGCCTCGCGGGTCAGCGGCTCTTCGCGCGCGAGAACATGGCCGCGAGCGTGCGGGCCGTGAGCCAGGATCCGATCCCGCCGCTCTCGGACTTCGTCGATCTGCCAGACGAGCTTCAGCACGTGGTCGACCGAGCGCTGGCGCGCGATCGCGACGCTCGTTACGCGACCACGCGCGAGATGGGACGCGACCTGCTGCACGCGCTCGCGCGCCATCGCGTGATCGGACCGGCGGACGTGGGCGAGTGGCTCGCGAAGCTCTTCCCGAACGGACGCGCGGAAGGCGAGCGGCTGGTCGAAGAGAGCCGCGTGCTCTCGCTCGACGAGGTCTCGGGCATCGCGCTCACGAGCGGCGGCGCGACGGGCACCATGACGGTGCGGGATGCGGAGTTGAGCGTGGAGGGCGACGCGCACGACCCGCACGCGCACGACCCGCACGAAGAGGCGAGCCAGACGCGCGCGCGGACGAGATCTCGTGCGACCACCGCGAGCGCGCGCAGACGGAGCGACGGCACCGCCGATCCGACCGAAGCGACCCCGCTCGTGACGCCGCGCGCTCGGGCCGCTCACACGCGCACGCGATGGCTCGTGGCCTCGATCGCGGGCGCGCTCGGTCTCGGCGCGGTGACGGTCGTCGCGCTCTCGCTGCGCCCGAGCCCGCGACGACCGGAACCGCGACCCCACTCGCCTCGACGCCCGACACGAGCGCACGCCCCGCGTCCACGCCCGCCACCGCGACGACCGCCATACCGTCCACGGCCACACCGTCCACCACGGCGCCCGCCGAAGTCGCCTCGGAGCCCGTGCGGTCGACGGCGCTCGTACCCCCTGCGTCGAACGACTCCGATCCGACCGACGCGGACGCAATCGGCGCCGCGCCCGTCGAGCCCGCCGCCCCGAGGAGCACGAGCGACGATTCGACGGAAGCCGCACGCCCCGGGCGCCTGCAGGTCGCGACGCCCGGCGGTTGGGCCCTCGTGTTTCGTGGCCGCGCTCGCCTCGGTGAATCGCCAGGAACGTTCGCGCTGCCCGCCGGAGCACACGAGATCGGCATCCAGCCCTTCGGCGAGGGCCCGATCCGTCGTCGACGCGTCGTCATCCCGTCGGGGGGCACCACGCGCCTTTCGATCCCGATCCGCTGACGCGTGCGGCGGACACCTCGCACCTCTCGGAACGCGCGACTGGAACGCGCGACTCGAACGCGCGGTCGAAAGCAGTGCTCGAACCACCGCTTGTATCTACTCCACGACCGGGGTCCTGCAGTGGTAGGCCTCTGGTCGCGGTTC
>CALJLK010000362.1 GCA_937982655.1 uncultured Sandaracinus sp.
GAGACCGAGACGGAGACCGAGACGGAGACCGAGACGGAGACCGAGACGGAGACCGCGTCGCCTCGTCCCAGTCGGTGCCCCGATCAGGCTCGTCGGAGGAGGCCTTCGAGGACGAGGCGGTGCAGGCGTGGGAGCTCGGCGCGGAGCTCTTGCGCGCGCGACGGGGCGAGATGCGGAGGTGCGAAGGCGGCGTAGGCCCTCAACAACGTGACCGCGGTCCGGCGTGGATCGTCGTCGACCACCACGGCGTCTCGGGCCGCGTCGAGGGCGCGCGCGAAGAGGTCGCGCTCCGTGTCGTGAAAGCGCTCGTTGGCGTCGCGGATCGCGGCGCAACGCGCGCAGTGGAAGAGCTCGGGCCCGTGCGGTCCGCTCGCGATGGTGAGAAACGACTCGAAGCGCGCGTCGAGCGCGGCGCGCAGGCGATCGCCGATCGGGCGGGCCGAGTCTCGGAGCGCCTCTTCCTCGCGCTGGAGGACGCGCTGGTGGGCGTGCCGCGAGAGCGCGCCGAGGATGTCGTCTTTGGAGCGGAACTCGAGGTACACGCTGCCCACGCCGACGCGCGCCTCGCGCGCGATGTCCGCCACCGTGGTCTTCGAGGGACCGTAGTGGTGAAACAGCCGCAGCGCGGCCTCGAGGATCGTGAGCTGTCGGGACGACGTCACGCCGCCGAGTATACGCGGACGATCCCGCGCGACGAGCCGCGTGCGACGAGCCGTGTGCGACGAGCCGTGTGCGACGAGCCGTGTGCGACGACGGGCTCGCGGTCACTCGAACGAGCGGCGCCGGACGAACGAACGCAGCGTGCGACCGACGACGACGCGAGGCCGTTGGCGAGCTGCGAACGAACGAGTAGCGTCCGCGCCGCGGGGGACGTGCCGCGCGCATGACCGCGCCGAACCGGAGGGGTGGAGATGTCGTTCTTTCGTCGTGTGCCGCACCGCGTGACGTTCCTGCCGACCGTGGCGCCTTTCGTGCCCGACGCGCTGCGGTACCCCGCGTCGTTCCTCGTCAACGCGGCGATCTTCGAGAGCCTCGTGCGGCACCCGCACGTCGCGACGACGGACCGCGACGACTTCCACCTGCTCGACGAGCAGGGACGCCTGGTCGACGCGGGTCACCCGGACGTGCGCGGCGTGATCGCGTACGAGCTCTACGAGAACCGTCGCGACGAGGTGCTCGCGATCGAGCTCTCGACCGACGGCAAGACCGCGCGGCTCACCTCGCACCGACACGGCAAGCCGAGCGACACCTTCGAAGGCGCGGGCGCGATCGCGGCGATCGCGATCGACGAGGCGCTCACGCGATGGCTGCGTGCGCGAGGGCTCGGCGCGATGCCGCATCCGCTCGAGCCCTTCGACGTCGAGACGCTGCGTGCGGTGGCTGAGCACGCGGCGCGCGAGGTCGCGACGGATCGCGCGCGTCCGGAGGGACAGCGTGGCGGCCTCTCGGCGCCGAGCAAGCTCGTGATCCCCTTCTGTCACTTCGCGGGCGTCGAGCTCGGCTACGACCTCGCACACGTGATGCTCGGCGCCGACCCGAGCTGCGTGTGGGGCCTGCGCGACGACCACCTGCGACGCTGGCATCAGCGCGTCCCGGATGGGAAGGGCGGAATGCGCGCGGGGGCTTCGCGCGACGACATCCGGCGTGCGATCGGCATCGCGCCCTGCTGGGGCAAGCTGCACGGGCTGATGTGGGGCGACGACGTGCCGCTCGACGAGGAGCGCTACCACGCGTCGATCGCGGCCACGCTGCTCTGCAGCAACGGCATCACGCTCTCGAAGTACGCGTGGGCGCTGCAGAAGTGGGGGCGCTTCGAAGAAGCTCATCGTTGGGCGTCGAAGGCCGCGCGCCTGTTCCCGGCCTACGTCGATGCGCACCTCGCCGCGATGGACACGGTGCGTGATCTCGGACGCGACGGTCGCGCGCTCGCGGACGTGCAGCAACGGCTCGCGCTCCTCGGCGAGCTCCAGCAGCGCGGGCGCTTCGGCGGCGCGGAGCCCGATCTCTGCCTCGCGCGCCTGCGTCTCGCGGATACCTTCCTCGACGTCGGCCGCCTCGAAGAAGCGACCTTCGTGCGTCAGCGCGCGCTCGAGCTCGTCTTCAACCGCGATCAATGGCCGAAGATGACCGAGCTGCTGCGCAAGTGGCAGTCGGATCCGAGCGTGCTCGCGCTCGCCTACGCGCGCGAAGGCTTCCACCGCGGCGAGCCGGGGCGCGCGATCCTCGGATTGACGCGCGCGCCGATCGAGCACTGGAGCGAGCTGGTGAAGCTCCTGGAGAGCTTGCTCGCGGTGGGGCGCCCTCAGGAGGCGCTCGCGTGCTGGCATCACCACCGCCGCCTGCGCTTCGCGTACGCGGATCTCGCGCAGCTCGCCGGCGCGCGCGTGATGCTTGCGAACGGTCGCGCGGACGAGGCGATTCGGACCCTCGCGATCACGCCGCTGCGCGCGCCCACCCGGCGCACGGAAGCCGAGGTGAACCGGCTGCTGCGCGTGGCGGCGGCCTTCGGGCCGGAGCCCTTCGAACGCCAGATCGCGGAGGCGGAGCGCCTCGGCGCCAAGCGGCTCGCGGCGGTGATGCGGCGCGACGCGTCGGACTTCGTGCCGAGCTTCCGTGCGGCGCCGACCGTGCCTTCGATCGCGTTCCGCGCCGACGCGCTCGCGAGGCTGCACGCGCGCCTCTCTCGCGACGGATCGCTCGACGCGATCGACGCGCTCTTCGGTCAGCTCCGCGACGACAACCAAGCTTCCGCCGACGCGCTCGTGAACGGCTGGGTCGAAGCGGCAGGCGTTCCCACGGTGGACGTCGACGTCGCGGACGGTGCGGCCTTCGCAGGGCGCGCACTGTGGATCCTCGCGGGCGCGCTCTGCCGCTACCTCGCGCTGACCACGCAGCCCGCGAACGCGCTCGCGGGCGCGCTGCGAACGGTGGCGACCGAGGCGCTCGCGCTGATGGAAGATCGCGGCGTGCGCTACGACGACGAGTCGCTCCGCGGCCTCTTCGAGGCGCTCGAAGCGCACGCGAGCGTGGAGCCCGCGATCTTCGATCGTTGGCTGCTTCGGGTGGAGCGAGCGCTCGATCTCGATCGCAGCAAGGGTGGACACCTCGAGATCGCGATCGAAGGCTTGCCGCGCGTCGCGCACTACCTCCGCGGCGACGAGGCGGTGGCGTTCGAGCTGCGGCTCGCGAGCGATCTCGCGAAGGAAGGTCAGCGCCCCGCCGCGCTCGAGCTCTACGAACGCTCCTTCCATGCGCTCGGCGCCGATGCGGCCAAGCCGTGGATGGAGCTCGCCGCCACAGGTGGCATCGCAGGGAACGACGACGAAGTGATCGACGTCGCCTGGCTCGCCTTCCACACCTTCCCGCGCAACGCCGCGCCGGCGGTCGAGCTCGCGAAGCGCCTGTGGGCACGCGGGCTGCGCGGCGAGGCGTTCGGCGTGCTGGTGGAGCGGCTCGGCTGGGCAGGGCGCGAGTGGCGGCAGGCGCGGCTCACGGAGCTGTCGACGATCACGCAGGGCGCGTGGCCGGCGCCGATGCTCGACTTCCAGAGCTGCACGACGCGCGGAGTGGAGGCGGCGCAGCGCGGCGATTGGGCCACCGCGCGCACGCTCTGGACGTGGGCCGACGTGCTCGATCCGGGCAACGCCGAGATTCTGCGAAACCTCGGGCTCGCCGCGGCGAAGCTCGGCGACGCCGAGGGATCGCTCGCGTACTTCGGCGAGCAGGATCTCGCGCAGGGGCCGGTGAACGCCGCGCAGCAGCTCCTGCACGCGGGGCATCCGGCGGCGGCGGCGTTCGTGTACCGCTACCTCTGCGTGGCCCCACGCGATCCCGTGCTCTACCTGCAGTGGGCGAGCGCCGCGTACATGGCGGAGGACGACGCGGGAACCTGCGAGGCGTACGCGCGCGCGGAGCGCTTCGGCGGTCCGGCGGTGATCGACGGCGCGATGCTCAACGCGTGGGCCGGCTCGGCGGACAACGTGGGCGACGTCGAGGCCTGCGAGCGCGTGGCGCGGCGTCTGATCGCGGAGTATCCGAACGATCCGCTGCTCCACGCGTGCGGGCTCCATCACCTCGCGTGCGCGCTGCTTCAATCCGGCAAAGCGGCCGAGGGGCTCGGCTACGCACAGCAAGCGCTCCAGCGAAACCCCGAGCCTGCGAACGTGGCGGTCTTTCAGGAGACCTTCGCACGTTGTCAGCAGAACCTGCCACGCGAGCCGTCGCCGAGCGTCCACACTTCGTTTGCGGGTCGCGCGTTCGCGAAGCTGGAGGCGGGCGACGCGGAGGGCGCGCTCGCGGTGTGCACGGAGGCGGCGGCGGCGGGGCAGCAGAGCTGGCTCGTGATGCAGGCGGCGCTGCGCGCGAACGAACGGCGACCCGAGTCGTCGACGGTCACGGCGGAGGCGCCACACCTCGGCGGCGCGGTCGCCGACGCGGGTGCGTCGAAGTGGGGACGCGACACCGCGCCTCCCGCACCGAGCGCGTCGACGTCCACGGGAGAGCCGATGCCGGGCGTGATGCCGCAGGCGCTCGCGCTCGCGGGCCGCATCGCGAGTTGGTCGGTCGGCGCGATCGACCCGGACGCGCTCTTCTGCCGCGAGCGCGCGCTGCGGGTGCGCGAGAACGCGTGTTTCCCGATCGATCCGCCGCCCCTGCTCGGCAAGCGGATGACGGAGGCGGCCTTCGCGGCGGAGTACGAGCGGCGCGGAGGGCTGCCGTTCGTGCCGCGGCCGAGCGCGATGGCCTCCGCGGACGCCGACCCCGAGGTGCTCCCCGGGACCAAGCTGCCTCGATTGAGTGACTACGTCGGCTTCATGAAGCTGCTTCAGACGGGCGACATGAACGGCGCGATGAAGCGCTACGGGCTCGACATGGGGAGCTACGCGCAGCTCTCGCAGATGTGGTCACAGAAGATGCAGCAGGATCCGGCGTTGATGTCGGCGTTTCAGCGGCGAATGCAGGGTTGATCGTCGACGGCTCGGCGACTGGACGCCGTAGCGGAGCTCGGCGATCGGCGGCGCGGAGCTCAGTGATTCGACGCCGCGAGCACGCCGCCCGCGGCTTGGATCCGCACGAGCGGCTCCGGGTCGCGGAGCGCGGGCAACACCGCGTCGGGAAGGTGCGCGCCTCGGGCGAGAGCGCGGGCGGCGACGCCGCGCAAGAGCGGGTCCTCGGATGCGAGCGTCGCTTCGAGCTTCGCGACTCCTGCGGCGTCGTCTCCCTCGGCGAGGATCGATGCCGCCTGCACGGCCGGCATGTCGTCACCGTCGAGCAGCGCGAGCAGCGCGTCGCGTGCCGGGTGGACGTCGTCGTCGCTCGGGAGCAACGCGCGTGCGAGCCCGAGTCGAACGCCGCCATCCTCTTCGCGAGCCAGCGCTCCACGCAGCGCGTCGAGCGGGGCGCCGGTCGGGGCGACGGAGACGAGCGCGATCGCAGCGGTCGATCGCAGACTCGCGTCCTCGTGCGAGAGCACCCCGAGGAGCCATTGGAGCGCCGTCTCTCCGGTCTCGTCGCGGGCCTCGTCGGCGCCGACGTACGCGAGCACGCGCGCCGCTTCGACGCTCGCCGGCGAAGGAGGCAGCCCGAGCAGCGGCGCGATGATCGGGATCGCCGCCTCGCGATCGGCCTGCACGAGCGCGCGCACGACGGTCTGCCGGGCCTGCGGATCCGGGTCGTCGAGACGCTCGCGCAGGCGAGGCACTGCGGCCGCGCCGAACGAACCGAGCGATCGACACGCGGCCTCGCGTACGCGCGCCTCCGGATCGACACGCGCGATCTGCACGAGGGCCTCGAGCGCGGCGCTCGAGTCGCGTCGCGCGGAGAGGCGAAGCGCGGCGGCGCGACGCACCTGCGGAGCGGAGTGCGCAAGCAGCTCGAGCATGCGCGCCTCCTCGTCGTCCTGCAGCGCGGTCACCGCGAGCGCGAGGATCTCCGGATCGTCGCCGTCGAGGAGCGCGTAGAGGAACGCGCGTGCCTGCGAGTCGCGTCGTTTGGTCAGCGCGGCGAGGGCCCGAGCTCGCGCGACGGTGACGCCTTCGCTGCGACCGATGCGGCGGAGCGTGTCGAGCCCCGCGTTGCCAGCGAGCTCGAGTTGCACGAGCGCGGCGTCGCGGCGGGCCGGGTCGTCGGAGAGCGCTTCGAGCTCGAGGAGCAGCGCCGCGACGTCGGCGAGCAGCGCGACGTCGGCCCCTTCGGTCGCGCGGAAGCGATCGTAGGCCTCGAGCGCGCCACCGAGATCGCGGGCGTCGAGGGCGTCGTCGACGCCGCGGCGTGGGCCTCCGCAGCCGATTGGGAGCGCGAGCGTGCCCGCGAGCAGCAGCGCCTCCACACGGCGTCGAAACGTGGGGTGCCGAAGCGCAGATCGAGGACGGTGGGGGCGCGCGCTCGTCACGGTGTCGGCCCGATCTCGGCTCACTTCTTCGGCGGAGGCGGCGGAGGCGTGGTGACCTCCACGAGCCAAGCGTCACTGGAGAGGAACTCGACGCCATCGCGCTCGGTCTGATCGGCGAGGTCCGGATGGTCGGTGACCACACGCTTGAGCCCGGCCGCTTTCGCGGTGGCGACGAGCGCGTCGGCCCACGCGTCCGGCCCGAACTCCTTCTTGGTCTCCACGATCTCGACGAGCCCGCGGATGGTCCCCATCTGCGCGGCGAGCGCCTCTTTCTTGAAGGCGTCGAGGCTGCCGAGCATCGCTTCGACCCGCGCGAGGATCCACTCGCTGCTCTTGACCTTCTTGCCGCCCCCGAGGACTCGGCGGACGACGTGCTCGGGCGGCGAGCCGAGCGCGACGGAGGCGTTCACGAAGACGTCGGGGGCGAGGAGGATGTCGGCCATCGACGCAGGATTGTCGGGGGTGGGGCGTGCAGGTCAAGCGTCATGTGCGCGCGTCGGTCGCGCCCGGACGCGGCTCGCGTGCGCGACGTCGCGCGAAGAGTCGACCGGACGCGCGCTCGACCGTGGTCCGAACGCGCGTCCGCGGTCGTCCGAACGCACGTCCGAACGCACGTCCGAACGCGCATCCGAACGCGCATCCGAACGTCCGACTCACTCGAGGTAGAGCCGCTCGAAGTTCTCCGCGAGCAGTCCGCGGAGCTCGTCCGAGCTCCAGTTCGCCGCCTGCGCAGCCTCGATCACGTCGTTGAGGTAGCTCCGCACCTTGCCGCTGAACTGTGGTCCGTCGCTCGCGAAGAGCGCGCGCGAGGTGAGGCCCCGGGTCTTGATCTGCTGCATCACGTCCGGGAGCTGCGGGCTGCCGCCGGTCGTGGGCATGCCGAGCGCGTCGATCGCGATCGGGTTCCCGAGCGCGCTCACCTCGAGCCACACGTTGTCGAAACGCTCTGCGAGATCCAGCGCGGCGGCGACCGCGCGCGCGTCCCCTTGGCCGACGTGACTGAGCACGAAGTCCACCCGACCTGCGCCACGCGTTCCGTCGTACGCCTCCACGACCGACGCGAGGCGAGCGGGATCGTAGTAGTCGCGTTCGCTGCGGGTGCCGGGGAAGGGCGAGAAGCCGGTGTGCAGCAAGACCGGCACGCCGACCTCCGCCGCGACGTCGAAGACGCCGAGGTAGCGGCCGTCGTCGAGCGCGACGTGCTGATGCGGATGCGCGAGCTTGATGCCGACGAAGAGATCCGGATGCGCCGTGAAGTACGAGCGCAGCGCGTCGAGCCGACGTTCCGCGACGCCTTCTTCGAGGTAGCCCTCGAAGGAGAGGCTCGCCATGCCGTACGCCCACGGCGAGCCGTCGGCGTTGCGGTTGCGCGGATCGGTGAGCACGGCCTCCAGCTCGCGGTTCGTGTACCAGCCGGTCGAGCGCGGCGCGTAGACCGCGTAGAGCACCGCGCGCTCGACGCCCGCCATCTCCGTCTGCGCGCGGATGCCGATGTGCTCGGACCACGGGTCGATGCCGGCGTTGCCGAGCGCGGGCGCGTAGGGACGCACGAAGGGCGGCAACGACTCGATCACGAAGGTGCGCCCGCCCGCGGGGAATCGACCGAAGTCGCCGGGGTGCAGGTGCATGTCGACCACGCGGTACGAGGTGCCGTCGACGTCGACGTCCGCGTGACTCGTCGCGAACGAGACGAGGACGACGAGTGAAGCGAGGCCTGCGATCGCGACGAGGTGCGCGCGGCTCATCGGGCACCTCCGAGCGCGGGCTGCATCTCGGGCATCTCGGTCTGCACCTCGAAGGGCGCGAACACCGCGACTTGGCGCGCGACGTCTCCGCGCCAGACCACGCTCATGCCGCTCTCCCAAAAGCCGATGCCCGCGACCTCGAAGGCCGCGGGGCCGACGAGCGCCTCGATCTCCGCGCGCGTCATCGCGGGGGCCACGCCGTCGACGCGCGCGCCGTTCATGGCGGACACCCCGAGCACGTACGCGTCGTCGGAGACCGACTCGTCGAGGCTCGACGCCATCACGACCTCGAGCGCGATCTCGTCGTAGGTGAGGAGCGCCTGGCGGTTCACCACGACCAGCGCGTCGGGCTCGCCGAGGCGATCCGAGAGCTCGGCGTAGCGCATGCCGAGCACGACCTCGCCGATCCCGGTGCCCGCGACGAGCTCCGGCAGCTCGCTTCCGCCGCCGCAGCTCACGCACGTCAGCGCGCTCACGAACGCGGCGCGCGCGATCCAACGCGCGCCCATCGCTTCGCGAGCACCTCGAGCAGCGGTCGTTCGACGCGCGACGATCATTCCGCGAGCTCCAGCGAGAGCGCGCCGAGCTCGACCGGGCCCGCGCCGAAGGTGTGGGGCGCGGTGATGATCTGGTAGTCGATGCCGGGCTCGGGCTGGAAGTTGCCGCCGCCTTCGACGAAGAGCGCGACGAAGACGTGGTAGTCGCCGACCTCGTCGACGCCGTCGACCGTGAGGCGAAGCGGCGCGCCCGCGGCGATCGAGGTCGCGGGGAAACTGCCGACCATCACGTCGGGAGGACCGGCGGGCGGCAAGCTCGCGTAGAGGCCGACGTAGACGTTGCGGGGGGTGGCCGCGAAGTCGCTCGGGACGCTCAGCGTCGCGCAGAGCTGGCCGGCCGCGGAGCAGTCGGAGACCGCCGCATCGGAGTCGCCGCTCGGGGTCGAGTCGCCGCAGCCGAGGGCGAGGATGAGACCGAGGTGCGCGAAGATCGTGAGTGTTTTCATGAATGTGAATCTAAAGTAAGAGGTTGAGCTTCCTACTTCGCAGATGTCGCGGGGACCGCAACTCACGCGGCTGCGACGCCTCACGTACGGCGTTCACGCCTCCGGCTCGGTCGTGCTCGTTTCGCGTCGGCACGCGACGTCGCGAGCCCGGCGGACGCGGCCCGCGCCCCGCTTGATCGCGGAGGCCCGACTGCGATACGTCGCAGGCGATGACCAACCCCATCGCCACGTTCGAGACCTCGCTCGGGACCTTCCAGGCGGAGATCTTCGTCGACAAGATGCCCATCACGGGCGGCAACTTCGTGCGCCTCGCGAAGGAGGGCTTCTACGACGGCCTGCACTTCCACCGCGTGATCGCCGACTTCATGTGCCAGTTCGGCTGCCCCCACAGCCGCGATCCGCAGAGTGGTCGCGCGGGCACCGGGCAGTCGCCCTACGGCTCGATCCAAGACGAGCACCCGGCGGACGCGAAGTTCTCGAACGAGCCGGGCACGCTCGCGATGGCGAACGCGGGACCGCAGAGCGGCAGCTCACAGTTCTTCATCAACCTTCGCCACAACGCGTACCTCGACTTCTTCACGCCGGGTCAGTCGAAGCATCCGGTGTTCGGTCGCGTCACCAACGGCATGGACGTGGTCCAGAAGATCGGCGCCACGCGCACCGACGCGCGCGATCGTCCGGTCACGCCGGTGCAGATGATCCGCATCACGATCTCCTGAGCCCAATCACCGAGCCCGCGCTCGCGAACGTGGCGTCGTCGGGGAAGCTCGGCGGCGCTTCGTCGTTCCGTCGGCGCGAGTCACCCGAGCGTGGGCACTCGGGGCGACTGCACGCTCGCGCTTCGTTCGCAGCTCGACGGGAGCTTCGTCGTCGCGTGCGCCTCGACACCTTCGTGATTCCCGCGCCTGCCGCGACCGAATAGTCTGCGCGCGATGGCGACCAAGAAGCGGGCCTCGGAGGGTGAGCCGCGCGTGACGATCCAGCGCGCGCCGGCGGAGATCCTGTACGCGGACGAGCTCGAGAAGCTCCGCGCGGAGGACGAAGGACCGAAGCCGCCCGGCTGGGCGCTCTCGCTGCGTGCCGCGCGCACCTTCGTGCTCGGCGACGAGGGCCGCGGCATCCGGCGCAAGGTCGTGTGCCCGCCTTCGCTCATCGATCGTTGCCTCGTGACGCTCGCGACGAGCCGCGGGCTCTTGCTGGTCGGTGAGCCCGGCACCGCGAAGTCGCTCTTGTCGGAGCTGCTCTCGGCCGCGGTCTCGGGGCGCAGCACGCTGACCATCCAAGGCGGCGCGTCGGTCACCGAAGATCAGATCAAGTACTCGTGGAACTACGCGCTCCTCGTCAACGAGGGCCCGTCGCCGCGCTCGCTCGTGCCCGCGCCGCTCTACATGGGCATGCGCGACGGCGCGATCGTGCGTTTCGAGGAGATCACGCGCTGCCCGCTCGAGGTGCAGGACTCGATGCTCTCGGTGCTCTCCGATCGCGTGCTCGCGGTGCCGGAGCTCGAAGGCGACGACGCGATGCTCTTCGCGCGAGAGGGCTTCAACGTGATCGCCACCGCGAACACCCGCGACAAGGGCGTCAACGAGATGAGCGCCGCGCTCAAGCGTCGCTTCAACTTCGAGACGGTGTTCCCGATCCTCGATCACCAAGCGGAGCTGCGCCTCGTGCGCGAAGAGGCGACGCGGCTCTTGCAGAAGAGCGGCGTGCCGGTCGCGCCGAGCGAGGACGTGCTCGATCTCTTGGTCACGACCTTCCGCGAGCTGCGCGCGGGTGCGACGGAAGACGGCACGGGCATGGAGCGCCTCTCGAGCGTGATGTCGACCGCGGAGGCGGTGACGGTGGCCCACGCGGTGGGAGTGCGCGGGTGGTTCTTGCGTGGAGGCGCAGGCACACCGGCGGATCTGGTGGAGGCGCTCGCGGGCACCGCGGCGAAGGACGACGCCGAAGATCTGCGAAAGATCCGTCGCTACCTCGAGCAACGTGCGCCGAAGAAGAAGGGCCCGCATTGGGAGGCCTACCACGCGGCGCGCGGGCTCCTGCCGGGTTGAAGCGATGCCGATGGCCGATCGATTCGACCGGGTACGTCTCGAGAGACCGGCGGATGAAGGACCCGCGAGGACGCGGAGCGCATGAGCGAGCTCCACGTCGTCGGCGTGCGCCATCACAGCCCTGCGTGCGCGCGCCTCGTGCGGCACGTGATCGCGCAGGTGCGCCCGAAGACCGTGCTCATCGAAGGCCCGGTCGACTGGAACGAGCGCCTCGACGAGCTGCGCCTCCCGCACGCGATGCCGATCGCGATCTTCACCTACGAGCGCAGCGCGATGCGGCGGCACGCGTCGTGGACTCCGTTCTGCGACTACTCGCCGGAGTGGGTCGCGCTCCGCGCTGCGCAGGAGCACGGCTGCGACGCGTTCTTCTGCGATCTGCCGGCCTGGGATCGTGCGTTCGAGGGCATGCGGCATCGCTTCGCGGACCGGCTCGCGCGCCCGGACGCGCCGCCGCACTCGACCCGCTACGTGGAGGCGCTCTGTCGCCAGCTCGAGGTCGACGACGTCGACACGCTCTGGGATCACCTCTTCGAGCAGCCGATGGCGCTCGAGATGCTGCGCGAGCGGCTGACGACCTACTTCGACGCGCTGCGGAGCGACGAGCCGGCGGGGGATCGTGACGGTCCGCGCGAGGCGTTGATGGCGGCGATCACGCGCTGGGCGCTCGATCGCGGCGACGTCGTCGTCGTGTGCGGCGGCTACCACGCGCCTGCGATCGTGCGCGATGCGCCGCACGCGACGCCGCATCCGCCGACGATTCCGGATGCGGTGTGGCGCGCGGAGGTGGAGGCGAAGGCGCACGCGGCGTGGGTCGCGCGTGGGGGAGCGGAGATCGACACGCCTTCGGTGTCCGAGGCGGAGACAGAGACAGAGACAGAGACAGAGACAGAG
>CALJLK010000363.1 GCA_937982655.1 uncultured Sandaracinus sp.
TCACGTGACGTCGGGTCGCTCGGCCTGGCGGCCGGCTCCAAAAACGTCAATTCGTCTGCGGCCCGAGCGTCTCCATCAAGACCTCGGGCCGGTCGCTCATCACCCCGTCGACCCCGAGCGCGGCCAGCCGCCGCATCTCGCTCGGATCGTCGATCGTCCACACGTGCACCTTCAGCCCACGACGGTGCGCGGCCTCCACGAAGCGCGGCTCCACCACCGTGAGCGCACCGTGCCGCGCGGGCACCTGCAGCGCGTCGAAACGTACGTCGACGAGACGATCCATCCGCGCCCGAACCGCCGCCCAGAAGCGCAGGATGCCCCTCACGCCCGGGCTCGTCGCGTAGCGGTCGCCGGCCAGCTCGCGGAACCGGTCCGTCATCGCGTCGTTGGCCGCCGCCACGAGCACACGATCGCGCAGCCCGTGGTGCTCCAGAAACTCGAAGAGCGCCTTCGGCAAACCCGGATCGTCGCCCTTCATCTCCAGATTCAAACGAAGATCCGGCGCGAGGCCGAACGCTTCTTCCAGGGTCGGGATCGTGAGACCGAGCCCACGAAACGGGAAGCTGCGCCCGTCGCGCGTGAAACGATAGCCCGCGTCGAGCGCGCGTAGCTCCACGACGGTTCGTTCGCGCAACGGTCCGCGCCCGCTCGTGGTCCGCTCGAGCGTCGGGTCGTGATGCACCACGATCACGCCGTCGGCGGAACGATGCACATCCGTCTCGATCCAGCGAAACCCGAGCGCGTACGCCTGCTCGAACGCGTGCCGCGTGTTCTCGGGGAATCGTTTGGCGCCACCGCGGTGCGCGAAGAGGATCCGTCCGCCGTCGCCGAAGTACGCCTTCATGACCCGGTGCGTACTACGCCCGAAGACGCGCTGCGAGCACCGAGGCGGCGCCACGCTGCGAACGCATGCGACCGTCGCGGCCGAAGAAGATGGGGATCCCAGAGGCGCGCCGACGTAGAGTGAGCCCGTGGTTCGACGACGCGACGAGCTGCCGCCCGAGCTGAAGGAAGACGACGAAGCGCCCAGCGGCCTCGCGCGCGTCGCGCTCCTCACGGGCGTGGGCCTCGTGCTCGTCACCCTTCTGGGTTTCGCCGTGTTCGGGGTGGTCCGGCTCTCGGCGAGCTTCGGAAACGACGAGCTGATCCGCGACCCCGCGGATCCTGCCGATCCATCGAGCGATCCGGCGGGCCATCCGATCGTCCCGACCCCCGTCGGTCCGTCCACGGGTGGGCCTGCGAGCGTCGATCCGATCGACCCCGACGTCGCCGCCGCCGCGATGCGCGCGCGCTACCGCCCCGGCCCTTACGTCGACGTGGTCGGGCTCCTGCCGTCCGGGCTCGCGCGCTTGCGACGCATGGCGCCCGCGAACCGTGGCGGTCGCACCGTCGACAACCCGTGGATCGTGGCCGGAGGCGAGCTGCGTCCCGGCGGCGCGCCCGCGACGAGCAGCCCCGCGCTCGGGCTTCGGCTCCAGGACGCGAGCGCCGAACGGCTCGTCGTGATCCCGGGCGCCCCCGCGCGGCTCTCCCTCGCCGCCAGCGGCCCCGACGTCGCCGGTCTGCTCGTGCGCTTCGTCGACTACCCCGGCTACTTCTTCGTGCCATCGGTCGTCGACACCGAGCTCGGCACCTTGCGCGTCACGGGCGCCGGCGCGGTCGAGCTGCAGTTCGGCATCGACGCGCCCGTCCTGCCGAGCGGCCTCCCGCTCGAGCCGGGCAAAGACCTCTTCGCCACGATCGAGGTCGCCGCCGTCGACACGAGCGGCAACACCTCGGCGTGGGCGCGTCGCGATCTGCGCGTGCTCCCCGTCGGCACCGGCGACGTCGAGGTCACGCTCTCGATGACGCGCGCGACCGACCTCGATCTCTACGTCGTCGATCCCACCGGCGTCGTCACGTACTACGGCAACACGCGCGCCGTGAGCGGCGGGCAGCTCGACCTCGACGCGAACGCCGGCTGCAGCGGCAACATGGGCGTGGACCACGAGCACGTCTTCTGGCCGCGCAACGTCGCGCCCGCCGGCACGTACCAAGTGCGCGTCTCGAACTTCCGGAGCTGCATTGCGGGCGAGCGCGTCGACTACCGGATCACCGTGCGCAACTGCGGCGAGACCGCCGTGTTCTCGGGACACTTCTCGGGCGCGGGCGATTCGGAGAACTGCACCGTGGATCCGGGCAATCGGCGCGACTGGTGTCAGCAGGTCGTGACCTTCGAAGTGACGCCCTGCACCACGCCGAGCCCGTAGTACGCTCCGCGCCCCCATGGCCGAGCTCTGTCCCTGCGGTTCCACGCGCGCCTACGACGAGTGCTGCGGACCCTTTCACCGCGGCGCCGAGCCCCCGACGCCCGAGACGCTGATGCGCTCGCGCTTCGCCGCGTTCGCCAAGCGCGACTTCGCCTACGTGTGGAAGACCTTGCACGCCGAACACGCCGAGAAGCGCGAGGGTGCGAGCCGCGACGCGTGGCTCACCGAGATCCGCGAGGGCACGAAGCTGCTCCGCTACAAGAAGCTGCGCGTGCTCGACGTGAGCGAGGGCCCCGACGTGGAGGGCTACCACCACGTGCTCTTCCACGTGCTCGTGATGCGCAACCGCCAAGACGTCTCGTTCGCGGAGGACAGCCGCTTCCTCCACGACGGCGAGGGTTGGCGCTACGTCGACGGCACGCTGCTCCGCAACCGCGAGCTGCCCAAGCCCATCGAAGCCCTGACCTTCGACACCTTCTGGAAGGCCGCCACGCGCTGAGCTCTCGCGCCGCTCGTCGTGTGGAGGGTTCGATCCCCTCCGAGGCCGATGCGTGCCGTCGTGCGAGGTGAGGCGCGAGGTGAGACGTCGTTGCGCGAGGTGCGGTTGCGCGACTCGACGTGAGGCGCGTCAGAGCCTGCGGTGGCGAAGGCTCGGCAGCGACGCGCGCACGCGCTCGACGTAGCGCGGGTCCACGCTCGCCACGCACCAGCCCTCGCCTTCGCCACATTGCGCGAGCACCGCGCCCCAGGGATCGACGATCATCGCGTGACCCCACGAGAACCGGCGCCCGCTTCCGTCCGCTTGGCGGTGATGTCCGGTCTGCGCCGCGGCGAGCACGTAGCACTGCTGCTCGATCGCGCGCGCGCGCAGCAAGATCTCCCAATGATCCTTGCCGGTGTGCAGCGTGAACGCCGCCGGAACGGTGAGCGCGATCGCGCCGCGGTCGACGAGCGCGCGGTAGAGCTCGGGGAAACGTAGGTCGTAGCAGACGCTCAAACCGAGCTTGCCGAGGCGCGTGTCCGCCACGACGACCGCGTCGCCCGGGCTGACGGTGTCGGACTCGCGGAGCGTGGTTCCGTCCGCGAGGTCCACGTCGAAGAGATGGATCTTCCGGTAGATCGCGCCGATGGATCCTTCCGCCGTGACTTGCACGCACGCGTTGAAGACGTGC
>CALJLK010000364.1 GCA_937982655.1 uncultured Sandaracinus sp.
TCGGCCGGGTCAGCGGCCGACGCTGCTTCTCGGTCGGCCGGGTCAGCGGCCGACGCTGCTTCTCGGTCGGCCGGGTCAGCGGCCGACGACGCTCCTCGGTCGGCCGGGTCAGCGAAGCATCCCGCGAGGGAAGGATCCTCGCGTCGGCGCGTAATCGAGCCCTGTCATGGGGCATCTGACCGCGCTTCGACTCCTCAACCTCGCGCTCGCGCTCCTCGCGCTCGGCACCGCCGCCGCGATCGTGTCGACGTGGACGCTGCCCTTCGCCGAAGCACGCACGGACGAGGCCGGGCTCGCGTGGCTCGGTGCGCTCGGTGGCTCGATCTTCGCGGGCCTCGGGGTCGCGCACGTCCTCGTCGCGCTCGCGCTCGGACGCGGTCGTGGGCGCGCGCTCCAGACCCTGCTCGCCCTCGCGTTGATCGTGACCTTCCCGATCGGCACCGCCTACGCGCTCTACGCGCTCTGGGTCTGTTGGGCCCACCCGGTCGTGCGCCGCCACCTCTCGGACGACGCCGACGTCGCGCCGCTCGTGCTCTCCGCGGTTCGCACCTGAGCCCGACGCCGATCGCGACGGGCACGCATCACCCATCGACATCGATGCGGCGACGCGCCTCGGCACACGAAGGGCGGTGTCACCCATGTCGTGGCACCGATGCGGCGACGGGCGATCTCGCGGCGACGGCACACGACGAAGGGCACGAATCACCGATGTCGTGGCCTCGATCACGACGATGGAACGACGAAGGCCACTCGGTCCCTCCGAGTGGCCTTCATGCGTTCCGTCTTTCGCGAACGTTCGATCCGGTCAGTACCAGCGAATCGTCGCGGCCGGGGCGGTACGCGGCGCCTGGTGCGCGGGATACGCGACCGGCGGCGGCGGCGCGGGCCCACGCGTCGGCGAGCTCCGCGGCGGCTGGTAGCCCGGCGGGGGGCCCTGCACGTTCAGGTCGGGCTGCAGGAGCTGCCCGGGCTGCGCGTGCGCAGGAACGGGGAAGTACCACCAGCGGCCGCCGTGCTGGATCCAATAGCCCGCGACGCGACGGTGCGTGTTCGGGACCCGCATCAGCGGCGGCTGCACGTCCGCCTGTGCGGTCGGGCCCTGCATCGCCGGGCCCTGCATCGTCGAGGGAGCCGCGGGCGCGGTCTCCGGCGCCGCCTCCATGGCGGGCGCGTCGGGCGCGGTCGCGAGCTCGGGCGCCGGGGCTTCGGGAGCCGCAGGAGCCACGGGCGCCGGCTGAGGCGCGACGGGGGTTGGCCGCAGCGGGATCTCGCGTGCCGGCTGCGGACGCGGCGTCTCCGTGATCGACGGCGGCGGGAGCTCGGCCGGCGGCGGCGCGAGCTGCGCGAGCACCTGCGTGACGTACATGCCCTCGGCGCTCGCGACCGAAGCGAGACCGACGTGGGTGAAGCTCGGATCGAGGAGCTGCGCGCGATGCGGCGCGCTCGCGACGATCGAGTCGAGGGCGCCCGCGGTCGTCGCGTGACGCGCGATGTTCTGCGCGATGCGCTCGGCGCTCACGCCGGCTTCTCGGGCACGCGCGTTCGGGTCGCCCGTGCGCGGCGAGACGTGCACGAGCTGGCGGTGGCTCGCCATGTCGATGCTGTGGGTGCGCGCCGCCGCGTCGAGCCCGTCGTCGCGCTGGAGCGCGGGGGCGCCCGCTTCCGCGCGGAGGGCGTTGATGCGCGCGAGCATCGCGGCTTCACCGTCGCCGTCGACGGCCGGAGCCTGCGCGAGGAGCGTGGAGGGTACGAGGGCGAGGAAGAGAGCGAGCGTACGACGCATGGAACCTCCGGACTCTCGAGGACGAGCCCTGCTCGACCTGCTCGACGGTGGGCGGCCCGGCCGGTGACCTCGGCGACCCTCTCGTAGGCAAAGCAACGCGCGGGCCACCTGCGGGCCAACGCGGATTTTCGCGGTGCGGAGCGTCCGCCGCACGATCGAAAGCGTAAGGGATCGCGAACCGAGGTTCACGCGAGGCGTGCTGCGTGTGCCCACATCGGCACGTCCACCGGACGCGTCGCTTGCGACCGCCCTTCGCTCGCCGTAGGAGCGCCGCGATGGACGAACGACGCCTCGCGTTTCTTCTCGACGAGCGTGTGCTGCGCGTCCACGGCGACGACGCGCGCACGTGGCTGCAAGGACAGGTCACGTGCGACGTGCTGCTCGGCGGGCCTTCGGTGCACGGCCTCGTGCTCTCCGCGACGGGGCACGTGATCACCGACGTGTGGGTGCTCGATCGTTCCCGGCCCGGCGAGACGCCCGAGCTCTGGGTGCGCATGCCGAGCCGAGCCTTCGACGCCGCCGTGAAGCGCCTCGACCGCTTCATCGTGATGGAGGACGTCGAGCTCGAGCCCACGGAGCTGCGCGTGATCCACACCCTCGTCGAGCCCACACGCGAGGCCCACGCGACCCCGCGGATCGTCACGCAGGGCTGGGACCTGGTGGTATCGGACGCGGAGGCGACCCTCGCGGAGCTCGAGCGCGAAGGTTTCGTCCGAGGCGACGACGCGCTCTACGAGCGCCTGCGCATCGAGGCCGGCAAGCCGCGGCTCGGGGCCGACTTCGGAGAGCACACGCTCCCGCAAGAAGCGGGATTGAAGTCCGCCGTCTCGTTCTCGAAGGGCTGCTACTTCGGCCAAGAGCCGGTCGTGATGCTGGAGCATCGCGGCAAGCCACCGAAGCGACTCGTGCAGATCGCCCCGCTCGCGACCTCGTTGGGGCCCGTGATCGTCGGCGCCCCCGTGACGGACGCCGAGGGCCGTGAGGTCGGGACCGTCACGTCGGCCACCCCGGACGCCGCGCTCGCGCTGGTGAAACGCCGCGCGCTCGAGGCGGGTGAGCTGAGGGTGAACGGTCAGCCCGTCCCGACGCGCGTCGTGGAGTGACGTTCGA
Organism: uncultured Sandaracinus sp.; assembly: GCA_937982655.1. GTDB lineage: Bacteria > Myxococcota_A > Polyangia > Polyangiales > Houyiibacteriaceae > JACKEH01. The sequence goes on from CALJLK010000364.1 coordinate 2,894, forward strand.
CCCGCATGATCGAGATCAACCTTCGACTGGCCGGCGCGAACGCCCTGCCCTACAGTCTCCTGACGTAACGTCACCTCGGCCGCGTGGACCGAGGGCGTGGACACGAGGTAGCACCGCGATGATCGAGCTGACGCCGAAGGCGGCCGAGAAGGTGAAGGAAATCCGGGACTCCGAGGGCCTCGGGACGCAGGGCCTCCGCGTGCGAGTGCTCGGTGGAGGATGCTCGGGCTTCTCCTACGACCTCTACTTCGAGGACGAGACCACCGAGATGGACCAGAGCTTCGAGTCGCACGGGATCCCGATCTACGTCGACATGATGAGCTTCCAGTACCTCGAAGGCGTCGAGATCGACTACGTCGAGGGGCTGCACGGCGCGGGCTTCAAGTTCCTCAACCCGCAGGCGAAGTCGACCTGCGGCTGCGGATCCAGCTTCTCGGCCTGAGCGCAGCACGACCTCTGCTCGTCAGAACGCCTCGGCTTCGGCCGGGGCGTTTTGGTTCGACTCGAAGGATGTCGCCGTCCGTCGCGACCCACGAGAAACGCCCCGACCCTTTCGAGTCGAGGCGCTCCTCGTCACACCAGGCGAGCAGGGCTCGCCGTGCGGTTCACTTCTTCGCGGCCGCCGGCTTCGCTTCGGCTTCCTTCGCCGCCGCGCGCGCTGCCTTCTTGTCCTCGACGACGGCGACGAGCGTGAGCTCGGGCTTGAGCACGATCGTGAGGCCCTCGGGGAGCGGGATGTCCTTGACCGCGATCGTCCCGTTCAGGTCGATCTCGGTGACGTCCATGACGATCTCCGCGATGATCTGCGTGGGCTTGCAGCGGACCGGCACGCTGCGACGCGTGACGTTCACGGCGCCGCCCTTCACCTGACCGAGCGCGCGGCCGACGGTGCGGATGGGCACCTCGACCACGACCTCGCTGTCGGCCGTCACGCGGAGGAAGTCCGCGTGCACGAGCTCGCGCGAGACGGGCTCCACGTCCACGTCACGCACCATCGCGAGCTCTTCCTTGCCGCCGAAGACGAGCTTGAAGAGCGTGTTGCGCCCGTAGGCGCCGCGAAGGTGACGAGCCACTTCCTTGGGGTCCACCGTCAGCGGCGTGGGCTCGACTCCGGGTCCGTAGAGGACGGCCGGGAGCTTGCCCTGAACGCGCAACCGACGAGCGGGCCCCTTTCCGCGCGATCCGCGGACCTCAGCCTGCAACGTCTGCGATTCCATGTTCTCGATTCTCCATGCTTCCACGCCGAACGCGGCGCGGGGGGCGGAGGTGTGAAGGGATCGCGGCGCGGGGTCAAGCGTCGGCCGCCGAAGAGAAAGCTCGGCCATCACGCGAGCCGTCCTCCGAGCTTCCATCTCGCACGCGTCCACGTGTACCGCGACCGGCGGCTGCTACCTTCCGCGCGCCATGACGAAGGACCGCCCGTCGAGCCCCCCGAGCCCCAGCGCAGAAACCCTCGCGGTCCACGGCGGCGAGCCGCGACGGTACGAGTTCGACGCCCTCGCGGCGCCGATCGTCCAGACCGCCACCTACACCTTCCGCGACACCGCCGAGCTCGTCGCCTTCTTCGAAGGCCGCACCGAACGCGAAGAGGAGTACGGCCGCTACGGCAACCCGACCGTGCGGCTCGTGGAGACGAAGGTCGCCGCGCTCGAAGGCGCGGAGGACGGCATCGCGTTCGCGAGCGGGATGGCCGCCGTCACCACTGCGATCCTCGCGCTCGTGCAGTCGGGCTCGCACGTGGTGCTCTTCGCGGACTGCTACCGGCGCACGCGGCAGTTCGTGACGAAGTTCCTCGACCGCTTCGGGGTGACCTCGACCCTCGTCTCGGACCTCGACGAGCTGCGCGCGGCGTTGCGGCCCGAGACCAAGCTCGTGATCGGCGAAGCACCGACGAACCCCTACCAGTCGGTCCCCGATCTGCGCGAGCTCGCCGCGATCTGCCGCGAACGCCGCGTGAAGACGCTCGTCGACGCGACCTTCGCGACGCCCGTGAACCTCCGCGCGCTCGAGCACGGCATCGACCTCGTGCTGCACTCCGCGACGAAGTACCTCGCGGGCCACAACGACGTGCTCGGCGGCGTCTTGGTCGGCAAGTCCGGGCTCGTGTCGATCGTGTGCGACCTGCGGCACGTGCTCGGGGGCGTGCTCGATCCCCACGCCGCGTACCTGATCCACCGCGGCATCAAGTCGCTCGCGGTCCGCGTGAAGCAGCAGAACGCCTCCGCCCTCGCGATCGCCCAGGCGCTCGAAGGACACCGCCGCGTGCGCCGCGTCTGGTACCCGGGGCTGCCCTCGCACCCGAGCCACGCCGTCGCCAAGGAGCTGATGAGCGGCTTCGGCGGCGTGGTGACCTTCGAGCTCGACGCGGACCTCGACGGCACGAGCCGCTTCGTGGACGCCTGCGCGATCCCGCGCATCGCCCCGAGCCTCGGGGGCGTCGAGTCGCTGATCGAGCAGCCCGCGCTGATGAGCTACTTCGAGCTCACGACCGAGCAGCGCGCCGCGGTCGGGATCTCGAACAGCCTCGTGCGCTACGCGGTCGGCATCGAAGACACCGACGAGCTGATCGCCGACCTGCTCCGCGCGCTCGACGCGACGAGCTGATCGCCGTCACGCGCGAAGCCCCGCAACGCCACGCCGCACCCACGAGCGACAGCGAGCACCCGACGATCGCGAGCGCTCAGGCCCGCGCGACCACCCCGCGCTCCTCGAGCCACGCGATCACCCGCTCCGCCGACGCGTCGACCGACTCTGCGCCGGTGTCGACGCTGAGCTCGGGAGAGAGCGGCGCCTCGTAGGGCGCGTCGATCCCGGTGAAGTCGCGGATCTCGCCGCGCCGCGCCTTCGCGTAGAGCCCCTTCGGATCGCGCGCCTCGCAGGTCGCGAGATCCGCGGCCACGTAGACCTCCGCGAAGTCTCCCTCCGCGAGCCGCGCGCGGACCTCGTCGCGGTCGGCGCGGTAGGGCGACACGAACGCGGTCAGCACCACCACGCCCGCGTCGGTGAAGAGCTTCGCGACCTCCCCGATGCGCCGGATGTTCTCGTGTCGATCCTCGGGCGAGAAGCCGAGATCGCGACAGAGCCCGTGCCGCACGTTGTCCCCGTCGAGCACGTACGCGTGCACGCCGCGCTCGACGAGCTTCCGCTCCACGCGGTGCGCGAGCGTGCTCTTGCCCGAGCCGGAGAGCCCCGTCAGCCAGAGCGTGATCCCACGGTGCCCGTGCGCTCCCGCGCGCGCCTCGCGGTCGATCTCTCCCGCATGCCACGTCAGGTTCTGCGCCTTCGGCT
>CALJLK010000365.1 GCA_937982655.1 uncultured Sandaracinus sp.
GGGGGCCCCATCGGGGCTTCACGCCCCGTGGGGGAGGGTCTGGCGACAGACCCTCGAACAAGCTGAGCGCGCGACGTACGACGTCGAAGCCGGTCCCCCTCGATCGGCTTCGACGCTGTGCACGCCCGTGATCGGGAGGTCTTCGCGGTGGCGAGCCGTGGCGCGTGGTGGCGCTGGCTCCTTCCGCGGTCCCTCGCTTCGCGACGGCTCGCTTTCGCGCGGGTCATCTGCGTCGTTGCGGCGTACGCCTCGATTCGCTTCGACGTACGCCTCGATTCGCTTCGACGTGTCGAGGGCGTTCCCGCGGGTCCGCGCGAGCGCTCTCAGCGCAACGCGCGATGCAGGAAGCGCAGCACGCGGCCTTCGAGCGCGCGCGCGACCTCGGCATCCGCGACCATGTGGGTCGAGCCGGCGAGGACGACGAAGTCGTGATCGCGACCCGCGCGGAAGAACGCCTCGTGCATCTTCAGCGCGTGCGCGAAGTACACGTTGTCGTCGCTCGTGCCGTGGATCAGCAGCAGCGGTCGCTCGAGCTGCGCGGCGTAGGTGAGCACCGAAGACGCTTCGTATCCGGCGCGATTCTCCTCCGGCAGTCCGAGGAATCGTTCGGTGTAGTGGGTGTCGTAGTCGAGCCAATCGCCGACTGGCGCGCCCGCCACCGCGGCGCGGAACACGTCGGGACGACGCAGCACCGCCATCGCGGAGAAGTACCCGCCGAAGCTCCAACCGTGCACTCCGACGCGCGAGAGATCGAGCTCGGGGAGACGTTCGCCCAGCGCCTGCAGCGCTTCGATCTGATCCGCGAGCGGCACGTCGATCACGTTGCCCGCGATCGCGCGCTCCCACGCACGCCCACGATGCGGCGTTCCGCGTCCGTCGATGCTCACGACCACGAAGCCCTGATCGGCCTGCCACTGCTCGCGGAGCTGGAGGTAGCGGCCCTTGCGCACCTTCACGTAACCGGGGCCCGCGTAGACGGAGAGCAACACCGGATAACGACGTGAAGGATCGAAGTCGCGCGGGCGCACCACGAGCGCGCGGTGCTCCCGCTCGCCGACGATCACGTGCTCGACGTTCGGCACGAAGGGCGGCGTCTCCGCGAGCGATCGAATCGCGCCGACACGCTCGGCGCCGCGGTGGATCGTCCAACGCGGCCCCTCCGCGAGATCGTGCGAGCTCACGACGAAGACGTCGGAGCCGCTCTCGAAGGTGGCACTTGCGGAGGCGGCGCCTCCGAAAATGGCGCCGTGCTGACCGGGCGTGCTCGTGATCGGCGTCGCCGCACCACCGGCGAGCGGCACCCGCAGCACGTGGGCTTCCGTCGATTCGTTCGACGCGAGCACGAACGCGACGCCCGCCTCTTCGTCGACGTGCAGCAGCTCGCGGTAGCCGAGCTCCGGTGTGGTCAGCGCGCGCACGAGCGAGCCGTCGGTCTTGCGGAGCTCGAGCTGCCACGCGCCTTCGCGCTCGGTGCTCCAGAGGAAGTGCTCGCCGTCCGCGAAGAACGAGGGCACCGAAGCATCGAGGTTCAGCCAGACTTCGTCGCGCTCTTCGTGCAGGGTGCGCGTGGCGCCATCGGCGTCCACGGCGAGCAGACGCTCCACGCGCTGACGTCGATCCTGCACGAGGATCGTGAGGGGCGCGCCCTCACTCCAGGTGACGCTCGCGAGGTAGGGGAACGCCGCGCGCTCCCAGTCGACCCACTTCGTGGTGCCACCTTCGACCGAGATGAGCCCGAGCCGCACGTCGGCGTTCGCACGTCCCGCGCGCGGATAGCGCGAGGCGTGCGGAGCCTCCTCCGGCGTCGCGGGGTTGCTCGCGTGCAGCATCTCGACCCCGCTCGTGTCGGTGCGCTGGTAGAGGAGCGTGCGCGAGTCGGGCGACCACCAATGCCCGCGGTAGCGCCCCATCTCTTCTTGCGCGACGAACTCCGCGAGCCCGTTCGTGATGTCGTCGTGCTCACGCGTGGTGAGGCGCGTCTGCGTGTTCGTCTCGACGTCGATCACCCAGAGATCGCCCTCGCGCACACACGCGATCTTCTTTCCGTCGGGCGACAAACGCGGATCGTTCGCGTAGCCGCCCTCCGACGTGAGCTCGCGGACGCGGCCCGAAGCGCGCTCGACCACGAAGAGCCGCCCGGAGAGCGGCACGATCAAGAACGTGCCGTCGTGGCTGAGCGCGAAGCTCGTGATGCCGCGCGCGGAGAGCCGCAGTCGCTCGCGCAGCGCGCGTTCTTCCGCCGAGAGCGACTCTTCGGCGCCCGCGAGCAGCCGCTCGGCCGTGAGCAGCACGCGTTCTTCTCCGCTCGCGACGTCGTGCGCGTAGAGGTCCCGCTCGGAGTCGCGCGGTCCGCTGCGCAAGAAGAGGATCTCGCGGCCGTCGGGCGTGATCGTGATGGAGGTCGGCTGCCCGAGCCGGAAGCCGGCGGTGGCGGTCCACTGATCGAGGAACGCGAAGTCGATCGCGGGCGCCGGCTCCGGAAGTGTGGACGTCTCGGGCGTGGTGGAGCCGCAGGCGAGGGCGAGCAGCGCGAGAGGCGTGAGCGTGGCGAAGGGAAGGGCGCGCATGGAGGGCGAGGTGTACCGCATCGTGGAGGTCGCGAGCGACGAAGCAGCGTCCGATCCGCTTCGGAACGCCGATGAACCGAACCGAAACGGAATCGTGCGTGGCGGAGCGGACGTGTCCGCGAAGCAGTAACATTCGGCGAAACCGTCGGGCCATGCGTGAGCGGAGAACCGATGAATCCCGATAGAAGGTTCGGAATGCGTACGTGCACGTGGGTCGCGCTCTTCCTCGTGAGCGCGGGCTGCTTCTCGAGCTTCGAGACCGAGCCGCGCGACGGCGCGGTTCCGATGGACGGCGGCTTCGACACGGGTGTCGACGTCGGAGCGCCCGATGCACCGACGGTGCGCGACGTCTCGCTGCGGGTGGTGCACTCGATCTCGCGGGAGCCGATCGCCGGGGCCGAGGTCGCCTTTCGGGGAGGAGACTTCGCGTCGACCGTGCGCTCCGACGAGCGTGGGATCGCGCGGACGCGCGTCGTCGGCCCATCGGTCGTCGACGTGGAGGTGGTCGTCGAGGGGTTCGTCGCGCGGACGTCGCTCGCGGTGCAGGTGGAGGAGCTCGACGGCGTGGACTACCCGCTCGGCACCACCGAGTACGTCACCCTCCGAGGGCGTTGCCTGGGTCGAGCGCGGGACGACTCGCTCCTCGAGGTCGTGGCGAGTTCAGGGCGCGAACGACCGGGGGACGACGAGTCGTCCTTCACTCTCCTGATTCCCCGCGGGGTTCCGATCGAGCTCCGATGCCAAGAGATCGGAGAGCTGGGACGCGGCGAGCTCCTCTCGAGCGCACGCGCGGAGCTTCCAGCGTTGGACGCCGATCGCGACGCAGTCGAGCTGCTGCTCGAGCCCGCAAGGACCCGAAGTCGCGTCGCGCGGGTTCCGCGCGCACCGATCGGTCACTCGCTGCACGACGAACCCCTCCTCGTTGGCGTGCGGAGCCCGCGCTTCGTGCCCGTGGGCACGGGCCGCGTCCTCGGCCGGTCGGCGGACGCTCACGAGGTCGAGCTCACGTGGGCGGCGGACGTCGAGCGCCCGGTGCTCATCCTCGTCTCCGGCGATGTCCGAGCCGAAGTCGCCCTGGAGGAGCTCGCCTCGTTCTCGTGGATGGAGGCGCCGAGTTTGCCTCGTCGTGTGTCGCCGGGAAGCGTCGTGTCCGTCGAGCGCGCCGCGCCCATCACGTTCGTCTGGTTCGGCGAAGAGGTGGAGCCGTCGTGGGCGCAGTTTCTCTGGACCGTCGACTCGGAGTCGCCGAGCTTCGTCGTCCCCGAGCCTCCCGCACACCTGCGGACCTTTCCTTTCTCGGTGGCCCTGGTCGGGAGCGCCACGGGTGACCGGCTCGAGCATCGGTTCGACCAGCTCTCGCTCCAGGCAGCCCGCCCGTAGCGCGCGCTCGACGCGGATGCGCCTTCGGCAACCGCGTTTTTTCCAACCCGACCACGCCGAGAAATCGTCCGGAAACAACGCCGGGCCAGGCTTCCCTCGCTTGCCGCGGTGCGTCAGCCGCGGGCGCTTCGGAGGATCATGGAACAGGGCGTGTCGCAGGGGCTTCTCGACTCCGTGTGGGTGCTGCTCAGCGCCTTCCTCGTGTTCTTCATGCACTCGGGCTTCGCGCTCGTGGAGAGCGGCTTCTGCCGCAAGAAGAACGCGGTGATGGTTCTCCTGAAGAACGTCGCCGTCGTCGGCATCGGGTCGATCGTCTACTACCTGGTGGGCTACGGCGTGATGTTCGGGAGCGGCAACCCGTTCATGGGCACGAGCGGCTTCATGCCGAACGGGAGCGAGGCCGACGTCGGCACGCTGCCGGTGCTCGTGTTCTTGTTCTTCCAGCTCGTCTTCGCGGCGACCGCCTGCACGATCGTCAGCGGCGCGGTGGCGGAGCGCGCGCGCCTCGGCACGTTCTTCTTGTTCTGCGTGGTCGCGGTCGCGGCGATCTACCCGATCGTCGGCCACTGGATCTGGGGTGGCGGTTGGCTCGCGAGCATGGGGTTCAAGGACTTCGCGGGCAGCACGGCGGTGCACGCGGTCGGTGGCGGCATGGCGCTCGCGGGTGCGCTCGCGGTCGGACCGCGGCTCGGCAAGTACGACGAGAACGGCCAGAGCCGGCCGATGCCCGCGCACAACTTCCCGCTCGCCGCGCTCGGCGTGCTGGTGCTCTGGCTCGGTTGGTTCGGCTTCAACGGTGGAAGCACCGTGAGCGCGGCGAGCCCCGCGACCATCGGACGCATCGTGCTCGTCACGAACCTCGCCGCGTCGGCGGGTTTCCTCGTCGCCCTCGCGTGGGTTCGTCTGCGCACGAAGATGATGGACTTCTCGATGGCGCTGAACGGCGCGCTCGCGGGCCTCGTGGGAATCACCGCGGGCTGCGACGTGATCGGGCCCGGCTGGTCGCTCGTGGTCGGCGCGATCGCGGCGGTGCTCTGCGTCGAGGCGGTGTTTCTCCTCGACAAGCGCAAGGTCGACGATCCCGTCGGCGCGGTGGCGGTGCACGGTGTTTGCGGTTTGTTCGGCACCCTCGCAGTGGGGCTCTTCGGAGACGAAATCGGTTTGTTCACGGGTGGCGGCGCCGCACAGCTCGGCACGCAGGCCATCGGCGCGTTCTCGGGCTTCGGCTTCGCGTTCGTCGCGGGCGCCGCGGTGTGGTTCGGCATGAAGGCGCTGCCGGGGGGGATCCGCGTGAGCAAGGAGCACGAGCTCGACGGCCTCGACGTGTCCGAGTGTGGTGTGCCGGCCTACGGCGACGACGCGCCGCTCGGGATGGGCCACGTGGTCCCGCGTGATGCGGTGGACGTGCCGGTCGCCGCGGAGTGAACCGCGCACGGTGAGCGGGCCTCGGTGGGCCCGAGCACGAGGGATGGCTCCGAGCATGGGCCATCCCTCTTCGCTTCCGTCCCCGGCTCGCTTTCCGTCCACGGGAATGGGCTCGACCGTGTGACTCCACACGGAGTTACGCCTCGGGCCTGTAGGAGTCGTCGTGGCCGCGGCGAGGGAGATCCATGTGCGAACGCTCGGGAATCGACCGGAAAGCCTCGTGAATGCGAGGCTCGCTCGCGCTCGTCTGGCGTGCGGATCGGGCAGACGCTCCGACGCGCGCCTCCGTTGACCTACATCCGTGGGGTGCTAGTCACGCAGAAGAGAGTCACTCTCTCGCCCAACGAGGACTACCCCATGCGCTCCCTGACACTTCTCCTCGCGCTCGCCCTCGGCTCCGCGTGCGCTTCCGGCGGCGACGAGCTCGTCGCGTCCGAAGGCTTCGGCCTCGAAGGTCGCGTCGCGACGCTCACCTTCACCGCCGACTACCAGACCCTCGTCGACGGCGCGCTCGTCGCGGGCGGCATCGCCAACGTCGACTACGACGCGGCGCGGCTCACGAACTGCCGCGGCGACCTGAACGGCGGACCCGCGTGGAGCATCAACGCGCACTACCGCATCAACGGTGGAGACGTGTACACGCTCCACGTCGCAGGCCACGCGCCGGCGCCGGATCAAATCGACCTTCCGATCGAGCTCACCGAGGCCGGTCAGCTCGAGATCTGGTTCGAGAACACCAGCGCTTTCGGCTGTCAGGCGTGGGACTCCGCGTTCGGCGAGAACTACCGCTTCACGATCGAAGCGGCG
>CALJLK010000366.1 GCA_937982655.1 uncultured Sandaracinus sp.
TCGACGGCGGTGCCTTCGACGGCGGTGCCTTCGACGGCGGTGCCTTCGACGGCGGCGAGGTGCTCGTCTTCGCGTCGGCGCTCGCCTCGAGCTTGCCGCGTCGACTTGCGCTCGCACCGGCCCGCGTGGGCGGGGCGCTCGAGCGCTGCTTTCGCTCGCTCATCGAGGAGTTCCTCGCATCGCGGGGGACTCTACTCGCGTCGGCGCGCCCTGAGAACGCGAGCTTGCTCACGCCGCCGCCGTCGGCTCTCGACAAATCGTGACCGATGGGTCATTCTTTGAATCGTGACCGGTCGGTCACGAAAACTCGTCTTCGGTCGCGAGCTCCGAAGACGCCGTGTCGACCCCGACGGGTGCACCACGCTCGGCTCTCCGAGACGCGGTGCGCGAAGGAGCAGAAGACGATGATCGGCATTCCCCTCGGACTCCTCGCCGCCAACGCCACGGAGTGGGTCGTGCACAAGTACGTGCTCCACGGGCTCGGCAAGAAGAAGGGCAGCTTCTGGGCGTTCCACTGGCACGAGCACCACGCGGAGTCGCGCAAGCACGTGATGCGCGATCCCTTCTACGCGGAGCGCTCGGTGTTGGGCTGGCACGCGCAGGGCAAGGAGGCCGTGGCGGTCTTCGGAGCGGCCGCCGCGATGACGCCGCTCTTCCCGATCGCGCCCTTCTTCGTCGCGACGAGCTGGTACGCGGCGTGGAACTACTACCGGAAGCACAAGCGCTCCCACGCCGATCCCGAGTGGGCGCGCGAGCACCTGACCTGGCACTACGACCACCACATGGGCCCGAAGCAGGACGCGAACTGGTGTGTGACGCGCCCGTGGTTCGATCACCTGATGGGAACGCGCGTGCCCTACGCGTACACGGACCGCGAGCGGAAGGACCGTGAGCGACGCGCGGCCCTGGACGAGAAGCGCGCGGCGCGGGCGGCGACGACGGTGAGCCTCGAGGACACGGCGCCGAAGGCGGCTTGATTCACTCGGAGTCTCGGGGCGCGGCGGAAGGATCACGCGCGCTTGCGCTTGATCCAGAGCCCCGTGCACTCGGGCCCGCGACTCCAGGACGCCGCGCGGATCTTGGCGACGAGGGCGTCGCCGAAGAGCTCGCCGAGCACACGCGGGGCGGTGTCCACGTCGGCGAAGGCGTAGTCGGTGCGAAACCACGAGCGCTCGAAGCCGTGCGTGGACTCGAGGTGGGCGAAGTACTCGTCGAGCCCCTCGTGGGTGCGCGGCGTCTCGTGGCCGGTGCCGCCTCGCACCGCGGCCGGATCCGGACCCCGAACGGTGATGCGCCTCACGGAAACGCGTTCGCGCGCTTGACCTGAGACGGCAGAGCTGGAAGTACGACTTCCAACTTCGTCGATTCGCGAGAGTCGGCAGGGGTGTGGTCGTGTGGTCGGCTTGGCTTTCGGAGGTCCCATGAAATCGCTGAGGTTCGTGTCGCTCTTGCTCGCGCTCGTGGCATGCGGTGACGACGACGGTCGCGTCCCCGACTCCGACTCTGGCGTGCCCGGGGTGGATGGCGGCGGTCCGATTCCCGGCGTGGACGGCGGCGGTCCGATTCCCGGCGTGGACGGCGGCGGTCCGATTCCGGGCGTGGACGGCGGCCCGATCCCAGGTGTCGACGCGGGCCCCGGAGTCGACGGTGGCGGTTCGGTCACGCCGGGTGGACCCGACTCCGTCGGGCCCTTCACGGTCGCGCGACAGACCGCGATGGTGAGCGGCAGCTCGGTCACGGCGTTCGTGCCGGCGGTGTCGAGCCCGGTGCCGCTCGTGCTCCTCAAGCACGGCTTCCAGCTCTCCACGAGCAACTACGCCATGACGGCGGAACGCCTCGCCTCGCACGGCTTCGTGGTGGTCGGCGTCGACAGCGGCGGCGGTCTCCTCGGCGGCCCGACGAACGCGCAAGAGCGCGATGGGGTGGTCGCGGCGATCGATTGGGCGACGACGAGCGCGCCGTTCGCGTCGAGCGTCGACGACGAGCGCATCGGCGTGATGGGCCACAGCCGCGGCGGCAAGGTGAGCGTGATGGTCGCGGCGGCGGACGCGCGCATCGACGCGACGCTCCTGCTCGATCCGGTCAACGGGTGCGGCCCGGGCCAGGGCTTCAGCGCGGACTGTCCGGACGTGACGGGCGCGGCCTTCGCGGGCGCGCTGCGGATGCCGGTGGGCGTGATGGGCGAGACCAACAACGCGACGGGCGGCTTCATGTCTTGCGCGCCCGCGGACCAGAACTACCAGACGATCTTCGACGCGATCTCGATGGCGTCGTGGGCGGTCGAGTGGACCTTCACCGGCGCCGATCACATGGACTTCACCGACGACGGCGGCGGATTCGCGGGCTTCGCGTGCACGGACGGTCCGGGCGACGACGCGATGATTCGGGCGCAGGTGCGCACGATGACGGTGGCGTTCTTCCGCCGCCACCTCGAGGGCGACACCGCGATGGATCCGTGGCTCTCCGGTCCGATGGTGGGGGCGGGGATCACGGTCGACGGTCCCTGAAACCCACGACGTAGCCGTCGAGTCTGCGGGTCAGACGCCGACGGATTCCCGACGACGCCTCGATCGCCACTGCGGTCGGGGCGTTGCGCGTTTGGGCCCGCAGTTTCGTCGTACGCGTTCGACCCGCGCGTTCGCGTCAGCGGCGCATGTCGACGTGGGGAATGCCGTCTTCGTCGTATTCGTCACCGACGCGTACGAAGCCGAGGCTGGCGTAGAACGCTTCGAGGTGCGCTTGGGCGCTCAGCGCGACGCGGGGGCCGTGGTGGTCGCGCGCGACTCGGATCGCTTCGAGCATCAGGGTCCGTGCGAGGCCCTCGCCGCGGCGCTCGGGGGCGATCACGACGCGGCCGATCGCGGCGACGTCGAAGCGGACGCCGGGCGGGAGGATGCGGGCGTAGGCGACGAGCGCGCCATGCTCGTCGCGTCCGAGCAGGTGCAACGCGTTCGGATCCTTCCCGTCGACGTCTTGGTAGACGCACGCTTGCTCGACCACGAAGACGCGTTGGCGGAGCGCGAGCGCGTCGTGGAGCTCGCGAGGGGCGAGCTCGTCGAAAGCGCGGAGGTCGAACTTCAGGTCGGGCGTCACGGCCCCACCTTACGTGCTCGTCGAGGATGCGGGCAGCCGTAGCGTCACTCGGCCGTGAGGCAGTCGATCGAACGCGCACGCACGAGAAGTCGGCGGCTGACCCCGCCGACCAGGACGGGAACGTGCGAGCGAGGTTTCACGCGCTGAGCTTCGTCACGGGGTCGATCCGGACCGGCGAGTACGTTCGTCCGATGGGCACCGCGTCGGACCGGCTGATCGAAACCATTCGCGCCTCCATCATCGGCGACGACCAAGTGCTCGACGGGCCGTACGGGCCGCGGCGCGTGACGTACGCGGATTACACCGCGTCGGGGCGCTCGCTCGCGTTCTTGGAGGACTTCCTCCGCACCGAGGTGATGCCGCTCTACGCGAACACCCACACCGAGTCGTCGGGAACGGGCCTGCAGACCACACGCTTTCGAGAGGACGCGCGCGCGATCATCAAGGGCTCGGTCGGCGGCGACGAGCGCGACGTGGTGATCTTCTGCGGCTCGGGCGCGACGGGCGCGATCCACAAGCTGGTGGAGTGCCTGAACCTGCGGATCCCGAAGGACCTCGACGCGCGCTACCGGCTCTCCGAGCAGATCCCGGAAGACGAGCGGCCGGTGGTGTTCATCGGTCCCTACGAGCATCACAGCAACGAGCTGCCGTGGCGCGAGTCGCTCGCGACGGTGGTCACGATCCGCGAGAACGCGGATGGAATGATCGACCTCGCGCACCTCGAAGAGGAGCTGCGGCGCTACGGGGATCGGCCTTTGAAGATCGGCAGCTTCAGCGCCGCTTCGAACGTGACGGGGATCGGGAGTCCGACGATCGCGATCAGCAAGCTCCTGCACGCGCACGGCGCGCTGAGCTTCTGGGACTTCGCGGCGGCGGGTCCCTACGTGAAGATCGAGATGAACCCGGTCGACGACTCGCCGGATGGACACCTCGCGTACAAGGACGCGGTCTTCCTCTCGCCGCACAAGTTCATCGGCGGGCCGGGCACGCCGGGGGTGTTGGTCGCCAAGCGGAAGCTGTTTCGGAACCGGGTCCCCGCGGTGCCGGGGGGCGGCACGGTCGCGTACGTGAACACGGTCGAGCACCGCTACCTCGACGATCCAGAGCACCGCGAAGAGGGCGGAACGCCCGCGATCCTCGAGTCGATCCGCGCGGGGCTCGTGTTTCAGCTCAAGGAAGCGGTGGGCGTGGAGGCGATCCGCGCGCGCGAGAAGAGCTTCATCGACCGCGCGATCGCGAGCTGGGAGAAGAGCCCCTACCTCGACATCCTCGGCAACCGCGATGCGTGGCGGCTCTCGATCGTCTCGTTCGTGGTGCGGCACGGCAAGCGCTACCTGCACCACTCCTTCGTCGCCGCGCTGCTCAACGATCTCTTCGGGATCCAGGCTCGAAGCGGTTGCTCGTGTGCGGGGCCGTACGGGCACCGGCTGCTCGGGATCGATCTGGAGACCTCGCGGGAGTTCGAGCGTGAGATCCTGCGCGGATGCGAGGGGATCAAACCCGGTTGGGTGCGGGTGAACTTCAACTACTTCCTCTCGGAAGAGACGTTCGAGTTCCTGCTCGCGGCGGTGCACTTCGTGGCGGAGCACGGCTGGAAGCTCCTGCCGCACTACCGCTTCGAGCCGAAGACGGGGCTCTGGAAGCATCGCAAGGGTCGGCGGGATGCGGCCATGCGGCTGACCGATCTACGCTACCGCGACGGCAAGCTCCAGTACCGCTCGCGGCACGCGACCGAGCCGGAGTGGGTGCTCGGCAGCTACCTGGAGGACGCGGCGCGCATCGTGCGCGAGGCGGAGGTGGAGGCGCGGCGCGCACCGCTCGAAGGGCCCGAGCTGGCGGAGCTGGAGCTCGGCGAGGACTTCGAGGCGCTCCGCTGGTTTCCGACTCCGTCCGAGATCGCGGCCGAGCTGCGCGGCGACGCGCCGGCGAGCGCTTCGCGGGCGCCGGTGCACGCGGGGGCGGGAATCTGAAGCTCGTTCCGCGCGCGTCGCAGCCGCGTCTCGGATGGACACGCACCGGGCCGCGTCGTCGACGCACCCGCAACCCGGGGAATCGCACTCTCCGCGGATCGCGGCCGATTGCGACTCCCTCTCGTGCCGGAAGTCGCTCATTCTTGGCGCGTGAACGAGACCGCGACGGATGTGCTCGTGATCGGCGCCGGGCCCTCGGGGCTCGCAGTCGGTGGTCGCCTGAAACGAGCGGGGGTGGCGTTCGAGCTGCTCGAGCGGGCGCCGAAGGTGGCGCCGCGCTGGCGCGATCACTACGAGCGGCTGCACCTGCACACGTTCCGTGATCTCTCGCGGCTGCCGGATCATCCGTGGCCGCTCGGGGTCGCGGCCTATCCATCCCGCGATCAGGTCGTGGCGTACTTCGAGGAGCACGCACGGAAGAACGGACTCCAACCGCGCTTCGAGCGCGAGGTGACGTCGCTGCGTCGTGAGGGCGCGCGGTGGGTCGCGACGACGCGGGGCACACACGGGGACGAGCGCTGGAGCGCGCCGCGCGCGGTGGTGGCCACGGGCTACAACCGCGTGCCGAATCGCCCGCGGTGGCCGGGCGAAGAAGGCTTCTCGGGGCGCGTGATGCACGCGGCGGAGTATCGAAACGGGCGTGAGTGGCTCGGCAAACGCGCGCTCGTGGTGGGCAGCGGCAACAGCGGCGCGGAGATCGTGCTCGACCTCTTCGAGCACGGGGCGACCACTGCGATGTGCGTGCGGCATCCGACGCACGTGTCGCCGCGCGATCTCTTCGGGGTGATCCCGACGCAGGTGCTGGGGCTCGGGCTCGGTTGGCTCCCGCCGAAGCTCTTCGATCGCCTCGCGCTGCCGATGACGAAGAGGTTGGTGGGCGATCTCTCCGCGTACGGCATCACGCGCCCGGAGCGCGGGCCCATGGAGCTGCTGCAGGCGACCGGTCGCGTGCCGCTGCTGGACATCGGGACGGTGGAGCTCATCCGGCAGGGGCGCGTGAAGGTGTACCCGGGGATCGAACGCTTCGACGGCAGCGACGTGGTGTTCGTGGACGGACGGCGCGCGCCATTCGACGTGGTGGTGCTCGCGACGGGCTACCACGCGGCGCTCGAAGG
>CALJLK010000367.1 GCA_937982655.1 uncultured Sandaracinus sp.
GCCTGACGGCGACGCTCACGTGACGTCGGGTCGCTCGGCCTGGCGGCCGGCTCCTAGAAACGTCAATTCGCGACGGTCGCCGTACCTCGTGTCTGCGCGCCTTCGGCCCATCGCGCGGCGCTCGTGACGTCGATTCTCGCGGTCGCTCGGCCCGCGACGTGGTCGCACGTCGTGTCGCGCGCGAAGATCAGCCTTCGCCGAGCACGAACCACGCGGCGCCGAGGAACGCGCCGATCGCGACGACCGCCGCCACCACCCAGAGCACGACCTCGCCCGGCTTCTGTCCCGCGGGCGCGCTCTTCGCGGCGGCGGAACGGCCGGTCTTCGGAGCCTCGACGGTCGGCTCGGGCAAGATCAACTTCCCCGTCTCGTCGCGACGCACGCGCGGAAGCGTCGGCTCCACGAGGTCGATGCCGGCCGCCTGCGCGAGCTCGGGCGGCAGCGCGCGCAGGCTCGCGAGCAACGCCTCGCCGAGCACGTCCTGCATCAACGCGGCGAGCGACTTCGCGCCGTCGAAGCCCTCCGGGGCGCCGCGCAGGAAGTCGTCGAGCTCGTGCCACATCACCTCGGCGGTCTGCGGCCGCTCCTCCGGTTTGGCGGCGATGCAGTTGAGCACGAAGCCTTCGAGACCGGGCGGGATGTCGGTCTGATATTGGCTCGGTCGCTCCGCGCGCGGATCGCGGATCGCCTCCAGGAGCTCTTCCTGCGAGAGGCTCGCGTAGAGGCGACGCTGCGTGAGCATCTCCCAGAGCACCACGCCGAGCGCGAAGAGATCCACGCGGCGATCCTGCGGGCCACCCGCGACCTGCTCGGGCGCGAGGTAGCGGATCTTCCCACGCAGCTCGCCTTCGCGCGTGCGCTCCGCGCGACCGCGGGCCTTGGCGATGCCGAAGTCGACGAGCTTCACCTCGCCCTCGTGCGAGAGCAGCACGTTCTGCGGGCTGATGTCGCGGTGGATCACGCCGAGAAGCTCACCCTCGTCGCCGCGCAGCTCGTGCGCCGCGTGCAGACCCTCCGCGATGCGGGCGACGATCCATGCGGAGAGCCAGGGATCGAGCCGCTTGCCGCGCCGCCCGAGGGCCGCCAGGAGCTGCGCGAGCGAGGCCCCGTGCACGTACTCCATCACGAGGTAGTAGAGGCCGCTCTGCTCCCCGAGCTCGTCGACGCGCACCACGTTCGGGTGTCGGATGCGGATCGAGATCAGCGCCTCGTCGATGAACCAGCGCATCGCCTCCCAATCGGCGGAGAGGTGCTGGTGCACGACCTTGATCGCGACGGGCACGGGCGTGGGCTCGTCGGCGCGGCGCGCGACGTAGAGGGTCGCCATGCCACCCGCACCGAGCCGCCCGACGACCTCGAAATCGCCGAAACGCTCGGGTTTTTGCGCTTCCTCGGACACGAAGGGCGTCTATAGCAGCACGGCGCGCATCGGGCTTCCCGGGAGGGCGATCGGCCCCGGCTTCGCTCTCGCTCGACGCGCGCAGCGGATGGGGCCACATCGCATTTCGTGGCCACGGTGATGGCGACGAGCCCTCGGAGAAGCGGATTGGAAGGACCGACGCGCTGAGGGAGCGTCCACGCTTCTGATCAAGGCTCGCTTCGGCGGGCCTCTTTCGTGCAGGAGCAGTCGCGCACGAGCCCTTGCTGGAGGGGAATCGGGCGGAATCCGCCCATCCGCTCAATCACGATTTGTCGTGACTCTGGCCCGATTCTGGGGCACATCCGTCGGCGATGGCGCGAGTCTCCGCGCAGCTCGTGCTGCTGTTTGCCGTCGGTGCGAGCGTGAGCGTTCGAGCGCAGTCGCTCGAGGCAGACGTCGCACCGGCAGACGTCGTACCGGCAGACGTCGCACCGGCAGACGTCGCACCGACCGACGGCGCACCGACCGACGGCGCACCGCACGTCGATGCCCAGGTCGCCTGGCCCGACCGGCTCCCCTTCCTCGCACCAGGCTGGCGTCCGATCGCAACCGCGGGCTACCGCTTGCAGATCGGTCGCCAGCCGTTCGACCACGTGGACGTCGTCGACGTTCGCGTCGCCCACGGGTTCACGGCGGGCCTGCTCTTCCCGCTGCTCGCGAGCGGGACCGCGAGCTCCCGCACCCGCCTGGCGATCGCGCTGGGAGTGGGCGCGGACTTCGCGGTCGGACGCTACGTGGAGACCTACCCCTACCGGTCCGACGAGGGGCTTCGGTTCCAGGTGCCCGCGTACGCCGAACGCACCTCGTACCTCTACGGCCAAGTCGCGGCGGTCCTGCGCGCGCAGCTCGGCGCGCGCGTCGCGCTCACGACGAGCCTCGCGTGGCTGCCGGGCGCGCGGCTGGTGCGGATCGGCGGCGAGGACGCGCCGAGGCGCAGGCCCGGGACGTTCTTCGGGAGTCTCCCTCCCGTGCTCGTGTCCCGAGAGTGGGCGCGGAGCTTCGAGCGCGCGCGCCTCGGCATCGGCGTCCAGGTCGGCGCGCTGCACGCTGGGGTGTTCGTCGGCGCGACGGCACGCGACGGACTCTTCTTCGGCCGTCGTCAGGAGCTCGATCTCGGCGCGCAGCTCGGAGCGGGGTGGTGATGGCGCGCTGGTCGCAGATCGTCGCGATCATCGGCCTCGTCGGTGCGATCGCCGTCGAGGCGCGCGCTCAGAGCTCGGACGCGAACGCGAGCGCGCCGGGGCCGGAGGCGGAGACGGGCGCGGAGACGGAGACGAGCGCGGAGACGGAGACGAGCGCGGAGACGGAGACGAGCGCGGAGACGGAGGCGGGAGCGGATCCGGCGAACGCAGATTCCGTCGCGAACGCGGACCTGGCGAACACGGACTCCGTCTCGAACGCGGACCCGACGGACTCGGAATCAGTCACGACGTCAGGTCCAGAGAATGCAGAGTCAGTCGCGCATACGGACGTGACGACCCCGGATTCAGCCTCGATCTCCGAGGTGACGGACGCCGACGCGACCATGGACGCGGAGCGGGAAGGAACCGGCGCGAGCGTGGATGCGCATGCGGCCGGTCGCGAGTTGCCGTCGTGGCTCGCGCTCTCCTCGCCCGACTGGATGCCGATCGTCACCGTGGGCTATCGCGCGGAGCGACTCTGGACCCGAGGCGGGCGGCTCGCCCTCGCTCCCACGCTCGACGAGCCTCCGTCGTCGCTTCACGGCGTCACCGGAAGTCTTCTCCTGCCGGTGCTGGCCTCGGGGCACCCTCGGTCGAAGGTGCGCGTGGCGCTCGGGCTCGGCGCCGGGGTCGACTTCGCGATGCGCCGAGGGTTGTTCCTCACGCAGCCGCGCGCATACGAGCCTGGCCGCGAGCCCGAGCCTCGCCCCGAGACGCAGCGCGTCGTCGCCATTCAAGTCCACGCACAACTCGGTTTGATCGTCCGCGCCGCGCCGCGCGGACGCGGACTCTTCGGTGCGCTGCTCTGGCTTCCCACGAGCCGCAACCTTCGGTACGCGGTGACCGAGATTCCGCGCGCCCGGGATCGTGTGCGCACGGTAGCGCGCGCTCGCCTCACGCTCGGCTGGGTCCACGACCACGTGCAGGCGGCGGTCTTCACCGGCTTCGCTCAGTCGGGGTCGGGCGAGCGCCTGGCGGGACGCGAACGAATCCTCGAGGTGGGCCTACAGCTCGGCTCCGGCTGGTGAGCGAACACGGGTTCTTCCGGCGCGAGTCCGCTCGACTCCTAGAGCCTGATCCAGGATCGGTGTTGAGTGATTCGTGGTCTGGGTGCGTGCCCTGGGGCATCCGCTCGCCGAAGGAAGTGCCGGGTATTTCGAGCGCGAGTGGAGGCCTCAGGGTGCGTGCCCAGGGCGCGAAGCGCCGACGCCGATCCTGGATCAGGCTCTAGCGTTGATCGGCGAGCGCGGCGACGACACGCTGCCTCGATGGCCGGTTGGCTGTGGAGCATGGACGTCGCGACGTCGCTCTCGAGCGGTGCCGCGATCGTCGATCGGGCGATGGTGGCGTCGGGACGGTTCGCGCTGCGCGCGGTGGGGCGCCTGCGATGGCCGGAGCTCCACGGAAGCGCGGCAGCCGAGTGGGAGTCCTTCGGAATCTCGCCGGAGGAGGCGGGGTACACACGCGACCACGATCTGAACGAGGAGGCCGTCGCGTCGCTCGACGACGCCATCGCCACACTCGATCGGTGGACGGGGGTCGCGCTCCACTTCGACGTTCCGCCCCACGCGTTCGACCCGAGCCCGACGATCTACGGCGCGTGCGGCTGGCGCGTGTGGTTCCTCGATCGTTGGTGTGTGCGCGTGGTGGTGGAGTACCCGATGCGAAGCGACGCTCCCTCGCCCGCGTGGGTCGCGGCGCTCGAGGCACGCATCGCCCACGCGTTCGCGTGAGCGCGACGCCCACTCGGCTCAGCGCTTCTCCAACGTCACGAGCTCGTAGCGACTGGTCGTGAGGAACGCGTCGGGTGTCTCGTTGCCGGCTTCCAGGATCGCGATGCTGCGCTCGCGCACGCCGTCCCAGCGGGCGCCGAGCTTCGCGCGTCCGAGGCGCCACACCGGGTGATGTCGCTCCTGCTCGTCGAACCACGCGGTGGCCGACTCGGCGCGGAACGGGAGACCGTGCTCCTCGAACGACACGTCGACGCCCTGGTCGGCGAACAGCACCGTCACGTCGTCGCGCACGCCCCAGCGCGGCGTCGCACGGTTCGCGGCGGCATCCCCGAAGAGCTCGGTGACGAGCAACGTGCCGATCGCGGCGATCGGCCCTTCGTTCTTCCACGAGGTGAGCGCCGCGCGGCCGCCGGATCGCAGGACCCGCACGAGCTCGCGCGACGCGACGACGGCGTCGGGCGCGAAGATGATCGCGAAGACGGAGACGACGCGATCGAAGGAGGCATCGTCGAACGGGAGCTGCATCGCGTCGCCGAGCACCCAGCGCACGTCGAGGCCGCTCGCTTCGGCACGAGCGCGCGCGGTCGCGAGCAGGCGCGGCGCGGGGTCGAGCCCCACCACGCGCGCCCCCGCGCGCGCGGCCTCGAGCGCGGCGTTGCCGGTGCCGCAGCCCAGGTCGAGCACGTCGAGCTTCGGCGTGAGGCCGAGGCTTTCGCACGCGAGCGCGGCGGCCGGAGTCAGGGTGCCGGCCGTTCGCTCGTACTCTCCGTCGTCCCAATCGAGCATGGTCGAGAGGTAGGCGGGTCGTGCACGCGATTCAAGCGTCGAGGACGAGGTCGGCTCTCCGCGCGCGCGATCCTGCACGCGAGCGTGCGCCGTCGCGCGTATGCTCCGTCCGTGGCGCTGGTGGAGACACATCCGCTCGGGAACGGAGAGGTCGAGCTGCGCGTGGAGGACGGCTACCTGCGCGTGATCGAGCGCGGCGATCCCGAGAGCGTCGACGCGATGCTCGCGTACGCGGCGGCGATGGAGCGCGCGCGTGTGCGCGCCGCCGTCCCGGGTGTGCTGGTGGTGGCACAGCGGGCGGCGCAGACCGCCGCGGTGTCGGACTGGCAGGCGATCCGCGAAGCGCGGTGGCGCTCGCTCGCCGCGAGCGGCGCAGAGCGGATCGCGGTGATCGTCGACGACGAGCTCGCGGTGGCGCGTGTGCGCATGGCCGCGATCGCCGCGAAGGCGAAGGTCCGCGCGTTCGTCCGTGAAGACGACGCGATCGCGTGGCTTCTAGGCCACCCGCCGCGCCGGGCGTGACGACGCTCAGCCGAAGAAGCTCTTCACCTTGCGCAGGCCCGCCGCGAGCGCGTCGAGGTCGTGCTTCGAGGTGTAGATGCCGAGGCTCGCGCGCGCGGTGCCGGTGACGCCGAAGTGATCCATCACCGGCTGCGCGCAGTGGTGGCCGGTGCGGATCGCGATGCCCTCCGCGTCGAGGATCGAGCCGGCGTCGGTCGGGTGGATGCCGTCGAGCAGGAACGCGAGCACGCCGCTCTTGTGCTTCGCGGTGCCGACGAGCTTCAGGCCGTCGATCGCCGCGAGGAGCTTGGTGCCGTGCGCGAGCACGTCTTGCTCGTGCGCGAAGGCGGCGTCGAGATCGAGCGCCTCGAGCCACTCGATCGCGGCGCCGAGCCCGATCGCCTGGGCGATCGCGGGCGTGCCGGCCTCGAACTTGTACGGGAGATCGTTCCAGGTGCTGCCGTCGAAGCTCACGCGGTCGATCATGTCGCCGCCGCCCTGCCACGGAGGCATCGCGTCGAGGAGCGCCTCTTTGCCGTAGA
This sequence comes from uncultured Sandaracinus sp., assembly GCA_937982655.1. Lineage (GTDB taxonomy): Bacteria > Myxococcota_A > Polyangia > Polyangiales > Houyiibacteriaceae > JACKEH01. Next base: position 6,164 of record CALJLK010000367.1, read on the forward strand.
GCACGCCGATGCCGGTGGGCGCGTAGAGCTTGTGTCCCGAGAAGACGTAGAAGTCCGCGTCGAGCGCGCGCACGTCGACGCGGCCGTGCACCACGCCCTGCGCGCCGTCGATCAGCACCACCGCGCCCGCGTCGTGCGCGAGCTTCGTGAGCTCCGCGACGGGGAGCACGGTGCCGAGGCTGTTGGACACGTGCGCGAAGGCCGCGATCTTCGTGCGCGGCGAGAGCTTCTGCGCGAACGCTTCGAGCGTGACCTCGCCCTCGTCCGTGATCGGGACGACGACGATCTTCGCGCCGCGCTCGTTCGCGAGGAGCTGCCAGGGCACGATGTTCGAGTGGTGCTCGAGCTCCGTGAGCAGGATCTCGTCGCCTTCGCCGACGTTCGCGCGGCCCCAGGTCTGCGCGACGAGGTTGATGCTCTCGGTGGTGCCGCGCGTGAAGACGATCTCTTCGCGCTTCTTCGCGCCGAGGAAGTCGCGCACCCGATCGCGCGCGCCCTCGTAACGCGCGGTCGCGCGTTGGCTGAGCACGTGCACCGCGCGGTGGATGTTCGCGCAGTCCTCCGCGTAGACGCTCGTGACCGCGTCGATCACGACCTGCGGCTTGAGCGCGGTCGCGGCGCTGTCGAGGTAGACGAGCGGCTTCTTCGGATGCGCCTGCTGGTGCAGCGCAGGGAACTGCCGGCGGATCGACTCGAGGTCGAAGGCGGTCGTCGTCGCGGGGGGCGCGGCGAGCGTGGGTTCGGAGGTCACGCGTCGTCCTCCGCCTCGGTGGGATGGTCCTCTTCGAAGTCGAGCGCGTCGTCTTCGAGCGCACGCACCAGCTCGCCGCCCGGGAGCTGCGAGAGCAACGCGTCGCGCATCGCCGTGCGCAGGGCCGGATGCTCGATCGCGTCCACGAGCTCCTGCAAGAACGCGTAGGTGAGCAGGGTCTTGGCGTCCGACTCCGAGATGCCGCGCGCGCGCAGGTAGAAGAGCGCGTCCGCGTCGAGCGCGCCCACCGTGGCGCCGTGCGAGGCCACGACCTCGTCGACGTGGATCTCGAGGTGCGGCTTGGTGTGCACGGTGCCGCGATCGGAGAGCAGCAGGTTGCGGCTGTGCTGGTGGGCCTCGCAGCCCGCCGCGCCCGGCAGCACGTGCGCTTGTCCGTCGAAGACGCTCGTCGCGCGATCGGAGACCACCGCGCGATGGCGCATGCGGCTCGTGGTGCGCGGCGCCGCGTGATCGACGCGCACGTGATGATCCGAATGCACGTCGCCGGCCACGAGCGCGACTCCGTCGAGCGAGCACTCCGCGCCTTCGCCTTCGAGACGCACGCGCAGGTCGAGCCGGGTCGGCGCGCCGTAGAAGGAGAGCGCGTGCGAGACGTAGCGGCTTCCGCGCGCCTGCCGCACGAAGACGCTGCCGACGAGCGCGCCTTCGTCCTCGTGGGTGCGCAGGTGCACGAGCTTCGCGTTCTCGCCGAGAACGATCTCCACCACGGAGTCGGAGAGCGCGCTCGCCCCGCGGTAACGCTCGACCAGCACGAGCTCGGCGTTCGCGGCGAGCTCCACGCGGATTCGCGCGTAGGCCGCGGTGTCCGCGCGCTCGTTCTCGAAGGCGACGTGATCCACGAACACCGGCCGCGCCGCGACGCCCATCACCTTCACGACGAGCGCGTCCGAGAAGAGCGCGGTGTTGAGCGCCGCGAAGGGATGCGCGGCGTCGAGCGCCTCGGCGCCGAACGGTCCGAGGTGCGACACGCGCGCGAGCGACACCGCCGGCGAGCGCGGCGCGGTCGGCAGGACCGGGTGACCTCCCACGAAACGCACGACGTCGGGGTGAGGCGGGGTGAGGCTCGTCGGCGCGACGGGAAGCGCACGCTCGGCGATCGCGCGCACGCTCGTGAAGCGCCACGCCTCGGTCTTCTTGGTCGGCAGTCCCGTCGAACGCAGGAGCGCGATCGCGGCGTCGCGCGCGTCGGCCGCTGACCCGGCCGAGCCGCGGGCACCGTCGCCGGTCGCCGCGGGCAGCGTGTCGAGCAAGCTCACGACGCGGCTCCGGAGATGGCCGCGCTCGCGCGGATCTTCTCGTAGCCCTCGTCCTCGAGACGCAGCGCGAGCGACTTGTCGCCGCTCTCCACGATGCGTCCGTCGACGAGCACGTGGACTCGGTCCGGCACGATGTGGTCGAGCAGGCGCTGGTAGTGCGTGATGACGAGCATCGCGCGCTCGGGCGAGCGAAGCGCGTTGACGCCGCTCGCGACCACGCGGAGCGCGTCGATGTCGAGGCCGGAGTCGGTCTCGTCGAGCACCGCGAGCTTCGGCTCCAGCATCGCCATCTGGAAGATCTCGTTGCGCTTCTTCTCGCCGCCCGAGAAGCCGTCGTTCACCGCGCGCTTCATCAAGTCCGCCGGCAGCTCGACGAGCTTGCCTTTCTCGCGCGCGAGCTTCATCAGCTCCGCCGCCGAGAGCTCCGCTTCGCCGCGCGCCTTGCGCTGGGCGTTCAGCGCCGCGCGCACGAAGTGCAGGTTCGACACGCCAGGGATCGCGACCGGGTACTGGAAGCCGAGGAAGAGCCCCGCCGCCGCGCGCTCGGAGACGTCCATCGCGAGCAGATCCTGCCCGAGGAAGGTGATGGATCCGGCTTTGACCTCGTAGCCGTCGCGGCCCGCGAGCACGTAGCTCAGGGTGCTCTTGCCGGCCCCGTTCGGGCCCATGATCGCGTGCACCTCGCCGGCCTTCAGCTCGAGCGTGAGGCCCTTGAGGATCGGCTTGCCGCCGACTTCGACGTGGAGGTTCTGGATCGAAAGCATGGGTGTTCTCGGGTCGCCGTTCGGCGGGGGGCTCGTCGGGATGGCTCGCGACGAGCGGGTGCGGGCTCGCGGATCGCGCTTCGAGGGGCTCGTCGCGCGGTGAGGACGTCGGATCGAGAGCGTCGGGTTTGGAGTCGGCTCGCGATCGGAAGAATCGAGGTGGTGGGGCTTCAGCCCACCGCGCCTTCGAGGGAGACGCCGAGGAGCTTCTGCGCTTCGACCGCGAACTCCATCGGCAGCTCTTGCAGCACTTGTTTGGCAAAACCGTTGACGATCAAACCGACCGCGTCCTCTTCGGAGAGGCCACGCTGACGGCAGTAGAAGAGCTGGTCCTCGCCGATGCGCGAGGTCGTCGCTTCGTGCTCGAGCTGCGCGCTCGGCTCGTGCACCTCGACGTAGGGCACGGTGTGAGCGCCGCAGCGATCGCCGATGAGGAGCGAGTCGCACTGCGTGTGGTTGCGCGCGCCGACCGCGCCCTTCGCGATCGTCACGCCGCCGCGGTAGGTCTGCTGGCCGCGGCCGGCGCTGATGCCCTTGGACACGATGGTCGAGCGGGTGCGCTTGCCGAGGTGGATCATCTTCGTGCCGGTGTCGGCCTGCTGCGCGTGGTTCGAGAGCGCGACGCTGTAGAACTCGCCGATCGAGTCGTCGCCTTCGAGGATGCAGCTCGGGTACTTCCAGGTGACCGCGCTGCCGGTCTCGACCTGCGTCCACGAGATCTTCGCGCGCTCCTTACAGACGCCGCGCTTGGTCACGAAGTTGTAGATGCCGCCGCGGCCGTCCTCGTCGCCGGGGTACCAGTTCTGGACGGTGGAGTACTTGATCTCCGCGCCCGGCAACGCGACGAGCTCGACCACCGCCGCGTGGAGCTGGTTCTCGTCGCGCTGCGGCGCCGTGCAACCTTCGAGGTAGCTCACGTAGCTACCTTCGTCGGCCACGATCAGCGTGCGCTCGAACTGCCCCGTCTTGGCCGCGTTGATGCGGAAGTACGTCGACAGCTCCATCGGGCAACGCACGCCCTTGGGGATGTAGACGAAGCTTCCGTCCGAGAAGACCGCGCCGTTGAGCGTCGCGAAGAAATTGTCGGAGAAGGGCACCACGGATCCGAGGTACTTCTTCACCAGCTCGGGGTGCTCGTGGACCGCTTCGCTGAACGAGCAGAAGATGACCCCCGCGCGCCCGAGCTCTTCCTTGAACGAGGTGTGCACGCTGACGGAGTCGAAGACCGCGTCCACCGCGACCTTCGGGCGCTCGCGCGCTCCGTCGGCGCCGTCCTCGATCGGCCGCTGCACGCCCGCGAGGATCTCCCGCTCGTGCAAGGGAATCCCGAGCTTCTCGTAGGTCTCGAGCAGCTTCGGATCGACCTCGTCGAGGCTCTTGGGCGCGCTGCCCGTCTTCGGAGCCGCCCAGTAGTACAAGTCCTGGTAGTCGATCGCGGGGTAGCTCACCGCCGCCCAACGCGGCTCCTTCATGCGGAGCCAATGGCGGTAGTTCTTCAAACGCCATTCGAACATCCACGCGGGCTCGGACTTCTTCTCGCTGATGAAGCGGACGATGTCCTCGGAGAGCCCCTTGGGCGCGTACTCCTGCTCGATGTCGGTGACGAAGCCGGCTTCGTACCGCTTGGCGAGGACGTCTTCGATCTCGGAGGTGGTCATGGAGAAACGCTTTCGTCGAGTCGGCGTCGCGCGGATGCTTCGGCGCGGGAGCGCGCGAGTTGCACGAGCGGCGGTGCGGAAGACGCGGCCATCTCGGCGAGGCTGATGGCCTGCAGCGCGTTCTGGACCGCGAGGTTGATGCGCTGCCAGTTGGTGCGGACACCGCAGCTCGGTTCGTGCACGCACGCGTCGGAGCTCTCGTCCGTGCACTCGGTGACCGCGATCGGTCCTTCGAGCGCCGCGATCACCTCCGCCACGTTCGTCTTCTGCGCGCCCTTCGCGAGCGCGTAGCCCCCGCGCGCTCCTCGCGTCGCCGTGACCACGCCCGCCTTCGCGAGCGCCTTGAGGACCTTGCTCACGGTCGGCTGTGGGATGCGCGTCGCGTCGCCGAGCTCACGGACGGATTGCGCTTCGTCTCGCGCCGCGAGCTGGGTCGCGACGACGACGGCGTAGTCCGTGAGCTTCGAAATCCTGAGCATTTGCGGCCGTTTGCGACACGGTTCGCAAATCGGACCGCATCGGTCCGGTTTATGGAGCGAGCGGCAGGGAGCGTCAAGCGCGCGCGGGCGAGCTCGCGACGCGTCTGGAGTCGCTCCCGAGAGCTTGCGTCGAGTCGAGCTCGCACGGCTCGCGTGGAGTCGCAGCTCGCGGCTCAGAACGTCAGCCGCAGGCCCATCGCGGGGCGCAGCGCGTCGGTGTAGCTCTCGCGCCAGAGGCTGACCGCAGGAGCGAGGTCGGCGGCTGACCCCGCCGACTGGGTCGAGAGGTTGCGCTGAGCTTCGTTCGCGCGTGTGCGGGCGCTCTTGCCGGCCACCAAGGCGTCGATGCCGAAGCACAAGAAGCTCGTCCCACCGAGCGCGGCGGCCGCGAAGATCGCGGGCGAAGGCACGTCGGCTTCGACGCCCGCTGCCGCGAGCATCGCGACGCCGCCCACGAGCGTGAGCGCGTAGGAGATCCATCCGATGGCCCGCAACGCGCCGATGCCTTCGCCGCCCGCGCGTCGTCCTGCTCGCCCGCCGCCGCTCGCGATCGGCCCGACGATCGCGGTGAAGATCACCATCACGCCGCCGATCGCGGCCTCGGGCAAGGGCGAGTCGTCGCAGTCCGTGTAGAAGCCCTCGACGCAGTTCTCGTCCTTCAATCGGTACGCGCCCGATGCGAAGCCGAGGCCCCACGCGATGCCTGCGGACACGAGCGAAAAGACGCCGCGGCTCGTCGCCTTCGCGGCCATGCGACGGTCGAACGTCGGCACGATCGGCGCCGCGGGCGCGTACGTGGGTCCGACGATCGTGCCGGGCACGACGCAGGTCCCCGCGGGCGAGCAGACCATGCCCGCCGGACACGCAGGGCTGCACATCGCGGCGACGGGCGCGTTCAACACCGCCTCGGGGATGCACGTACCGTCAGACGAGCAGACGTGGCCCGCGGGGCACGCGGGGTTGCACGCGGACACACACGCGCCCGAGACACACGTGAAGCCGGCGCGGCACTGCGGCATGCAGCTCAGATCCGTGACCGGCACCTCCGGCGGAACCTCGACGAAGGGGCTCTGCGTCGTGTCGTTCGCGTCGTCCGGAACCGCGAACGGATCGGGCGCCTCGCCGGCGTCCTGCGCGAGCGCGACGGACGACGACAACCACGCGACGGCAACCCCCCAGAGCAGTCCACGCATGCGCCGAGGATGCGCGCCGACGGGCCGGGACGCCAGACGGAGAACCCCGACCCGCGCTTCGTCTTCGTCTCCTTCACCAACACCGTCACCGTCTCCGACGCCATCGCCGCGGCCGTTCGTTTCCCCACGCGACCTCTCGCCCACCGTTCGCGACCGCTCGTCGTGACCCTAGGCGCGCACGTCGCCGCCGACGCGCAGCGTGGGGTCATGACCGACCTCCGACTTCGTCTGCGTCTGGCGCGTCACCTCGCGGTGGCGCTCTTCACGCTCCCCTTCTTCCTCTGGCCCGGGCTGATGCTCGTGCGCGACCTCGCCGATCCGGCGATGGCGGGGCCCGGCATCCCCGTACGCGCACACGAGCTGCACGCGCGGCTCTCGGAAGAGCTCGTCCCGTGGGCGCGCGAGCGCATCGCCACCGGCCGCGCGGCGAGCGCGCCGCTGCACGACGTGCCCACCACCGAGTGGCCGATGTTCAGCGCGGTCTTCTATTTGATGGCCACCGAGAACCTCGTGAACGCCTGGGAGAGCGCGGGCGGCGAGGGCGACTCTCCGATGGTCTACGCGCGCCCTGCGGTCGACGCGGCCAAGGACCTGATCCTCGATCCTTCGCACCACACCTGGGTCCGCACGCATTGGGGCGACGACTACCTCCACCAGGAGAACGTCTTCTTCCGCGGCCTGCTCATCGCGGGGCTCACGAGCTACCACCAGGTCACGGGCGACGACGAGGTGCTCCCGATGCTGCGCGATCAGGTGCGCACGCTCTCGGACGAGCTCGACGCGTCGCCGCTCGGCTTGCTCGACGACTATCCCGGTGAGTGTTACCCGATCGACATCGTCGCCACGATCGCGTTCATTCGACATTCCGATCGGTCTACCGGCTTCGACAGTCGCGCTTTCGCCGCGCGATCCCTGCGCGCCTTCGAGGGTGAGCGCCTCGACGAGCTCGGGCTCGTGCCCTTCCGGGTCGATCTCTCGCCCGACCGCACGATCGCTTCCGACGTGCAGCCGGGTCGCGGCATCGGCAGCTCGTGGATCGCGATGTTCACCGCGGAGGCCTACGGGCTCGAGCGCTCTCGGGCCTGGTACGCGATCCACGAAGCGCACTTCTGGCAGCACCAGGGCTGGGCGGAGGGCTTCCGCGAGTGGCGCCGCGGCAGCGAGGCCGAGTGGGGCTTCGAGATCGACGCCGGTCCGGTGATCGACGGCTTCGGCACCGCGGCGAGCGCGTTCGGGATCGGCGCCGCGCGCGCACACGGTCGCTTCGACCACGCGTACTCGCTCTCCGGACAGATGGCGGCCGCGAGCTGGACCCTGCCCGACGGAACGTTGCTCCTGCCACGGCTCGTCTCGCACGCCGCCGATGCGCCCTACCTCGGCGAGGCCGGCATCCTCTACTTCCTCACCGTGCAACCCCACGAGGAGCTCCTGCGCAGCGGGACCTACGTTGCCGCGTCGGAGGTGCCGCCGCTCGCGAAGATCGGGGTGTTCGTCTTCTTCGGCTTCCCCGCCCTCGCGTGGTGGCAGCTCGTCCGCACGTGGCGACGCATCCGAGTCGGCGCGCGGGCAGCTTCCCCGCGCCGGCCGGTGGTCGCGCGGCCCGAGCTCGCGTGACCGAAGCGGTCGACGCGCGCGTGTGGCTCGATCGTCGCGCGCTGGCGTCGTCGGGCCTCGCGCTGCTACGTCTTCGTCATGCGCCTCGTGTGCTCGCTCCTGATCTGCTGCGCGTGCGGTGCGTCGAGCGCGACCGCGCGGCGCTTCGGCGGCGAGGCGATCGACTGTCCCGAGCAAGACGTCGAGGCGACGATGCTGGTGCACGACGTCTTCGAGGTGACGGGCTGCGAGCGCACCGTGGTCGTGCACTGTCACGGCCGCGAGGTCTGCGAGGCGGTCGAGCCCGGCACCGTGCCGGAGCCGCCGCGCTCGGTCGGACCCGACGAACGACGCGCGGAGTCGGGCGAGGCGCTCGGATCGCCCCGGTCCGGAGCGACGAGTCCAGTAGCGACGAGTCCCGCAGCGACGAGCCTCGCAGCGACCCGTCCAGGCGAGCCCGACGCTCGAGACCCCCGACGAACGGCCCCTCGATGAACGACCCCAACGTCCTGATCCTCCCCACGCACCCCGGCGTTCAATACCACTTCTGCCGGTCGAACCTCCCGATCCACTTCCTCGGTCATTGGGATCAGTTTCATTGGTGGCGACCGAAACCGCCCAACGTCCGAAACGTCCTCCCCGCGTTCGAGGATGCGCAGATGGCCTACGGACCCGCCGACTTCGCGCGACTTCTCGACGATCCGATCGTCGACTACCCGGCGCGCTACGACGTCGTCTGGCTGATGTTCAATTGGCAGTTCAAGCTCTTCCGCGAGCGGCGAGAGCGCAAGAAGCTCTACCGCGTCGCCAAGGTCGCGGAGCTCGAACCGCACGAGTGGGACGAGCTGTTGTCACGAGACGACTTCGCGGTGGCGAGCTTCTATCCGAACACGGTGGGGTGGCTCCGTGCGGAGAAGAAGGTCCACGTACCCTACGTGCCGCTCGGGCTCGATCCCGACGAGTATCCGCCGTCGACTCTCGAAGGCGGCGTGCTGTCGATCATCCACTCCTGGCACGATCGCGGCTGGCACTTCCGCGCCGGAATGGAAGCTACCGAGGGGCTCCCTTTCCTTCACGTGGATCATTTGAATCCCGAGCAGCCGCCCTACGAGTACGCGGACTTGAAACGTGAGCTCGGGCGCGCGCGCGTCTACCTGCACGACGGAGAGCAGGAGTACACGATCACGCTGATCGAGGCGATGATGAGCGGCCTGCCGCTCGTGTCGTTCCGCATCCCCGGCATCGAGCGCTACGTCGTGCACGGCGAGAACGGCTTCGTGGGAGAAAACGCGTCCGAGATCCGCGAGCACCTCCGGCTGCTCCTCGCGGACGAGACGCTCGCGACGAGGATGGGCGCCGCCTCGCGCGCGAAGGCGGAGCGCGAGTTCCACGAGACGCGCTGGCGCATGCAGTGGCAGGACATCCTGCGCGGACTGGCGGCGCGGTAGCGCGGACTGGCGGCGCGGTAGCGCGGAGAAGCGGACGAGAACCGGAGACGCCTCGCGCTCGCGTCGACGTCGCGCGAGGGACTTCGTGGGGAGGCTCACCCTCCCGCATCGACTGGGCGTATTCTCGGCTCCGATGCGTCACGCCTTTGCCTCGCTCGGGCCGACTCTCGCCGCCCTCGTCCTCTCGCTCGGAGTCGGCTGCGGGGACGACGCGCCACCGCCTCCCGGCACGGTCGACGGCGGCGCCACCGCGTGTCGATCTCATCGCGACTGCGACGACGGCGTCTACTGCAACGGCGCCGAAGCGTGTGATCCGAGCGCGCCCTCCGCGAACGCGCGCGGCTGTCGACCCGGCGCGCCTCCGTGCGCCATCGAGGTTTGCGACGAAGCGCGTGCGCTCTGCGGAGACACGTGCCTCGACGTCGACGACGACGGGCACGCCGACGTGCGCTGCGGCGGTGACGACTGCGACGACTCCGACCCCGGGATCCACCCGGACGCGACCGAGGTCTGCGACGCGGAGGGCATCGACGAGGACTGCGATCCGAGCACGCTCGGCGGCGTCGATCGCGACGACGACGGCTTCGTCGACGACGCGTGCTGCAACGGCGATCGCTGCGGAGACGACTGCGACGACGACGTCGCCAACGTGCACCGCACCGCGCCGGAGGTCTGCGACGGAGTCGACCAAGACTGCGACGGGCGCGCCGACGAGGGCGTCGTCGTGCTCGCGTGGCCGGACGTCGACGGCGACGGCTACGGCGACGACTCCGAGGATCCGGAGCCCTACTGCGAGCTCCCTTCGGGTGCGGCCGATCGTGGCGGCGACTGCGACGACGGGCGGGACGACGTGAGCCCACGCGAGGTGGAGCGCTGCAACGGGCGCGACGACGACTGCGACGGGACGATCGACGACGGAACGGACGCGGCGTGCCAGGCCACGATGCCTCCCGGCACGATCGGTGGCTGCTTCGCGCCCGCCGACGGGAGTCCGCCGAGCTGCCGCGCGCTCGCGTGCGAGCCGACGTACTTCGACTGCAACGCGAACCTCGCGGATGGCTGCGAGCAGGCGCTCTGCTCGAGCCGCACGAGCTGCGATCGCTGCGGGCGTTCGTGTGGTCTCGGCTGCGATCTCGGCATCTGCGCCGGCCTCGAAGAACGCTTCACGCACGAGTTTCGGGTCTCGACCCTGGACGGCGCGCCCGTGTCGGAGGCGTCGGTCACGCTCGTGGACACGTGCCGCGCCACGACGTCGACCACGGACACGATGGGGCTCGCGAGCGTGGTCGTGATGGACGCGCGGCAAGCGCGGGCGACCGCCGACGGACATCCACCAGGCCTCTTCCCGTTCGACGAACGGGTCGCGCGTGGTGTGCTCGTCGACGACGCCACGATCGACGCGTGGTACGCCGCGATGGGGCTCACGCGCGACGCGGACAAAGGCACGCTGATCGTGGTGGTCCGCGACCGTGTGGGCTCGTTCGGGATCGATGGGGCGACGGTCTTGCTGCCCACCGTCTCCGGACCGAGCTTCCGCGTCTTCGGCGACACCGTGGAGGCGGCGACGACGCTCGGCTTCGGCGCGTTGGTCTTTCCGAACGTGACGCCCGGCCTCTTCACCGTGGAGCTCGACGCGGGGCCCGCGTGCTCGTGGCTCTGCAGCGACGGCCACGCGACGAGCGAGCTCCTCGTCGAGCCGGGCGCGCTCACGTCGTTCGTGCTCGGACGTTGCTACATGGCGTGCGCCTGACGACGACGCGTACACACCGAGCGCAGGAGAGCACTACCGCCCTCGCGTGACGCACCGATCACGCGTCCGGCAGCACCTCGTCCCAGCGGAAGCGCCACGTCGACCACGTCCCGTCCGCGCGCCAGCCGCCGGTGTCGAGGCAGATTGCGCGACCGCCGTGGGCGTTCGACTCGCGGTGCGGCTCGCGCGGATCGACCACGTCGTGCCCGACCACCACCGTCACGCCGGCCGGGATCTCGCGCACCCACTCGCGGCTGCGCACGGGGAACTTCTTTCCTTCGACCTTCTTCCCGACGCCGTAGAGCGCACGATCGTGGAGCGCGCGGTTCGGGCGCGGCGCCTCGTCGAGCATCGCGCGGTGGAACGCGGCGTGCGCGAGCACGAGCTTGGGCGCGCGCGCGAAGAGTCGGCCCTCCGCGATGCGCGCGAGGTACCACTCGAGCAGCCCGTCGCCGAAGTCGGTCAGCTCGCGCAGCGTCTCGACGCGACCGGGCGCGGCGCTGCCGCCGCCGTTCGCGAAGCGCGCGAGCTTGTGCTCGTGGTTGCCGCAGAGGAACGTGCCTTCGCCAACGTCCTCCAGCTCGCGCATGAGCGCGACCGCCATCGCGGAGGAAGGACCGCGGTCGACGAGATCGCCGAGCTGGACGAGAAAGAGACCTTCTTCGCGCGCACGCGTCGCCGCCGCGTCGAGCGCGTCGGGGTGCGCGTGCACGTCGGGCACGACCAGCAGGCCGCCGAAGCGTGTGCGGTCGAGGGTGGTGAGATCGAAGTACATGAGGGAGGCACGCGCGAGCCACGGGGCACCACTGCGGCGGCCGGACGGTAAGTCGCATCGTTCGTGTGGGAAGAGCGACACCTGCGCTTCGCCGATGTTGCGCGGCGGACACGTCGCCAACGGACGGCTCCTTCACCGCGATCGACGCGCGTCGCGCACACCACGGACGCCGCCCACCGCCGCCCACTGCCACCACGCTCAATGCACGACCCCGGAAGCGCACCCAGCGCGCCGCGGTGCTCCTCGAGAAGCGCCGAGGGTAGCCCGCGCGGCGCGATCGACGTCGTACGTCACGCGTTCGTGCTCCTTCCTCGCGTGTCGTGCGTGACGGACGCGACTGCCAACGCTGTCACGCAACGTGCGCGTCTCGGCGAAGCACACGCGAATCGGCGCGGCACGAGACGTGGAAAAGGGGGACTCGTCGCGCCGGAGGACGGCGCTCGAACGAGGAAACTCCCATGAATCGAATCGGCAGCTTGAACCCCAACTTCGTCTGGCTCTTCGCGCTCGGCGCCACCCTGCTCGGCGTGGTCAGCGGCTACGTCACCCAAGGCGCGAGCGCGAGCGTCGCGAGCGCGGTGTACTTCGGCATCTTCACTGCGAGCGCGTTCGGCGCGACGTTGCTCACGAGCTCGGGCGTCGGCCGCACCGTGCTCGCGTTCTTGGTCGCGTCGCTCCTGAGCGCGGGCGGCTACTACTTCGTCGTCGCATCGACCGCGCAGGCCGCGACCGAAGCGCTCGGCGGCGGTGGCGAAGGCGCGGGCATGATGGGCGCGGTGATGGGTGGCTTCGTCGCGGGCGTCGTGCTCCTCGGCACCTTCGTGGCGGGAGTCACGGGCGCGGTCGCGGGCGGGCGGTTCCGCGCAAAGCTCCAGTCCGCGTGACCCGAAGCGCGCGACACGGACGACGCGTGTCTTTGTGAGGCACGCGTCGTCCCCAGCCCTGCGCAGCGCGGCACCGTGCGGGCGCCGCGCGGCGTCGTGCTTCGCGCTCGCGGACGAGTCGTCGGTGGCGAGTCGTCGGTGGCGAGCGGTCGGTGGCGGGTCGCCTCACGTCGAGACGGGGTCTCGACCGTCCGATCGTACGAGTCGTTTTACGCAAGCCTTACCGAAGGCGAGTCGCCCGCGCGTCTACTCCTCGTGACCACGACGAGGAGGTTGGCGATGAGGTGGCGGATCGAAGGGAGTTTGGCGGTGCTGCTCGCGCTCGGAGGATGCGCGCAGGATCACCCCGCACATCAAGCCGCACCGGACCGGTCGCAGGACGCCGATGGCACCGTCGACGGTCGCTCGCGTGACGCGGACCCCACCGTCGACGCCGACGCACCACCGTCCGCGTCGGCGGACGAGTCGGTCGCGAATCCGACGCAGCGCGTGAGCCCTCTTCGACCTCGCGTCGCCACGGCAGTCGCGATCGAAACGCCCACGCACGCGGCGGCAACCGAGGATCCGAGCGTGGCGCCGCGAGCGGAGGTTGCGGCGGCCGAGCGCCTCGCCGTCACGCGAGCGTCGCCCGCAGGCGACCGAGCGGAGCCAGCCGACGTTCTTGGAGCCGGCCACCGAGCCGAGCGACCCGACGTCCCGCGAGCGTCGCCGTCAGGCGACCGAGCCGAGTCGATCGCCGCTCACTGCGCACGCCTGCGCTCGCTGCCGAGCTGGTGCGTCGAGCGCGAGCGGGCGCGGGTTCGCAAGCGAGGGACGCCGTGAAGGCGGACCGAGGTTCGTGCTCACGCTTCTTCGATCGTCCGCGGCGGCTGCGCGCGTACGTGGACGACTCGCCGTTCGTCGCGCGGCGTCCCGAGCTGAGCCGGGCCAGCGACGCCGACCGCGAAGCCGCGTTCTTCGGGTGGGCGAGCCGCGTGGTCGACGAGCAGGCGTCGGTGCTCGCGTTCGCGGAGCTGCTCGGTCACCTCGGCGCGATCGCCGCGCCGCTCGCGGCCCTCGAGACGGTGCACGGTCTGCTCGGGGACGAGCTGCGGCACGTTCGACTCTGCGCGGAGGTCGCCTCGTGGTTCGGCGACCTCGACTCGCTGGAGATCGACGTAGAGGATCTCTGGCTCCCGCCGACCGACGAGCCACGCGCCTCGCGTGCGCTGGAGATCGTGGTGCGCGAGCTCGTGGTCGGCGAGGCGGAGTCACTGATCGCGCTGCGCGCCTACCGCGACGCCACGAGCGATCCCGCGGTGCGGGAGGCGTACGCGATCCTGCTCTACGACGAAGCGCGCCACGCCTCGGCGGGCCGAAACCTCGAGGCCGTGCTCCGCGCGTCGTTCGAGGACGCGGCGTTCGAGCCCTTTCTCTCGCGACGTGACGACGTCGCGGAGGCCGATCGCCGTCATCACCGCGCGGTCCATCGCGCGGGCGCGACTGGCGGTCCGGGGCGCGCGTTCGGGGTGTCGATCTTCGCGCACGAGATCCCCGCGCTGCCGTCGACCGCTCCGCCGACGGCGTCGTCTTCGCACCCGTGCTCCGGCTCATGCGATCCGATCCCTACCGACACCCTGCTACCGTGAGCGTCGTGTCCGAGCCTGCGCGCATCCTCGTGGTCGAGGACGAAGAGCCGATCCGCGAAGGGCTGGTGTCGCTCTTCGAGGGCCAGGGTCTCCCCGTGGTCGCGGTGGACGACGGGCCGAGCGCGCTGGCTCGCGCGAGCCGCGAACGCTTCGCGCTGATCGTGCTCGACTGGATGCTGCCGGGGATCTCGGGGCTCGAGGTGCTTCGACGACTGCGTGAGCGCGGCGATCCGACGCCGGTGCTCGTGCTCACCGCGCGCGGCGCGGAGGACGACGTGGTGGCGGGCCTCGAAGCGGGGGCGGACGACTACGTGACGAAGCCGTTCGGCGTGCGCGAGTTGCTCGCGCGGGCGAAGGGACTCTTGCGTCGTCCTCGCGTGGAGGTCGAAGGCGCGACGCGCGTCGCGCAGCGTCGCATCGGCGAGGTCGAGCTCGATCTCGACGCGCACGAGGTGCGCTGGGCGGGAGGCTGCGTGCGCCTGACCACGCGAGAGTCCGATCTGCTCGCGCACCTCGCGACCCACGCGCCGCGCTTCGTGCCGCGCGAGGAGCTGCTGGTGGAGGTCTGGGGGTACCGCGACGGAAGCGTCCGCACGCGCACGGTGGACGTCCACGTGCAGCAGCTCCGCGCGAAGCTGCGCGCGGTGCCCGGCGGCGACGCGTGGATCGGCACCGCGCGTGGACGCGGCTACCGCTTCGAGGTCGCGTGAAGCGCTCGCTCGTCGTGCTCGCGCTCGCGCTCGCGTTGCCCGCGGTGCTCCTCGCGGGGGGCTGGCTGTCGGCGAGTCGCAACGAGCGCGCGTCCAAGCTCGACGCGGAGTCGCTACGAGCCGCACGTGCGCTGGCAGCGGCGCGCGAGGCGGTCGCGGGAGGCCTGGAAGCGCTGCGGGCGCGCGAGGACGAGCGACCGTTCTATCTCTACAACCACTACTACAGCCCACCCGAGGTGCTCGCGGTGAGCGATCCCGTCGCGGTGTCGCCGCTCGCGTCGGAGCCGAGCGATCCGCGGGTGATCGGGTGGTTTCAGATCGAGCCGGACGGGACGGTGCGCACGCCGCGGGAGGTCGAGGCGATCGGGCGAGTACGGACATCGGAGTCCGAGACGGAGACCGCGACGGAGACCGAGCCGGAGACCGCGACGGAGACCGCGACGGAGACCGAGCCGGAGACCGCGACGGAGACCGCGACCGAAACGGCAACGGACACCGAGGCCCGCGACGCGGTGTCGGCGCGACTCTTTCGGCTCGCGGGCTCCGAGGCGTTCGACGATCTGCGCGCGCTGGTGGCGGCGAGCGAAGGGGCGTTGGTCGTGAGGGCGACGCCGCGTATCTCCGAGGCCTCGCCCGCGACACCGACGCGGCGCGTGCGGCCTCGGGCGGTCGTCGCGGCGTCCGAGCCCGTCGCTCCGCCGAACCAGGTCACCGTCAGCCTCAACACGATCGACAACCTGTTGGCGGACGAGATCCGGCGCGCGCAAGCGGGCGATCCGGAGGCGCTGGAGCGGGTCACTCAGCGCGGTCGGGCGGCGCCCATCACACGCCGCGAGACCACGGATCTCGCGACCATTCAATCTCAACAAGCGGCGTTTCAATCGTCGAACGTGGGCCCGCCGAACGTCACGAGCGCGAACGTCGCGAACGCGAACACCGCGAACGCGAACGTCGCCAATGCGAACGTGGCGAGCGCGAACGTCGCCAACGCGAACGTCGCGAGCACGAACGCGACCGTGGCGAACGCGAACGTCGAAACCACGAACCGACCTCCACGCGTTGCGCGAGCTCGCGATGCGGTCGAGGTGGCCGACGGGCCCGGGGTGTCGCTCACGCCGGTCGAGATCGACGTGCAGTACACGCCGATGACGTGGCGCGACCGGTCCCCGAGGTCGGCGGGGTCGACCGCCGACGGGTCTTCGAGGTCGGCGGGGTCAACCACCGACCGTGGCGACGTGCTCGCGCTCGCGCGCGTGGTCAGCCACGAGGGCGCCGCGATCGCGCAGGTGGTCGCGCTCGATCGTGCGCGCGTCGAGGCGTGGGTCGACGAGACGATCGCGCGCGCGACCGCGGGCAGCGACGTCACGGTGCGCCGCGCGGGCCGCGACGAGCTCTGTCTGCACGAGGCGCGCGCAGACACCTTCCCGAGCACGCTGCGCCTCTGCGTCGCACCCGACGCACACGACGCGCTCGCCGCACGGCTCGACGACGAGGCGACGAAGGAGCGCGTGATCCTGCTCGCGCTCCTGGCGCTCGTGATGCTCGCGGTCGTGGCGTCGCTGCGCGCGATTCGACGCGAGGAGGAGCTCGCACGCGCGAGGAGCGAGTTCGTGACCGCGGTGAGCCACGAGCTCCGCACGCCGCTCACGACGTTGCGCATGCACGCGGAGATGCTCGCCGACGGGCTCGTGCCGGAGGCGCGACGCGGCAAGGTGCACCACGAGCTCGTGCGCGAGACGCAGCGCTTGTCGCGGCTGGTGGAGAACGTGCTCGAGACGTCGAGGCTGGAAGCTGGGCGTCGCGTGGTGACGCGCGCACCGACCGACGTGGTGGCGCGCGCGCGCGAGGTGCTCGAAGGGTTCCGCGAGCTCGCGACGAGCCGCGACGCGGCGATCACGCTCCAGGCGCCCGAGCACCTTCGCGTCGACGTCGACGCGGACGCCTTCGAGCGCATCCTCGTCAACCTCGTCGACAACGCGCTCAAGTACGGCCTGCCTCCGGAGGGGCCACGCACGATCGAGGTCTCGCTGGCGGGCGCGAGCGCTGCGTCCGACGACACCTCACGATCAGGCACGAGCACCGCCGACGACGTGTCGCGCCCGAGCGGCGCGCGTCACGCGGAGGTCGCGTCGCCGAAGGGCTCGGCGCCGAAGGGCTCGGCGCCGAAGGGCTCGGCGCCGAAGAGCCTGGTGCTCCGCGTCTGCGATCGGGGACCAGGCGTTTCGCCCGCCGATCGCGAGCGTGTCTTTCGTCGCTTCGTCCGAGCGGCCCGCGCCGACGCCGCCCACCGACCCGGCACGGGGCTCGGGCTCGCGCTCGTGCGAGAGCTCGCCCGCGCGCACGGCGGCGACGCACGTTTGGAAGCGCACGAGGGTGGCGGCGCGGCGGTGGTCGTCGAGCTCGCGTGATCGACGATCAAGGATGGGATCTCGACGCTCGTGAACGCCACGACGCGTTCGCCTCGTGGCCGAACCATGGACGAAGGCGCTCGTGCTCAGCGACAGACCCTCGAAGAGCGGACGGAATGAAGAAGGCGCCCCGGAGGGCGCCTCGTTCAAACCGGGATCCCCGCGGAGTTCCGGTCGTTCATTCGGCATTCACCGAGATCACTCGGTGATCGCCTCGATGCTCCAGCCGTTCAGGGTGCCTTCGTCGCCGCCCGCGGTGTCCGCCACGGTGAGCGTGTAGGTGCCCGCCGCCGCCTGACCGTCGAGCGCCGTGACGGTGAACGTGCGGACGAGCATCGTGTCGTCGACGTACTGCTCGCGCATCAGCTCGACCGACGCGCCGCCGTCCTTGCGGAGGCTGACCGTGAGGTCCGCCATGAAGGGGTGCGTGAGGTTCACGGTCACGCGCAGGGTCGCGATGTTGCCCGCGCCGGTGAGCGTGATGTCGCTCGACACGCCGGTCGCGTTCGCGTCCGGGATGACCTGGAGGGTGTCGTTCGAGCCGGTGAGGGTGGTCGGCATCGAGCCGCAGTCGCCACCCGCGCAGCGCGTGATCGAGAGGGCCCAGCGGTTGAGGCGACCGACGTCCGAGCGCGCGCCGTCGACGACGCGGAGCGTCCAGGTGCCCGCCGCGTCCTCACCGTCGAAGTCCGCGACGTCGAAGGTGCGCTTGATGTCGTCCGCGCCCGCGCCGGTACGCGCGTGGAGCGTGACGGTGGTGTCGCCCTTGCTGAGGGTGACCGTGAGGTCGCCGACGTAGGGATGCGTGATGTCGACGTCGACGCTGAGGCCACTGATCGTGCCGCCCTCGGCGACCTCGATCGTGCTGGAGACGCCAGCCGGCGTGTTGTCCGGGATCTCGACGACGGTGGTGTTCTCGTACGAGCCCGCGGGGTCGATGCACGCGCGGTCGCTCGTGCAGTCGGAGTCGGCGCAGTCGGTGAGACCGTCGAAGTCGTTGTCGCGGCCGTCACCGCACGACTCGCGGAGCATGAGCTCGGGGACGCTCGAGGCGACCGCGCTCATGTAGCGCTCGACGTACTCGTAGCTGATCCAGCCGTAACCGGCGCCCATCGGGTTCCGCGTCGCCCAGCTCGTGCCCCAGCTGTTCTTGAAGAGGAAGAAGCCACGCTGCATGACGGGGTTGCCGCTCGCGTCGACCGCGAGCTGACCCATCGCGTCGACCGCCTGAACCTCGAGGTCGTCGTCCCAGCCGACCACGAGGATCGAGTGGCCCGCGCGGTGCTCGAGCGAGGAGCGGATGTCCTCCGCGTTCGGCGTCACGACGTAGCCGAAGTCGCGGTAGGCGGTGTGGCGCGGGATGCGCGAGGCGCCGTGAACCCACGCCTGATAGTAGAAGTCGCCACCGATTTGCACCGCCGTGTTCGTGTTGAACATGTGCGACTTGATGCTGTTCGCGCGGCTGTTGATGTAGCGCGAGCGGCCGATCCGGAAGCGCATCGCGGCCAGCGCGCTCGCGGGCGGCTCGCCGTTGGTGTGGCAGACGACCGGCTGCGTCTCTTCGTCACCCGTGCAGCGCGCGTCGTCGCTCGCGCCCCAGGGACGGCTCTGGTAGGGCCAGTCGGCCTCGAGCGGCACGCCGAAGCGGCTGAACGCGTCGATGTTCACCTGGGCGCTCGACCCGCTGGTGTTCGTGAAGCGGCCGAGCTCGACCTTGGTGGACCACTGGAGGAACTGCTCGGAGAAGTCCGGGTTCGGGATCGTGCCCTCGATGAGGTAGAGGTGCTCGGCGAGCGCGGCGGTCGCGAAGATGGAGCACACGCCGCGGCTGCCCTGGCTCTGCACGGGCGACTGGGTGTCCATCAGATCGAACTGACGGGGGAGGACCTCGTCGGCCTTGCCCTCTTCGGGCAACACGTCGTTCGACGGCGCGTCGGCGCGCTGGGTGTCGAAGGAGTCGACGGGGAACATGTCGTCGCCGTACGACGGGGGCGGGGGCTCGGAGCCGTCACCACACGCGATGGCGAGGAGGAGCGCGGGGAAGAGGCGCTTCAGGGCAGTGCTGGACATATTTCGCTACTTCAGCACGGCACGTGCCACGAGGGAAGAACCCTGTTCACGTCGAGATTCGTCGAGAAAATCGAGGGTTCGATGGCGACGAGGTAGGACAGGCCACACCACTGGCGGATGGTGTAGCCGGCGCCTTCGGGTGGAGTGTCCCCGTCCATGAGTTGCACAGCGCGTGCGTCGTAGGACTCACGAGCAGCGCCTCGGACCCCGCCGACGGAGCGGAGCGACACGACCTGCGAGCTTCGTTCGAGCCTCACCACCGTGCGTGACGACCCGTGATGATGGCTCGCGGCTGGAACCCCGCGCGCGCCGTACTACGATCGCGCGTTCGATCGTCGGGTGCGGCCGCTCGCCCCCCTCGTCCGTTCTCCCGCTTCGCACCAGAACACGCTCTCCATGAAGGTCACCGAGCATCTCGCGCGCGCCGATCGGCCGCTCATCAGCTTCGAGATCATCCCGCCCAAGCGCGGCGGGAACATCCGCGAGGTCCTCGGCCTCGTGGACGAGCTCGTGAAGCACCGGCCGCCCTTCATCGACATCACGAGCCACCCGGCCGAGGTCATCTACGAAGAGACCGACAGCGGCATCCAGCGCCACGTGAAGCGCAAGCGCCCCGGCACGCTCGGGCTCTGCGCGCTGATCCAGAACAAATACCAAGTCGACGCGGTGCCGCACGTGCTCTGCAACGGCTTCACGCAGCAGGAGACGGAGGACTTCCTCATCGAGCTCCGCTACCTCGGCATCGACAACGTCCTGGCGATCCGCGGCGACGACAAGGGCTACCGCAAGCCGCTGCGCGAGGGCCGCACCGTCAACGGCTACGCGGTCGATCTGATCAAACAGATCGCGCAGATGAACAAGGGGCGTTACCTCGACGCGTACCTCGACGCGACGCCCACCGAGTTCTGCGTCGGCTGCAGCGGTTACCCCGAGAAACACTTCGAGGCGCCGAACCTCGACGCCGACATCCGTCGCACCAAGGAGAAGGTCGACGCGGGCGCGGAGTACATCGTGACCCAGATGTTCTTCGACAACCGGCACTACTTCGACTTCGTCGCGCGCTGCCGCGCGGTCGGGATCACGGTGCCGATCGTGCCGGGCCTGAAGGTGCTCACGAGCAAGAAGCAGCTCGTCAGCATCGCGCGCACCTTCCACTGCGAGATCCCCGAGAGCTTCACGCGCGAGATCGAAGGCGCGAAGCCGGAGCATCAGCAGGCGGTCGGCGAGCAGTGGGCGCTGCAGCAGACCCGCGAGCTGCTCGAGAAGGGCGTGCCCTCGGTGCACTTCTACGTGATGAGCAGCGCCGCACCGGTGAACGCGGTGCTCCGCCAGCTCGACCTCTGATCGAGTCGCGCCTCGAGACAGTCCGGACCCCGTCTCGGACTCCGTCTCCGTCTCCGTCTCGGACTCCGTCTCCGTCTCCGTCTCGGACTCCGTCTCCGTCTCGGACTCCGTCTCCGTCTCCGTCTCCGTCTCGGACTCCGACTCCGACTCGGACTCCGCGTCGGATGCTCCGTCGCGCCACCAAGGCTCGCCGTTCGGCTCGACGGCGTCGGTCCCCACCGACAGCCCCGCGCGCTGGACTCACGCGATCTCCCGTGATTCTCGGGCGTTCGTGTGCTCTCCCGACCCGCGTGTGCGAGGTACGAAACCTGCGTTCGCGTATGGGAGTGTCGTGCGTCGAGCCCCGGGGGACCCCATGAACGAAACGATCGCGAAGCCGACCCACCGCCGTCCGAGCGCACCCCTCGAACGCGGCTCGGTGCTCCTCGCGAGCCTCGCGACCTGGCTCGTGCTCTCGACCGCCGCCCAACCCGCCGCGGCCCAACCCGAGGCTTCGCCTGCCCCCTCGACCACGGAGCCCTCCCGCGTCGGCGCCGGCTTCTTCGCCCGCACCGAGACGCTCTCCGCGCCGTCGGCCGCCTTCCACCGCGTGCGCCTCGACCTCGGCCTTCGCTTCCGCCCCCTCGAGCACCTCGCGATCGACGTCGGCCTCGGCGTCGGCGGCGGCCGCATGCGCCGCCCGAACGGGCAGGACCGGGCCACCGAGATCGGCGTCGCGGTCGACGTAGTGGGCTACCTGAACCCACGTTCCACCGCGCAGGTCTTCGTGCTCGGCGGCGTCGGTCTCGGCGCGGTGGGCAGCACCGAACAAGTCGGCACCGTCGATCCGGACTGCCCGAGCGACTCGCTCTTCTTCGGCGACCTCGTGCTCGGCGCGGGCCTGGAGGTCGAGCTGAGCAAGACCGTCAGCCTCGTCGGATCCACACGCCTCGTCCGCCGCACCGGATTTCTCGGCGAGCTCGAGTTCTTGAGCGACGCGACGAACCCGCCGAATCAAGCGATGCGAAGCATCCTGGCCGTCGCGGTGGACGTGCGATTGATCGTGGGGCTCGGAGCACCGCCGCCGGCGCGCTGACCCCGGGAGCCTCACGACCCGGCGCGCGGAGCACGGAACCTCACGACGACCCGCGAAGCGCAGCAAACTGGAAAGCCGTGACCCCGCGGCGCCAGCGGGCGGAGCTCAGAAGATCTGACCGCAGTAGACGTCGCGGAAGATCGTCACGTTGTTCGCCTCGCGGCACTCGCGGGCGAGGTTCTCGTCGTCCGCCACGACCCAGACGTCGGGACCGGGCGCGGAGGTCGGCGCTTCCGGCCACGGGCACTCGACGTTCTCGCAGACGCCGGGCAGCAGATCGCCCACCGCCGCGCCGGTGCAGATGCGCGTGCCGCCGGCCGCCGGATCGCCGACGTAGAAGCCCACGCTGACCCCGCTGCCGACCGGCTCGGTGCCGCGGTTGCACACCCGCGCCGTCAAACGCGCGATCTCTCCGTCACAAACGAGCGGCGAACCGCCGGTAGTCAAATCGGGAGACGCACCCGGGATGGCGTCGCCGGGCACGTTCTGACGGAAGTTGTTCAAGGTCGGTTCCGACCAGTTGTCGCGCATCGTCGAGGTGCGCGGGATGCGTCCGTCGTCGTCGACGTTGGTGACGAAGTACGCGTGTTGGTTCCAGAGCATGCGCGAGCGGACCCAGTTGTCACCCGCGTCGCGGTAGACGCGGATGCCACGCGTGCCGGCCGGTCGCGAGGCGCGACACGTGTTGCCGGTGCCCGCCGTGCCTGCTGGCGGCGCCTCGCACACGTATGCCGCCGCCGCGCAGCCCGCGCCCGCGCAGCACTGCTCGTCGCTCGTGCAACGACAGAGCCCCTCGTCGCAGACGCCCGAGACGCAGTCGGCCCCGCTCGCGCAGCGCAGGCCCGCGAAGAGCGGATCGGTGTTGCGCGGCCCGAGTCCGGGCCCGCGGCTCGTGTCGGAGCACACGACGCCGGTGTCCTCGGATCCGCAATTGAAGTTGTCGCCGATCACGATCTCCGCGTTGAAGTCGCCGTCGAGATCCGCGATGACCGGGTTCTCGTACCAGGTGCACGAGCTGCGGCGCTGGCTGAACACGACCTCGCCGCTCGCGCCGTCGTACACGCGCAAGAAACACTCGTCGCCGTAGACCGCCTCCGCGCGTCCGTCGTCCTCGAAGTCGAACACGCTCGAGCCGGTGACGTTCGACGAGCCGTCCTGCGAGGGCGACGACCAGAGCACACCGTCGGTACGCCCGCTCGCGCAGGTCCCGATGGGGCTCGCGGTGCAGTCGAGATCGAACACGCTGTACGCGCGCGCGCCCGCCGCCGCGAGCTCGGGGCGATCGTCGCCGTCGAAGTCCGCGATCGTCGGAGGGCCACCGTTGCCACCCGCGGGGAGCGCGATGGGCCCGAAGACGATCGTGCCGTCGAGGGTCTGCACGCGCGCGGTGCCGTCCGCGATCACCGCCACCTCGGGTGTCGCCGCGGGCCACGCCTGCGTGCCGGGGAAGTCACCGAAGTCGGCGATCGCGACGTGCCCACGCGTGGTCGCGGTCGACGCCCAGGTCTCGCGCGCCCAGGTGGCGCCGACCCACTCCCACACGCCGTCGCCGCTCACGAGCTCCATGCGTCCGTCCGCGTCGACGTCCGCGACCACGGGGAACACGCCGTTGTTGTACGCGTGGAGCCCGAGCGAGGCGTCGATCACACGACCCATCGCGTCGAAGACGATGCCGCCGCGCATCACCTCGGGCACTCCGTCGTCGTCGAGATCGACGAGGCTCGGGCCCGCCCAACCGCCGCCCACCACGTCGTAGGCAGCGCCCGCGAGGGTCGAGCGCCAGAGCACCGTCCACGCGTCGTCCGCGTAGGTGAAGGCCACGAGGCCGCCGCCCGCCTTGAACGCGACGATCTCCGGTCGACCGTCGCCCGTGAGGTCGCCGATCGCGACCGGCGCGCTGTGCGCGACGAGCTGGAGCGAGCCGAGCTCCGCCGTCTGCGTGCAGGTGGCGCCGTCGAGGATGCGGATCACACCGGTCGGCTCCTCGCTGCTGCCGTCGACGCCGTCGTCGAAGACCGCGACGATCGAAGGACGCGCGGGCATGTCCGGGCCGCGGCCGATCGCGAAGTCCGCCACCATCGGGGTCGCGAGCACGTGGAGGTGCGCGGGCCACGCATCGCCCGCGGGCGCGTCGGTGAAGGCGCACTGCACGGTGGGCGCGAAGACGCCGGAGAGGTCGAGGCGACGACACGTCGGGTCGGTGATCGTTCCGGGCGGCACGCCGTAGGGAACGCACGCGCCCTCCGCGCAGTAGGTGTCGCCGGGGCAGTCGTCGGTGGACTCGCAGGTGCCGACGTCGGGCACACACGTGTCGAACGCGCAGCGCTCGTCGTCGTCGCAGCACGCGCTGCCGCAGAGCGCTTCGCAGTCGGCGTCGGGGCTCGCGTCGCCGCTCGCGTCCGAGACCGCGCCATCCGTGCCGGCGCGACAGCGACCGTCGAGGCAGACCTCGCCGGGCGCGCAGTCGCTCACCGTCTCGCACACACCGCCGCCACCGCCGCCACCGCAGTCGCACGCGGCGACGAAGAAGAGGAACAAGAGGGCTCGGTGAGACTGCGCGGACATCGTTCGCAGCATACGTCAGCGCACCGCGCCTTCGGACACTCGCGTGAGCGAGATCGCGCGCTGCGAGAGCCGTGACGTGTCGCACGTGCGAGAGACGCGCGATCAACCGTCGTCGAGGGTGCGATGAAGCCATTGCGCGAAACCCTCGCGCACCGCGGGGGGAATCCCGTGTCCACCGTCGAAGCTGGTCCACGCGACCTCGGCGCCCGCGCTCTCGAGCCGCGCGCGCAGGCGCTCGGCGTCGTCGAAGGCGAGGATGTCGTCGCGCGTGCCGTGCGACGCGAAGACCGCGAGGCCACGCGCGCGTTCCAGGTTCCAACCGGGCAGCGCACCGCCGCTGAGGAAGCCCACCCCACGCACGCGCTCCTCGCCGCGGAGCGCGACGTCGAGGCTCATCATCGCGCCCTGGGAGAAGCCCGCGACGATCACGCGACCGGGCGCGATGCCGCGACCACGCAGGGTGTCGATCACGCCTTCGAGACGATCGCGCGCGTCGTCGATCTCGCGCTGCGCTTCGCGGCGCGCGTCCGAGCCGTCGATCGCGGAGGCCGGCGGCTCGAACCACGCGCGCCCGCGCCCGAACGAATTGGTGAGCGGCGCCGACGGAATCACGAAGAGCGTCTGCGGCACGTCGACCACCAGGCGGTTGGCGAAGTCGACGAGATCGTCGCCGCGCGCGCCGTAACCGTGCAGCAGCACGACCGCGCGATCGCCCTGCCCGCGCTCGGCGACCTGCAGGCCACCCCAAGGCGCACGCACGGGCGCGTCGTCGCGTGGGGAGCGGGGCGCTTCGGCGGTGGGGAATGCCTCGACCGCGCGGGGCTCCGGGCGCGTGGCTTCGCAGGCCGCGAGCCCGAGGAGCACGAGCACGAACCAGCCCACGCGCGACCGACTCGACACGTCCGCGCAGCGCTTCAAAGTTTGCTCACTCCGTCGCCGCCGAGGGATCGACGAGCCCGAGGCGCACCGCGTGGCGCACGAGGCCCGCCACGTTGGTCGCACGCAGCTTCACCATCAGACGGCTCCGGTGGCCCTCGACCGTCTTCACGCTGAGGTGCAGGCGCTCCGCGATCGACGCGCTGGAGTGTCCTTCGCCGACGAGCTGGAGCACCTCGCGCTCCCGCGGCGTCAGCGTGCCGCCGCTCTCGTCGTCGCTCTCGAGGAGCAGCGACGCGACGGCGGGACTGAAGAACGCCTCGCCGCCGGCCACGCTGCGGATCGCGCGAAGCAGATCGGAGAGCCCCGAACCCTTCAGCAGGTAGCCGCGCGCGCCGGCCTTCAGCGCGGGCCGCACGTGCGCGGCCGTCGCGTGCATGCTGAGCACCACGACCTGCGTGGACGGGCTCGCGGCGCGGATGCGCGCGGTGGCGTCGACGCCGTTGAGCTCCGGCATCGCGAGGTCCATCACCACGACGTCCGGCTTCGTGCGCTCCGCGAGCTGCACCGCCTCGAGGCCGTTGCTGGCCTCGCCGACGATCTCGATGCCGGCGTCGCTCGCGAGGAGCGCGCGGAGCCCTTCGCGCACGATGGTGTGATCGTCGGCGAGCAGTACTTTCAGCACGACGCGGAGCGTAGCTCGCGCGCCTGACCAATGCCGCGGGACGATTCGTTCCCGCGAAAGATCCGGGAAAACCCTCGAAGCGCTCCGCGCAGAACCACGGTCGAGTGGCGCCGCGCACGTTCGGCGCCAAGCTCCGGCCCCATGACGCTGCCCCGCCCGCACGATCGTTCGCGCCGCTTCGACGTCGTCCTCTTCGGCGCCACCGGATTCACCGGCCGCCTCGTCGCCGAGTACCTCGCCGAGCACTACGGCGCTTCTTCCGACCTACGTGTCGCGCTCGCGGGCCGCAACCGCGCCAAGCTCGAAGAGATCCGGCGTGGGCTCCCCGCCGCCGCCAAGGATTGGCCGATCCTGATCGCGGACAGCCACGACCGTGCGTCGCTCGACGCGGTGGCGAAGGACACCTCGGTGGTGTGCACCACCGTCGGCCCCTACGCGAAGTACGGCGCGGAGCTCGTCGCGTCCTGCGTCGCGCACGGCACCGACTACTGCGACCTCACGGGCGAGACGCAGTTCGTGCGGCGGATGATCGATCAGCACCACGAGCTGGCGAAGAAGACCGGCGCGCGCATCGTGCATTGTTGCGGCTTCGACTCGATCCCGTCCGACCTCGGCGTGCTGATGATGCAGGAAGCGAGCAAGGAGCGCTTCGGCGTTCCGCTGCAGAAGATCACGTATTTCGCGGGCGAGACGAAGGGCGGCTTCAGCGGCGGAACCGTCGCGAGCATGTTGAATCTCTTCGAAGAGATCGCGCGCGACAAGAGCGTCTTGAAGATCCTCGGGAACCCCTACGCGCTCAATCCGGAAGGCGAACGCAAGGGGCCCGACGGCTCCGACCAAAAAGGGGTGCGCTTCGACCGCGATCTCGGGCAGTGGACGGCGCCCTTCGTGATGGCCGCCATCAACACGCGCGTCGTCCGGCGCAGCAACGCGATCCTCGGCTATCCGTGGGGCAAGGACTTCCGCTACGCGGAGGTGATGAGCACCGGCAAGGGCCCGCGAGGGCTGGCGCGCGCGACCGCGATCACGAGCTTCCTCGGCGGGTTCATGGGCGCCGCCGCGATCGATCCGATCCGAAAGATGCTCGCCGCTCGCGTGCTCCCGAAGCCGGGCGAAGGTCCGAGCAAGGAAGCGCGCGATCAGGGGTTCTTCGTCACGCGCTTCGTGGGCAAGACCGCGGACGGACGCGAGCTGCGCGGACGCGTGGCTGGCACCAGCGATCCCGGCTACGGCGAGACCGCCAAGATGCTCGCGGAGAGCGCGCTCTGCCTCGCCCTCGGCGGCCCGAGCGAAGGCGGCGTCCGCACGCCCGCGTCGACGATGGGCATGTTGCTGGTGGAGCGGCTTCGGAAGGCCGGGATGACCTTCGAGGTTCGCTGAACCGCGTTCTCGCAGCCGTCACGCTCGCGAGGTCCCAACAGCCCCGACCGTGTCGTTCACGAGAGCTCGACCACGTCCACGTCGACGACGACGTCCACGACCACGATCACGTGAGTTCGCGACGAGCTCGGGCTCGTACGTCGTGGCGTGCTGCGAGTAGGCTCGCGCTCGATGGCGAACGAAGCCTGGCACGCGAAGAGCGCCGACGAGGTCGTGCGCGCGCTCTCGAGCGATCCGACCCGGGGGCTCGACGAGGCGGGGGTGCGCGCGAGCCGCGCACGACACGGCGACAACGCGCTGCCGAGCGCGCCGCGCCCGTCGGCGATCCGGCGCCTGCTCGCGCAGCTCCGGGATCCCCTCGTGGGCACGCTCCTCGTCGCAGCCTGCATCGCGGCGGGCGTGGCGATGCTCGAAGAGAGCGACGCGTCGTGGGCGGTGCGCTTCGGCGACACGATGGCGATCGGGCTCATCGTCGTGCTCAACGCGCTGCTCGGCTTCTGGCAGGAGCGTCGCGCGGAGGCCGCCCTCGACGCCCTCGCGTCCATGGTGGCGAGCCACGCGCGCGTGATCCGCGCCGGCGTCGCGAAGGTCGTCGACGCGCGCGAGCTGGTGCCGGGCGACGTGGTGGAGCTCGAGGCGGGCGACGAGGTGCCCGCCGACGTGCGGCTGCTGCTCGCGCGCGAGGTCGCGGTCGACGAGGCGGTGCTCACGGGCGAGTCGGTGCCGGTGCGCAAAGACGCGGCGCTCGAGCTCGAAGCGGCGACGACGCTCGCCGATCGACAGAACCTCGCGTTCATGGGCACCAAGGTCACGCGCGGTCACGCCACCGCGATCGTGGTCGAGACCGGCGCGCGCACGGAGGTCGGACGCATCGGCGCGCTGCTCCGTACGGGCGAGCGCGAGCCGAAACGCGTCGCGGGCGCGGTGGGCGACGGCGGGATGA